>NZ_JBZAJC010000006.1:0-212011 GCF_058215915.1 Pradoshia sp. Z3_51 | reverse complement strand
AAAGTTCTTTTTGTCGCTTCTTATTTTCCCGCCAATTGGTCTCTTGATTAGAACATACGATGAACTGTCATTGGTAAAGGAAGGCATACTGACTACGGATATGTATGTTTTGATTTTAATTACAATAGTCGGAACAGTTGGGTATGTGAATGCCAAAAAGAAAAATAAACAGTAAATAGATGTCAGTATGTTCTAGTCATTATTAGACAAAAGGGGCAGGTTAGTTGAATAAAGAGGATTTAAAGGAAAGGGTGTTATAAAAGGTGGACTTGTTATTCTGGATAGCTATTGGTTTCATAATAATCGGATTTGTTGTTCTCGCTTCTATGAAAAAAGGTATGGAAAGTAAGGTCGCTTTTATAAAAGCAAATATGGAAGACGAGGAAAGTTCAAAGGCTAAAGCAAAATCGGTAATTTGGTGGATAGTGAGTATCACAGCTTGGGGAATAGTGAGTATGAATCTTGTGGTTTGGTGTTTTAAGAATTACGTTGGATAACTATTAGTTTCAAATGTATTTAAACTAACGGAGCCGTTGTTTCAGGAATGATTAATGCTCTTTTATATTGAACTTCTTATGGAAGTAAAGGGGCAGTTTAGCTTAACAGGAGCAACTGAGAAAATAACATAAAGTTAATTCAAGTATTTAAGAGTTACAATATAAGACGGGGGGAAGAGATGAGTTGGGGAAACGGACAAAAACAATCACTTTTTATGTTATATCAATGATTGTTACATATGCGATATTTGCAAGTATAGAGAGTGTAAAACTAAGTTCTAAAACTGTCGATGAAGCATTTGAAAAGTTTAAGAATGAATTTGTTGGAACTGAAATTGGTGATAAAGAATTTTACCGAATTGGGAATTCTACATTTGTGCCATTTGAAGTTGGAAATACTGTTTCATTAGTACGGTTTGAAAAAGGGATATTCGGTTGGAAACCAACCTATTATTCTCACGATGAGGATAGAGATTCTTCCTATACAAGTATTGTTGATGGAGATATCCTTTTGCACGGGGTCATACCAAAAGATATAGTGGCTGAAACGAAGACCTTAAAAGTGAACGGAATAGAAGCGGATATTGTTAGGCTCAATGATAAAATGAGCGTTTGGATTTTAATGAACAATAAACCAAAAAACTTTTCTAACATAAATATAGACTTCTTAGATAATGACGGACATATAATTAGTGAAATATAAATACAAATATCATTTCTAAAGGTAGTTGCTATTATTGTGAATAATTATACTTAAATAAACAGGGGTATTGATCTAAGAAGGATTAATGCCTTTTTGTGTTGAATTTCTTATTGTACAAAAGGGGCAGGTTAGTGGAAGAAACATAAGACAAGGTTATTTATGTCTTCTTTTTTGTTAACATCGCCCTTTAGTATAGAGATGTTGAAAAAAGAAGGTCAAGATTTTTTAGCCCGATCTATCGCAAAGCGAATTGTTACTCCGATTGCCCCACCTATTCCCATCAAAACAGCAACGTCTATAAAATTCTTAGATGGTATATCCTTGAAAACCAAATCAAAAATCCACATCAGCACTAAGACTGTAGCAATCAAACTCAATGTACGTAACAAACCTTTTATCATTATTTTCCTCCTGTGTGATTTTTTTTAATTGTATCACAACTGTACTATTTATATCGATTAGTTACTTATTACATAAACTAGGGCTGCAGGGCTTTATTTTTATACCGAAAGTTTGGTGTTTAGCTCACCTTCTTAATCTGCAAAAAAGGGGGAATTTAGCAGAAGGTTAAGACTGTCATAAGACGTTCAGTTATTATGCGACTAAAGGGGCAGGTTAGCTTAATACCAAAAGAAAATGAGGTTATTTTGTTAATAAATGAGATAGGTGAATTCTTTTGAATATGACTTTTTTATTTGGGTGAATATTAAATATATTGTTCCTGTATCATTTGGAGATTTGTAAAAATGCCACAATTGACCAATATGTAAATGTAATTCACAATCCAGCATTTAATAGATCATAGAACTGTAATTAAATCTCTTACAATATATTCTTTTTATACAACAGCATTTCCATAATAAATAAAAGGTGTAGGAGAAGTCTGATAACGAGTACCAATGTTAATTACTTCAAAGTGATAAAGATGGCTACCCTAAAACACCAAAAGGGATTCGGAAAAAGAATACTCCAAATCCCTTTTGTATGTAGTATGAATCTCTAAAAATATTATTCTTGAGATTTTTATTCAAGAAAGATTATGATAATAATGCTTTATTACGTTTAACAAGAATAATTGTAAAAATCAAACTAACTATAATGTAGTATATCCCCATTATAGATAAAGCATCTGTAAATATAGTTCCCAAATTAGTTCCTTTTATTACAGCTCTCCATATTAAAGAGCTTATTAGGAAAACAATGGGGAAGAATAAAAAGTATCCAATAAAATATAGTGAATTTTTATTGTTTTCTTTCATATAATGTAACACTCCTTTTACTGATACTTATTTTCTAAATTAATTTATAGAGTTTAGCTTGCACATTTGGCAGAATACCAAACCAAGAAAGCAGTAGCACCAACAACATTTCCACCAATGCCTAGTTTAATTAATAATTTTGCAGCCTCTTTATATGCTTTCTTCTCCAAATAAGCCCACAGACCACCGTTTATTGCAATATTAACAAGTGTAACACCAAAGTGGTCTTTTAAGGCATCTATCATACAACCTTTCCAACTTTGTTTAGCCATAGGTTGTATATTTCCATTATCAGATTGAGAGTTATTAATATCTTCTTTTAAAATATCAAATTCTTCACTTTTACCAAACTTAGCTTCTAATAAGTCAAAGTCAAAGCCTACTACATTTCCATTAGTGTCATATTCTGTAGCTTCTTCAAGCAAAAATTCAATGTCTCCAGCCATTTGATCAATCTGTTCTTCCTCATTAGATTGAGCTTTGGCATTAGCAATTGGTGATAGTACCATTACTAAGGCAAATACCATAACGCTAAGCCATATAAATGATGTTTTCTTTGAAGCGATACTTTTGATAATCATTTCCTTACCTCCAATTAATTAGTAATTCTTTAACCATAAACATTTTAGCACAAATTAATTACAAAATCATACAATAAATTCAAAAAAAGGAGAAATTTAGAAGATTGATAATTCCATAAATTTATTGATATATATTTCAATTCGTTATTATCCTTTGTAATTTTCATCCTTCACATACACGACTAAAGTGATTTCTGTGATATATATCCTCTTTTACTATTAATATAGAACAATCAGGGCAGGTTAGTGACAGAGAAATAAGTTGAAAATCATTCAATTTAATGTAAATAATTTGAATAATTTTCTTGAGTGTGATAATCTTTAACTAACTTGTAATGCAAGTTAGTTTTTTATTTACTCCACTACTTTGTATTGCAAGTTAGTTGGGTGAACCTTTAAAGGAGGAAACTAATTGTCGTCGAGTCAAATACTTAAAGGAATTTTAGAGGGGTGTCTGCTTTCAATAATTTCTAAAAAAGAAACCTATGGATATGAAATGACGGAAAAATTGGGTGAATTCGGCTTTACGATGGTTAGTGAAGGAAGCATTTATCCATTATTGCTCCGTATGAAAAAGGAAGGTCTTGTTACAGTAAATCAAAAAGAGCTACCTTCAGGCGGTCCAAAGAGGAAATATTATTCTTTATCAGTCAAGGGGTATGAGGAATTAGAGGAATTTAAGAAGAATTGGGCGGCTATCTCTAGTAGTGTCCATCAGTTATTGAGGGAGGGAGATTAAATATATGTCTATATCAACGGAAAGTCAGAATTTTTTGGAAAATATGAAAGTGTATTTAATTTCAAGCGGCAAAAAAGAAATAGAAATCAATGAAATTATAGGAGAATTAGAAGATCATCTTTGCGAAGCTGAAAAGAACGGTAAAAATATAGATGATATCATTGGAAAAAGTCCTAAAGAATATATGAATCAAGTAGCGAGTGAAATGCCTCTTGATTTGAAGGGCTTATTTAAATATATACCAATAATTATGATTGGTGCACTTGCTTTTATTCTTACAGGTAAAGCAATTAGGGGCGTTGAATTCTCAATCATTGATCTAGTTGGTTATCCATTGATATTCTTACTTAGTTTATTTACAACTGCGATTGTGTTCAAATATGTCTCAAGTAGACATTTGTCTAAAATAAATGAATGGATTATATTAGGAATAACAGGTGCTGTCCCAGTATTATTATTTATGATTCACATCTATATAAATAACGCTGTTAATACACCTACCTTTGAATTTGGGATAACTGGAAATATAATTGCAATCGGTTGTGCAGCCATCATTTTCATTTTGATGGCCGTTTGGAGCAAGTCTATGACACTTATTATTATTCCAATTCTCTTATTTTTACCAGAAGGAATTATTAATCTGACTAATCTTCAAGATCAAACAAAAACTATATTAAACGCTATAATTCCTTTTTCTCTAATTATCATCTATATATTTATTGTTTGGAATACAGAAAGAATTAAAGGAGAAACTAAATAATCGTAGGAATTATACATTTTTAACGAGGAGGCTATGAATTTAAATCTTAGTATCTTTGTGAATAAATTTACTTAAACAAACAGGGGCATTGATCTAAGAAGGATTAATGCCTTTTAGTGTTGAATTCCTTATTGGAGTAACGGGGCAGGTTAGTGAAAAAGGTATAATCAATTAATCAAGAATATGAGTAACAAGGGGTGAAAAGTAATGTATCAATTCCAACACGAGGTACAAAGAAAAGAAAAGATATATAAGGTATATGTCATTTTATTTATTATATCCGTATTAATAAATGTAGTTTTATTCTTTGTAGATGGTAGTATCCTTCGTGGAATAGTCAGTCTCTTAGTTTTTTCTATTGTCCTTCACTATGGTTTACGAAAAAAAGTCTGGGCGGGATTAATCGTAAAATCTATGGTATGGATACATATAGTTTTATTGTTTATTATGTTTCTGACTATGATAATTAAAGTTATACCGTAAGTACCTTTCTCAACTAACAGGGGCATTGATCCAAGAAGGATTTATGCCTTTTTATGTTGAATTTCTTATTGTAGAAACGGGGCAGGTTAGTGCAAGATGGATTTGCTATAATACATATCGAATTTTAAAGTTGTAATATTGGAAGTCGTGGCTAATAGAGAGAAGGGTGAATATGAAGCTGTTGGTGAGTCTTGTTGTTTTTCTTTTAGCAGCATTTTTAGTGGAGAAAATAGTGAGGAAATTTCTTGGTGTAAAGAAAATAGACCTTTCCGAAACTCCTGGAAAATCAATTGATCATTGGGGAAGAGTGATGATAGGTATACTTTTTGTGTTTACCTATTTGTTTGCCCTTGAAAAGGAATCGGATGACCTTTTAAAGTGGAATTTGATTCTATTTTTAACAGCATTAACGTGTTTACAAGTTATATTGGAATGGAAGTATCTAAAGGAATCAAAACAATATATTTCAACGATTATAAGTTCGATGATAATTATTCCTATCTTTTTTTCGTTGTTCACTTTTACTACTAACGGGGCAGGTTAGCTGAAAAAGGATTAATCTTGTCTAACATCGAATTATCAATATTTGAGAATTGATTTTATGTTGTCCCATACAGTTTTGAACCCTTATCTGTTTAGCTGTTTATACTTAATTTAAGTATTTAATTTAAAACTTCTGTATGGAAGATCTTTTTTTGTTGTTCGTTTTAACGGTTGAATACGGAATTATGTAAAAGAGACAGCTATGCTGTCTCTTTTTTGTGTTCGTTTAAGATAGATTTGTACATTCTTATTCACTCAGTAGAGTTATTAATAAGTATGCTTTCGCCTTCCATAGCATACAGGTTTAGCTTTATTTTTTGGGTTTTGTTTTTAAACTCAACTAGATATTTCACATAATCTGAATAAGAGCAGCTTTTCACAGTGAATATTCTGTAAAACTCGTTCGTATCTAGGCCATTTTTTAGTTCAGCGTATCCAACAATGGAGTCCGCTTCGTTATCGGTATTTCGCTTTTTAATGAAGATCTTTTCCAATCTGAAATCAAAGCTATAAATATCCCCATTTGGCTTGATTCTTAAAGGGTATACTTTAATCTCGCTTGGTAATTCAGATAAATCGTTTTCTACCTCAATGAAGAACGAAATGAAGTCTATGTTTTCTCCAGTTTTGTTTTTCTGAATTTGCATCTTAAATTTAAGTTCCTGTATTCTTTGTGTGTTATCTAAACAATTTGGTATTTGGTTATAAACTTCTTTTAATATATTATCGATTGTATTTACAACATAGTTGTAAGTATCCTTTGTTTTGGCAAGTGCATCTACTTGTTCGTAAAGTACATTATCATAACGAAATTCCTTTATATAAAATTCATCATTATCACCGAACATAAAACTGTTTTTGATATTTATTAATACGGTTTTGATATGTTTTATATAGTTATCGAAAGCTTGTAAATAACGATAATGCTTATCTAGTTTATTTTGATCTAAATAGTGTTTTACATTAGCAAAGTCTTGTATTTTATCTATCTTATTAAGGACATTAGTGACAAGATTTCTATCGGTAACTGGGAACGATTTATCACCTAGTAATCCTGCATTGATAATTTGGAACAAGACATCTATGCTAACTCTTGCGTAATGAAAAAATTCGATGGTTGTTTTCCTAAGAAACTCGCTATCTTTAATTTGAAAACCACCAATATTTATGTTTGTCTTGTTGAAATCGTTGACGGTGATTGTAGCTTTTCCTTTTTCTGCAGCTTCTTGAAAAATATCATTTTCTGTAGACTCTAAAACAGATTTCCGGTGTTCGTATACTTCGTTTAATAGATTGTATGAAATTGTTAAGTAGTTTAAAGTTTCTTGTAGACTCTGTACATATGGCCAAGCATCGTAGACTTTGTATTCCGCTAGCCTTTTTTCTAAAACTTGAAATGTATTATTCATAATTGCACCCCTAGCCGTTTTTCTCATATTAACATAAATTCCCAATTATAAATATGTTTATTGTGGTGAGGTAATCTAATTTCTTATATGAATAAAGCACCCTTAACAACCGAGGGTGCTTTATATTTTTGCAGCTAACGGGGCAGTTTAGCTCAAAAAGGAATTTACGTTTTTGAATAAAGTAATAATGTAATTGTGATATGATTAGACAAAAACTTGAGGGAATGACTTTTTAAAAGGGGAGGGAAATATGCTAAAAACATTAAGAAATATTTTATCAATAGGTGTCCTTGTGTTAGCTTTATATGGTCTAATAACCGAAAATTTCGAGTATATGCCTTATTTAATGATAGCACTGAGTTTTTTGATGTTGACTACGGGAGTAATTGAGCTTCAAAAAGATAAAAAAGCATTTTGGGGTTATATGTGTATCGGTGTTTCTGGTTTTGCTTTTTATGTTTCTATTCAGGGATTCTTATATCAGTAAAGGGGCAGGTTAGCGGAAGAAGTATAGAATATAGAGGAATAGGAGAAAGATAGGTTGCGGAGTATTAGATTAAGATATAAAATAATTTTTCTTGTTATATTAAGTATGATTTGTCTGTTCGTATATCAAAAATATACCTATACATTTGAATTTAATAACGGTGAATTTTTTGTAGGTCCAGTGGAATCACCTAATGGAAAGTATTCAGCGAACTCATATTATAAAACGTATGGTGGAGCAGCAGGTGGCGTAAATGTTTGGGTTGAAGTTACTGAAGGTAAGGGCAATAAGATACGTACTGTATACTATGCTCCAGGGAAAAATAATTTTTCTATGAACTGGGTAGACGATGAAACACTAAACATTACTAATGAGGCCCCAGGATTTCCAAAAGAAAACCGAAGCATCGAATTAACCATTGGAAAAGAAATTTATGATGAGTCAGGTGCAGCTTGTGTTAGTTGGATTATGAAAGATGAATATGAAACTTGTAATGAACGGGATTAATTTTCAATTTTCTAACAGCTGAAATGTTAAGAAATGTACTTAAACAAACGGAGGCATTGATCCAAAAAGAAGGATTAATGTCTTTTTGTGTTGAATTCCTTATTGTAGAAACGGGGCAGTTTAGCGGAAGAAGGAAAGTAATGCTTTAAGGGGGATTATTATGCAAGATTTAGAAGTCAGGAAAAAGTTCTTTTTGTCGCTTCTTATTTTCTCGCCAATTGGTCTCTTGATTAGAACATACGATGAACTGTCATTGGTAACGAAAGGCATACTGACTACAGATATTTATGTTTTAATTTTAATCACAATAGTTGGAATAGTTGGGTATGTGGATGCCAAAAAGAAAATAAACAGTAAATAGATATCAGTATGTTCTAGTCGTTATTAGGCAAACGGGGCAGGTTAGCGGAAGATATATATAATACAAATGCCGTATAAGGGGTTGAAACAATGCAGTTGTTTGTCGGCCTTATAGTAGCAGGGCTTCATTTTTTGGCTGCTTATTTTGTTTGGAAAAAAGGAAAAGTACAAATTTTAGCAGGATATGTAGAAGGTCAAGTAAAAGATAAAAAGAGACTCTCTAAGTATGCAGGTATCTATCTAATTGGACTTGGTATTATATTTATATTTGTCCCTTTACTGCCTGATCACCTTTATATCGTAATGTTATTTTACGTTTTATGGATTGTGGTTGGTGCAATTATTATCAATGTAAAAATAAAATAAAATAAAATAAATCCTTATTCAATTATCGGGTGCATTGATCCAGGAGGGATTAATGTTCTTTTTTGTAGAATTCCTTATTGTAGAAACGGGGCAGGTTAATATAATAAAATATCTGTTGATGTACTTGGTTGAAATTAGTGAGAGGCAAAGAAAAACCCCCCCGCGCCTGAGAAACATAAGGGGAGTTCTTCTAAGAAGAAATAATTCTTGTTGAACACTACCTCGTACAGTAGTAGTTGTGCCAGGGAGTTACCGCTCCTTGGCTTTTTCTATTTTATCACTATATGTTAATTATAAACCCTAAGTCATACTAATTTAATCAAAAGGCTGTATTTGTAAAGATTGTTGATTTTGAATAAAAAGGGAAGCTGCTATCCGTTTAGGTACAAATGGATTGGATAGGCCTTCTTGAACAAATGGGGCAGTTTAGCGAAAAAAGGATTAATGCCTCTTTATGTTGAACTTAATTATTTGTGATAAGCAAAAGTAAAGAGGGGATTGAGAAAATGCCAACTTGTCAAAATTGTGATCAAAAATGGGGTTGGAAACAAACGCTAAAAAAATCTTTCACTCTGGATACAGGTATGATTTGCCCATATTGCGAGAAAAAACAATATACCACTAAGGGTACAAGAATAAAAAACTTTTTGATTACATTTATAGCAATGAGCATAATAACGTTTTGGAGTCTCTTTTTTGGCTCTTCATTTGCTTTAATATCTATCTCGATAGGTTTCGTTCCATTGTTTGTTATTCTATATCCTTTTTGGGTTGAACTATCAAATAAGGAAGAGTTTTGAACAAAATATTCTGCTTTGTGAATAGTGTACGTAAGTAAAAGGGGGAACTAGAGCTTAGGTACAAGACTGCTATCGAGTTGTTCTTTTGGCTATTCTACAAACGGGGCAGTTTAGTGATACTCCATTTTATTATGTTATGTATAAAACTTATATAATTTGTCTTTTTTATATCATAGCCCTAATAGATTAATGTAATCGAAGTAAGTACATATACTCTAAACAATTTGAAACAAGAGAATAAAGGAGAATAATTAAATGAGATTAGAGAGCGAGAGAATTTATTTAAGACTGCTTTGCGAGTCAGATGCCCCTATTATATTAGGAAGTACGCTGGATAAAGAAATACGTTATATGACTGGGACTACTTTTAATTTTTCATTACAACAAATTAAGACACATATAAATAATATAAATAATGATTCTAGTCGTTATGATTTCGCTATTTGTTTAAAAAGTAGTGATGAAATGATTGGGGAATTATCAATATACGATATTGATGAGGAGAATAAAAAGGCAGGATTTAGAATATCAATGGCTTCTACTTCATTAACAGGAAAAGGTTTTGGAACTGAAGCAATCAATATAGTTCTAAGTTTTGTTTTTGATCAACTCAATTTAAATCGTTTACAGTTAGAAGTATTTAGTCAAAATTTACGTGGAATCAGGGCGTATGAAAAAGTTGGATTTGTAAAAGAAGGCGTCTTACGTCAGTCCTTATATTACAATAAAGCATATTCAGATGAAATTATTATGGCAATACTTAAAAGTGATTACGAAAAGTTACTATTGTAATTGTCTTTGTTTGTGAATGAATATACTTAAACTAACAGGGGCTTTAGTTAAAGAAGACTTGGCATATAAACAAAAGAAAACTCGCCATTTTTAGGAGCGAGTTTTCTTTTGTTTTATATGCCGTTTACGATGTCAAAAGGACTGTCATTTCGGACCATTTTTTTAGAAAAGCAACTCAAAACGGAACCATTTATAATGACACAGGGTGGCTTTTCTAATTTAGTTTACTCCTTCTTAGTGTATATTTTTCAGTAATATGAACAGAATTAAAATATAAGGTTCGGCAATTTGCTTATCTAGGAATCTATCAAAGGCTGCTAGTTTGAATCATAAATATGTTTTATAAAATTCATATCTTAAAATATATTGGAGGAGTAGGAATGAGCAATAACAGAAGTTACTTGTATAATATAGAGCCTTTTAGTCTTGATTCTGCCTATGTTGAATCGCTGAGTGGATATATGGTTAGATTATCAAAAATGCATAATATTTCAGTAGGCAACCTAATAAATAGAGTTATTAATCCTCATATTGGAAAAAAGTATATAAGTAGCATTGCTGTTAAAGGTGGGGATGGTTTTTATAAGTCGTCTTATTGTGTAAATGGAAAAGGAGTTTTAGCAAAAGAATTTTCGAATATCTTACAGATTCTATGCGGCAGAAATGATATTCAAGGCTTGGCATTACTAAAATATGGGGTTATTATTCCTGATCGTGGATTATTACGAAATAAGAAAGCCTGGTGTCCTTCTTGTTTGGTTGAAATGAAAGATAATAACACTGTTTATGAGCCTCTTTTATGGAAAATTGTACTTTATAAGGTGTGTGTAAAACACAAGTTGGAATTAGAGATAAGTTGCCCATTCTGTAAAGTTGAAATCAATGAATTAACAAGAGAGTCAGTTTTAGGCACGTGTCCTAATTGTTATAAATGGCTAGGAAGGATCATACAAGACACTAAGGTTATTGATGAATATCAATTAAAGTTATCACATTTCATAGTTGATATGCTTGCTTGGGGCAAACATTTTGATGTCTTACCATACAAAAGAGAGGACGTTGCATTAAATATAAATTACTTGGTGGAAAATACCTTTTTAAATCTTAATAGAGCTGCAAGATTTTTTGAGGTTAATAAAAGCACGCTTTATGGTTGGTATTCCGGTAATAATTTGCCCCCTTTGAAAGAACTTGCAAATATATGCCTTAAATTAGAGATATCATTGAATCAGTTTTTCCAGAATAAAAAAGAATCTATAGTTAGTGTCGAATGGATAAAAGAAAAAGAAAGAGAAACAGAAAGTGAAAAAGTAAAAGTTAGTCTCAATAAACGATATGATCACAAGAAAATAAAGCAATATCTTGACGACATTATATACAACAAAACAGTAGTATCCTTGTCAGCGATTTCCCTCGATATTGGTTGCGATAGAAAACTGCTAACACAGGCTTTTCCACAGGAAGTAAAGAAAATTAAAGACAATTATATTTCTTCAATGATATCTAAGAAAAGGCAGAGGGAGGTGGAAATTAGTAAACAAATAGAAGATAGCTTTTTCGAACTACTTCGTAAGTCTGAATATCCAAGTTATAGAAAGATGGAGGCTTTGGTAGGATTGAATGTTTTTAGAGAAAAAATCTTTAGAAATAAACTAGATAGTCTGAAAAAACAATATATAATAGGCCGGGAAATAAAACAAATAAATGAAAATGTCTCAGATTAGTTATTCAGTTTGTTTACTGTATTTTTTATATAAAAAATCATTCTCTAGTCCATCTTTTTCTATCTTTTTTTGCCTTGAATTGTTACAAGTAGTACAAAGTACAATGAAATTACTTGTCTCATTGCTTTTTTCGGGATTAATAACTGCAACAGTGACTTTAGTTTCTGGTGCTTTAGCTCCGCATATTTGACAGGTATTTTGGTATTTAGTCAAAACTTCATACTGATGATTCATTATAAAAATATCAGTCGATTCAACTTTTTTTGAGTAAGTATAACCTGCTAAATTAAATAATGTTTGAGGATCAGATTGTAATGCATCCGCAATCTTTTGGAGTGTTTCTCTAGTCGGATGATGTTCCCCTCTCTCAATCTTTCCTATCTGTGCAAAGCTAACTTTTGAAATCTTTGATAAATCCTTTAAAGTTAGCTTTTTTTCTTTTCTTAGCGTTCGAATAATACGACCCAATTTTTTTTTCATTTTTTTTCACCACTAACAATATAGTATATGTCTTATAATATCTCTTTCTCATTTTTTTGTTAAATAAAATATTAGAAATACATATGTTTTTTATAAAAAAAAATTAATTATAGAAATACATATGTTTTTTTATAAAAAAATTAATGATAGAAATATATATATTTAAAAAAAAGAAAATCTTTGAGCAATATTCTTTTTGTTTTGAAAAACGTGGTATAAAATTGTCGTGTTGCGCCAATTATATAGGTGGAGACGACAAAATGTGAAGAGGTGAGTAAATGAGCATAAACGATATTGATACCTGGTATAAAGAAAATAAAATTAATGAAGCTGCTAGAACTATAATTGACTATATCAGAAATTCAGATCCAGCTAGAAAAGTTAGAAGTGGATATAAAAATGTATCGGGGTTTTACCCAAGTAACAAAATGGGATTTACTATTCAATTTGAAAGCCATAAGGTAGAGCTTTGTGGCATTTATGAAAAGGAAATAGACAAAGATGTATTAGAATATTACGATCAACCGCCAAGTTTTCAAATACATTATAAAAAGAAGGGTCGTAAACAAAGCCCTTGGTATACTGCAGACTTCTTCGTTATTGAGAGTGGATGGATTGGTTGGGAAGAATGGAAAACTGAGGACGAACTGATCGAACTATCAAACAACAATCCTGAACGATACGCTAAAGATGAAAATGGAAGTTGGCGTTGTCCGCCCTGTGAAGAATATGCACAACAATATGGATTATCTTTTAGAGTTCGAAGTTCGAAAGATATCAACTGGATATTCCAAGTTAATATTAGATTTCTGGAAGATTATATATTCGATACTAGTGTGATTGTTGAAAAAGAAGAACGGGATTATATTTTAAAATTGGTCAAGAATAAACCATCCATTAAATTACAAAGCTTACTTGATGAAGGGGTTTCTCCGGATATAGTATACAGCCTTATAAGTAAGAGAGTGATCATTAGTGATTTACATTCTTTTGATATAACCGATAGAAAAAATTTTCCTTTATTTGAAAATGAAGAAACTCTAAGAGCTTTTACTAGTGCAACAAATTGTACTGTAGATATTAATTATTCAGTAGAGAGCATAAACCTGGTAGTCGGAGAAAGGTTTATGTGGGGAGAAGATACGTTTGAAATTTTATCAATACAAGAGGAGGTAATATGGCTAAAAAATGAACAAAATCTTGAAGTAATTGACGTTTCGGTAAACTCTTTTTATAAATTTCTAACATCTGGGGCTATCAGGGGTTTTGCAAAAAAAGATAACGAAGAAAATAAATCAATACTTGATTCTTTCAAAACTGCTAGTTCATCAGATTTAGAAAAGGCTAATTTTAGATATGATATTTTAATGAAAGTTCTGAACGGAGGAGAAAAAAGTGAGGATTTAGGAGTCCCGGATAGGACGTTCAGATTATGGAAGGAACAATACAATAAAGCTGAGAAAGAAAGTGGAGTAGGCTTTATAGGTCTTATTCCCAAGATTAATAAACGAGGAAATAGGAGCAGAAGGTTTCCATTAGAAGTAGAAGACATACTAAAAAAAGTAATTGCTTCTGAATATGAAAATAATAAACAAAAAAATATGTCTGCAGTATACAACATTTTCAGTGATTTATGTAAAAAGCAAAATCTACAACCCATACATTATAAGAATTTTGTTAAATATATAAAAAATAGACCGATACATTCAACAATTTCAAAGAGGGAAGGTCATCGTGCTGCTTATAAGGTGGAAGAGTTTTATTGGAGGCTAGATATCAAAGACACTCCAAAACACGGTAATCGCCCTTTTGAAATTGTACATATAGATCATACTGAATTGGATATTGAATTAATTTGTTCTGATACGGATAAAGAACTGGGAAAACCGTGGCTAACATTTATGGTGGATGCTTACTCTAGGAGAATTTTGGCGTTTTACTTAACTTACGATAATCCAAGTTATAGAACTAATATGATGGTCATTAGAGAATTAGTGCGAAAACATAAAAGAATGCCTTCAACGCTGGTTGTTGATGGAGGAAAGGATTTTAATAGCGTATACTTTGATACTCTCCTTGCCTACAATAAGGTAACGAAAAAAGTTAGACCACCCACTAAAGCACGGTTTGGAAGTGTAATAGAACGACTTTTTGGTACAGTACAAAGAGAGTTTATATATAATTTATCAGGCAATACTCAAGCAACTAAAAAGGACGTAAGACTAGTTACTAAGAATTTTAATCCAAAAAACAATGCGGTATGGACATTAGAGGATCTTTATAATGCTTTGAAAGGTTATATTTATGACATTTATGATAATCAGCATCATAGTACCCTGGGAAATACTCCATTATCAATTTTTAATAGTAATTTATCTATTACAGGGTTAAGAGAGTTCAGGTTTATAACGGACTTTGAATTATTTAAATATTTAACCTATCCCTCTACTAAAAAGGGAACGGCTAAAGTTCAGGCGGGTGCTGGAGTAAAGATTCACGGATTCTACTATTGGAATGAAATGTTTAGAAGTCAAAAATTCATAAATAAACAAGTGAGTATAAAATTTGATCCATTCAATGTGGGCGAGGCTTATGCATACCTTGATAAACGCTGGGTGAAATTGATATCTGAGTATTACACTATTTTAAAGGGAAAAAGTCTAAGGGAAATTCAAATGGCCTCAGCAGAACTTAGAAAAAGGGACAAAATTAAAGGTACAGAGAGGCATAAATCATCTAAAGAATTAGTGAATTATTTATCTTCGATTGAATCACAAGAGTTATTAGAGAAACAAAGGTTGAAAGATAGAGCTAATAAAAGAGTTGTAGAAAACATAATGAATGGTTATTCTTCAAGAAATAAAACAGAGAACGGTACTAACTCAACAAGTAATATAAATGAAGTAACAAGAGAAATTAATGAAGAAGCATTTGAAGAAATAACATTAGAAGAGGTAGATTTTAATGACATTGCTGATTTTGGTGAATTCTAATGGATGAAAAGTTATATTTTCCGCCTGCTTTATTATATTCATCTATTGATGATAAATATAGGTACTTTTATAATTTTTCTTTAAACCATCCAAATTTAAATAATGTCTATCAAGAATTAATAAAAATAATTGAAACAGCCAATGGAGAAGATTTGGTGGTCTTTGTTTTTGGGCCTACAGGAGCTGGGAAATCATTTTTATGTAATAAGTTAATAAATGAAATAGAAAAAAGGTATAGAGATGAAATGGAAAAGGATAGGGGACTAATACCTATAATTAGAGTTGAGGCCAGAGTTCCTGAAACAGGAAGTTTCAAATGGAAAGAACTCTACATCGATGCTCTAGAAGAATTAAATGAGCCTTTAATAGAGCATAAATTAAAGCAAGAAAGTATTATGCTCAAATATAGAGGAGATAGTAGGCTATTTCCCAGTATGGTTAATGCATTAAAATATCGTAAAACAAAGGCTTTTGTTATAGATGAAGCTCACCATATTTCAAAAGTTACAAGGGGAGTTTCTTTAATGAATCAAATGGATATCTTGAAATCATTGTCAAATATTTCAAGGGTACCCATAATTCTATTCGGTACGTATGAATTACTTGAATTAAGACACTTAAGTGGGCAGTTAAGCAATAGGAGTTTAGATACTCATCTTCCCAGATATAACGTAAAAAGAAAGAAGGAACGTGAAAATTTTATTAAGACCTTGTATATGTTCCAAAAGCATATTCCATTAAAGAAAGAGCCAGATTTAGTTAGTCATTGGGATTTCTTTTATTCTAGAACATTAGGGTGTGTAGGGACATTAAAAAGACTTATTTATAGAACTTTAAAAGCAAAATTGATTGAAAATCCGTATATTGAGACATTAGATATAAGCGATTTTGAAAAATTTGCTTTAAGTGTAAAGCAATGTAGCGTCATTGCAGATGAGATATTTGAAGGAGAAGGATTGCTGGATGATGAACTTTCTTTAGAAAATGAGCTAATGCATAAACTAGGAATATATTCTAATGATCCAAAAAAGACAAAGAGTGCTGAGAAGTCTATTGATGATGAAGCTAAAAAGAGTCAAACAAGTAAGAAAAAAGACAAAAGAGCTGGAGAAAGAGATGCAAAAAGAGATAAAACAGATGTAGACTATTAGGAGTGCTATGGGGGAAATGGTTAACAAATCATCAGAGAGAAGTATATTATATAATTTAAATCCTATAGGTATAGGCACAAGTGACGTGGAAAGTTTATGTAGTTATATAAATAGATTAAGTAAAGCACATTGTATTTCCAATACGATATTAATAAATAAACTAATTTATCCAATCTACAAAAATAAAATCAAGGAGTATTATCCATCATTTAAAACTTGTTATATATTTGGAAATTCTTCGCTAAATACTGGTAAGATGGCAGAGTTATTTTCAGATATTATTTCAGAATTAACATCAAATAAATCAATTGATGAGTTGACATTAAACATATATAAAGATTTGTTACATTCAAATACTCTTAGAAGGAATAAACAGTGGTGCCCGGAATGTTATAAGGAAATGAGAGAATTGGGTGAGGAGGTATATGACAAAAAAATCTGGGCCTTTAGGTGTTTGAATTTGTGTGGAATACATAAATGTCTTTTGATTGATGAATGCCCTAATTGTAGAGCTACTATAAACGATTATACAAGGCAGAATTTCGATGGATACTGTTATAATTGTGAACAATTTTTAGAAGATGTTAATGTCCAACTTATTAAATATACTGTTGCGGAGTTAGAATGGGAATTATGGAAATATAATCAGCTGAGCGAACTTTTTTGTTTACCAAAAGAGAAAATGGTGATACCTAGCAAATTTGAGCTGAGTAGAAGAATATTGCAGATAAATAATCAAATGAAGTCTCTAGGGATAAAGAAAAAGGATCTAGCTGCAGCTTTAAATATTTCGGAAAGTTCTTTCTACTATTGGGGGACCAAGGGACTAATATTAGAAAATATATTAAAATATTGCTATATATTTAAATTGCCATTAATAAATTTTTTTAATAATAATTTTAGCTTAGATTTATATTATCAAGATATGAATGTTATAAAACCAAAAATATCAAGGTTAAATCAGAGAAAGAAAGAAGATATATGTCATATCTTAGATCAAATGTTAAAAGAGAATAAATATCCTCCATTGTCTAGTAAAGAAATACACACAAAACTAGGCTATAAGAGTGATTCTACTCTCTATTATATATTTCCTGAAAAAATTAGATTACTAAGTGATAGATATAGGAAATATGCAGCTGAACAACATAGAAAAAGATATTTAAAAAATAAGAGAGCTATTGAAGATACGGTAAAACAATTAGTTGAAGCCGGAATAAATCCTACAAAAAAAAGAATAAATTCTTCTTTTGGGAAGAGAATTATCCAGCGGCAATATAATGATGTTTATTATAATGCTTTTCGTAAATATATAAATAAGCCTTTTTGGAAAAAATAATATTTATGTATAAACGTATATGATTTACTAATCCCATTATAGCTAAGTGTAATTCCAAGCAACCTATGTAGGCTAAGGGTCACGGCTAACTATAAGCTAAATTGTCGGGGGATAGCTGTTTTTCAACACTCTAGGGTCTTCCTATAGAAATTTTTTATAGTCGCTTTAAATGAGAAGGATTTAGATATTTTATCTCTAATTAAGTATTTAGAGGATATGTTCATATAATTGCCGAAAGTCCATTTGGGAGTCTGTATAATTGCCGTAAGTAGTTATATTGTTATCAATTTTTCTTTAGCAGGGGTAAATCAAGTTAGCTCAAAGCAATAAAAAGAGGCGCATATCCCACCTATATCAAGGGTTGGTAATAATATGAGTAATCAATTGGCAATCATATGGGTTAAGTCACATTTTATATATGACATAAAGCATAAATTTTCCGCTTCGGAAGGTTTATGCTTTTTTTTGAGGAATCAGTCTTGTTATAATTATACCGTTTTTTGGTATATAGGATTATCTGGCATCATAACGTGGTAGACGACAAAGAAAGGGGTGAGTAAAATGTTGAAACAGATGGGTATCGTGCTAGCTTTAACAAGCATTTACCTTGCTGGATGCTCGCATGAAGATGCAGCTACGGATAAAAAAGCAGGGGAGAAACATGAAGAATCAGCTCAACCTGTAACAACAGAAAAATCTTCAACGGATCAGAAGGAAGACAGCGAATCTGCCAACGGAAGCCCTGTAAAAGCTGAACAAAACGACTCACATGATGCCTCATTATCTCAGGAAAAAGTAATAAAAGATGCCAAGGAACAAATCAAAGGCTCAATATCTCCTAAGCTACCCATACATCTTCCGCTATCGTCTGAGGACAAGAATCTAAGTGCGGCGACCCTTTCGGAATCTGATATGTATCGCGTTATATTTTTTGAAAGCGAAAAAATGATACCAGTCAACAGTAAAGAGTTGAACAATAGTACCATTGCAAAACCGATTGCTGTAATAGAAGTCCATCAGTATAAAACTGAAGGAGAGGCTAAATCAAAAATCGGCTATATACAGCCTGAGGGGATCCAGGCAGGGAATCCTATAGATCTGGGTCATTCCATCCAAGGATATGAGGACGCAGGGGCAGGACATAAGTGGCTAAATTGGCATGAAGGAAGATGGTATCTACAAGTCCAAGCCTCCAATATAGAAGGCAACAGTGACTACGTCCCGCTCGCTAAACAAATGGTCTCCTATCTTGAAAGCAACCAACTGCCAGTGCCCCATGAATATGGTTCTGTAAAAGCGGATATAGATTCGCAAAAAGCAGGCAATAACCGTATTTCTTGGCAGGAAGGTACAGTCGTTTATACGGTCTCCGAAGTGGCAGACCCCATTGACATGCTAGCGATAGCTTGCAATTTTGATGAAACGAAAGAATAAGTGTTGGTATAGATAGAGAATAGTTTTAGTGAAATTGATGACTTTCTAATAAGATAAGAAGAGCCTCAATTCAAATAGGATAACACTGGAAAGGAAAGTGTCTTCCTAAGTGTATCTTAAGGCTCTTCATTTTATTCGGAAGATTTTAAGGCAATATATGCCCGCTGTTCAAATAAAGGCGATACCATTCTTCACGGCTTAACTGTAATTCATTGCCCCGAATAATGTCAGCCATCCGTTTTTGATTAGTTGTACCAGCAATCAACTGAATGTTTGCTGGGTGTCGCAAAATCCAAGCTGCTGCAATAGCGGTTGGAGTTGTTTCATATTTATCAGCTAACTCTGTAAGAGTCTCGTTCAATTCGGGGAACTTCTCATCATTCCCGATAAAAACGCCTTCAAAGAAACCATATTGAAAAGGTGACCAAGCTTGGATGGTTATATCATGGAGTCTGCAATAATCTAGGACACTACCATCCCTCTCAACGGCGCCTTCTGTTTGCATATTCACTTCCATCCCATTAGCAATCATGTTCGAAAAGGGGAGGCTTAGTTGCAGTTGGTTTACAATGATCGGCTGCTTTACATATTTTTTTAACAATTCAATTTGCATTGGCTTATGATTGGATACGCCAAATTGACGGACTTTGCCAGAGCTCTCTAAGGTATCGAATGCTTCAGCTACTTCCTCAGGATCTACCAAAGCGTCTGGACGATGAAGTACCAGTGCATCTAAGTAATCGGTGTCCAGGCGTGTTAGTATTTTATCGACAGACGTTAAGATATGCTCTTTTGATAAGTCATACATAGTACCCGGCTTGATCCCGCATTTTGATTGCAGGATTACATCTTCTCTGTTATATCCCGCAATCTTTAAGGCCTTACCAAACTTGGATTCACAAATGCCATTTCCATAAATATCAGCATGGTCAAAGAAATTCAGCCCATTCTCCATACAAAAAGTAAGATGTGTTGCTAAATTGTCATCATTCATAGAATCAATTCTCATACAGCCTACAGCAATAGCTGGAACGCTTAAACTGCTGCTACCAAGTTTTATCCTTTTCATGCTTATTCCTCCATCCATTTAAAAAACTCTTATTTTTCTATCTATGTTAGCGACTGATTATACCGGAAAACAGTGTATCCCTCATCGTAATCTGTACGCTGTCACCATTTTACTATAATTCAGAAAATTTTTATGGATGACTCTATTCCTGTGTTAAAAGAATTACAGTCGAAATTTAGACGAGCATGTAGACACACTTTATAAGATATAGACAATGTAAAAAAAGAATAGGGAATTCATCAGTTTTATCGATTATTGTTTCCATATTTGGATAATGTATATTGACAAAGCATAATCAAGCTCATTATAATTTTAATAATTCAAAATATTATAAAGTATGGAAGAGGAGAGTAGATTCTGGATATTTCTCTTTTAGAGAGCTTCGGCAGCTGAAAAGGAGCGGGAAGTACCATTATTGAAAATGGCCTCTGAGCCTCGTGCTGAAAGTATAATTTATTAATTATATGAATAGGTTTCGACGAGATTTGGTACTCGTTATCCATATCAGAGTGTAGGAAGCGTTGATTCGTTTTTACGCTTACGAAGGCTGTTTATGTGAGTAAGCAGCGAATTAAGGTGGAACCACGTGAAGTCACACCACGTCCTCATCATGGTAAGGACGTGGTGTTTTTTATTTTGGACAAAGAAATGGGTGGGATGAAGTTGAAACGTTTATTAGTTTTTCAATCAGATTTTGGATTAAGTGATGGGGCTGTAAGTGCTATGTATGGAGTAGCGCTTTCTGTCGAGCCATCTTTAAAGATTAGTAATAATACGCATGATATTCCAACGTTTAATATATGGGAAGGCTCATACCGTCTATTGCAGGCTATTTCTTATTGGCCGGAAGGAACGGTATTTGTATCGGTGGTAGATCCGGGTGTAGGATGCGATCGCCGAAGTATCGTTGCAAAGACCTCTGGTGGACACTATGTGGTCACGCCTGATAACGGTACCCTATCCCATATCAAAAATAAAATTGGCATCACGGAAGCAAGAGTGATAGATGAGAAGGTAAATCGTTTGCCGCGTTCAGGAGAATCCTACACTTTCCACGGGCGTGATGTTTATGCATATACAGGGGCAAGGATTGCAGCTGGGGTGATTAGTTTTGAGGAAGTGGGGCCGGAAATACCTGTTGATTCCCTTATTGAACTACCTCTTTATGAGGCATACATACATGATCATAAGATTACCGGTATTATTGAAATTCTTGATATTCGATTTGGAAATCTATGGACGAATATTTCGCGAGAACTCTTTAGAAAACTGGAAATCTCACTGGGAGATAAGGTCTGGGTTCAAATTGAAAAGGATGGAACAGTGAGGTTTGAGGAAGAGGTTGTATATGGCAGATCTTTTGCAGACAGTGCATTAGAGGAAGCCATTCTTTATGTTAATTCACTTGATAATCTGGGGCTGGCCCTAAATCAAAAATCATTCGCTGATACTTATCACATTAGTACGGGCAGTAATTGGCGCATTACCATTCGTAAAGCGCCATAATTGATGAAGGTTTGTCTAACCTTCCTTAAATACATCATTGAGACGTATTATGCGACTTAAGCATGGTTGGTGTGTTTTTCAGAACAAGGGGTTATTTTAGGTTAGATATTTTACTGCTAGTGTTGTTTAATATTGTTTTTCTCCTTTCAGCTAATGCTAAAATTGCATTTCGATGGAGATAATTCTTTTTGATTCATCTATCCACAGGCAAAGTGTTTGTGTGTGATGAGAGAAATAACGCAGAGCATGCGAATTTTTTAGGGAATCATTCAGAATCCAATTTGAGAGTTGAAAACCAAATGAAGGGCTTTCCGTGTTTTCTTTTAAATAGGCTAGTACTAGATCAAACTCCTTGTCCTCGTAGGAATTGATTTTCTCTGGAATTACTCTATACGGACTTGAAGGTGAGAATTGAACTTGTTGAAGTTGTTTGCTTTGTGGAAAAAGGCTCTTAATAACAGGGTTTAAGGGATTAGACATGAGATGCTTTAAAGAATCATTATTGGGCTTAGCCAACATGATCTCAATCGGTTTATCATTCACTATAAATTCTTTTCGCTCATCGAAGTGCAAGATGATTTCTCGCAGCTCCTTATCCTTGATAAGGCCATTTTTTATCGGATAATAAGTAACGCTATCGCTCAACTGTGCACTTAATAATAGGAAAAATTGCGTCAGAAGGGAATATTGTTTTGGCACTCCATTACCATCAATGGATTTGCTCCTGAAGAAAGGAGAGCTATCCTCTTCTTCATCAATAAAAAAATCTCTATTAAAAGGTTCTAGCCAATTCAAATGAACTCCCCCAATAACTATGATTTATTTTATTGTCTTATATTTCCTTTAAATGCGCATCTGTTATTTATCGTAAATGGAGTTTAACCTAATAAGAAATAGAGCTTTAAAGAGACCAAGCTGATTTTCATTGGGTTGGTCTCTTTGGATATTCAACCGAGAGCCAGTTTTTTGCCCCCCTGATAACGATCCTGATACCTTTTTGTAAACACTAGAGAGATGAGTAAGATTAATTCAAACGCATTGGTGATTGCGCCGCTTTCAATTGGGATCTTGACCATGCTCCCGACAATCATAAGTGCGGTTCCAACGAATATCCAATACCAACCTGTCCTTTTCCAAAGAATAATGGATGACACAAGAAGTGCCAGTGTGACCATTAAAATCATGATTGGCGGTCCTTGTGGAGAATTGGTTGAAGAATAGCTTAGAATGCCATAGCTTTTTTCCGCTTTTAGTGAGAGGTCCCACACAACTGTAAATAGTTCTATCAAAAAAGCAATTAGTGTAAAGGCAACTGTAATCAGTATGGCTGAGGTGGTATTCACCCACTTGACCCTAGCACGTTTAAGTACATCCCAGGAAAATAAAATTAACAAAGGTGTAAAAATCGCATGCATCCAGTATCGAGCAGCATTCAAATTCTCTAAAACTTCTCCCTCCCCAATCCACTTTCCGATGCCAAGAATGGCATTATCATAGATGAGCGGTACAATAACCAGAATTAATACATTCGATACTATGCTAACACCACTCTTTTTTATGGATTGAAGCATCATGATGAGCAAGCCGGCATAAAAACAAGCAAACAGTATATACAAAAATGTATCCATCAGAAAACCTCCTCGTTATCCTATACCTTTCCTAAAACAGTAAGGACTTAAACATAGGAATGCTTACGATGTATTTATACATGAGAAAAGAGGATATCCGGTCTGGATATCCTCTCTTAAGCTAATGCAGTCTATTTTACCCCTACGCAAATTATTCATTGACCTTATAAGTAAAGTAATCAAAATCAGCAGCCTTGCCTTCTCCAGATGTATCCTGGCACTGCATGCCTACAAAGGCTCCAGTAAAGAATCCGCCACCGCGGATATAATCATCAGATAGTTTATAAGAGTATAGGGTTACTGGGATTTGTGTCCAAGCTTCTCCGTCAAATGAATAGGAGTAGTGATACGTGTTTGTTTGGACTTCGGAACGTATATAAACATATTCAATTTCATCCGGTACCGGAATTTCATTACCACTCAATGGTCGATCAAAGGTGAAATTATCACATACGGTTAAATCTAGAACTCTACCTTTCTCTTCGTTCCATGTAAGCTGAAGGGCGCTCCAATTTTCCGTGTTGTAATAGTTTACTAAGCCGGCGGCCTGCTGGAATGTGTCCGGGTTAAAAGCCAATTTAGTTTCAGCTGTAAAGTTAAAATGCTGCCAGCGTCTTGCCACAAAAGCCTGTGTGAATTTTGAAGTGAGTGATTCTTTACCGTACAATCGCAAGTGACCTGGTTTGTCTTCCAATGAGAGATGATCTCCTAGAGGAATCCGTAAAGTTTGGAAGTTAAGATTCAATGATTTCTCGTTAAAATCATCTTTTTCAGGATAATCTTTTTCCCATTTTACTTCCTCCATCTTAGGTCCTTCTATTTCAAGAGAAGGCTGATTACCGCCCACTACATACGGCCAATCGTTCTCCCAAGTCAATCGTTGAATGGCTGTTTCACGGCCGAGCGGACAAAACCCTCTTGGATCCAGCAATGCCTGATTCTCTTTAGGAAGAGGGCGTCCGGTTAAATGAACTAAAAACCATTCATCTGTATGAGTGTGAACGATAGAAGCATGGCCCGCTTTTTGTAATGGATTTCTTGGATAAGGAAACGATGTAATTAACGGATTTTCCGGATGTACTTCATATGGTCCATCAATCGTTTTGGAGCGGGCAATGGTTGCCTGGTGATCATATTTTGTTCCACCCTCTGCCGTTAACAGATAGTAGTAGCCATTCCATTTATATAAATGCGGAGCTTCTGTCAGTTTGATGTCGGTTCCTTTAAAGATAATTTTTTTATCTCCAACTAACTTTTTCTCTTCTACACTATATTCCTGAAGTACAATTCCATAGAAACTATGGTTTCCAAGGCGATGATCCCAGACCATATTCACAAGATATTTTTTGCTGTCATCATCATGGAATAAAGATGGATCAAAGCCAGAGCTATTAAGATGGATTGGATCAGACCATTCGCCATCAATCGTTTCACAGGTACTGAGATAATTATGGCTGTCTTTCCACTGTCCGCCTGTCACCTTGACATCTGTATAAATGAGCCAGAACTTCCCATCATGGTAGGAGAGAGCAGGAGCCCAAATACCCCCTGAATCAGGATTTCCCATCATATTTAATTGGCTTAATCTATTTAATGGGCGGGAAACTAATGACCAATTTTTTAAATCCTTAGAGTGATAAATACCGACCCCGGGGAACCATTCAAACGTAGAAACGGCAATATAATAATCTTCGTCACGTCTGCAAATACTTGGATCAGGGTTAAAGCCAGTTAAAATAGGGTTTTGAATTTTCATTATTGTAGCCTCCTTAATATATAAAAAAATAGAAGCGCTTTCATAAATGTGTAATCTTGATTGCGTCAGCAAAGAAAGCAGCTAATATTGATGCACTAATGGATAGGTCTGAATACTTTGATGATACAGGTCGTTATCTAAGAAATGTTCAGTTGAAAAAGCAGCTACGCCCAGTGCGCAAGAATGACTCGCTAAACTTGAATATTGTATATGTAAGTTCTTTTGATGATTAGATAGAGAATGATTTTTTATGGTTTCTACTAATGAAGAGTGAATCCATTTTTCACAGGCGGCCAGGCGATTGCCAAGAATAACTTGATTAGGGTTAAAAATATTAATGATATTATTAATGCCAATCCCAATCGATTTCCCTATTTCACTGAATAATTCAATTGCTGTTAGGTCTTCATTTTCAGCAAGATCAATTAAGTGTTCGAGTGTAATGGCGGGATCATTCATCATGAGCTTCGCCTGACTGACTAGGGCTCTCTCTGATGCATATAATTCCCAGCATCCATGGTCTCCACAGCGGCATTTTTCTCCGCTTCTTTCGATTGTCATGTGACCCAGCTCCCCTGAAAGTCCATTATTGCCCTGATAAAGTTGGTTATTCAGGATTAAGCCGCCGCCGATTCCAAACCCAATACTGATGTATATCATGTTGGTGAAGTTTATTCCGACACCGAATTTTTTTTCGCCATATGCCCCACAGTTTGCTTCATTCTCAACTTTAACAGGTACACAGTATTTCTTTGCGACCATATTTTTCAAATCGATGTTTTTCCAGTTTAAATTGGGAGCCATTAAAATTCTTCCAGTTGTATCAACTGTGCCCGGTACACCAATACCAATCCCGACTAAACCATATGGTGAATCAGGAATGGAAGCAATCATACAATCAATCATTTCATACAGTCTTTTTTTAATATCTTCATAGGTTAGTTCCTGGAATTTTTCCAGTTTTTCTTTGTGGATTTTCCCCTGTAGGTTGGTTACGATTCCTAAAATATAGTTAACTCCAAGATCAACTCCTATGGAATAGCCTGCATTTTCATTGAAGAATAACATAACTGGCCGTCGGCCACCGTTGGATTTGCCAGGTCCGGATTCAGATACGAGCTGTTCCTCTATAAGCTCGGAAACCAATGAAGAGACTGTTCCTTTATTAAGGCCGGTTTTATTGGCCACATCTGTGCGTGATAAAGGAGGAGATTCCTTAATAACATGCATGACCAAAGATTTATTTTCTTTTTTTACAACCTGCTGATTATACGTTTTCAATGGTCCGCCTCATTTCTATCACATTTACTATAATAGTAACATCTAATACTTTGTTTATCTAGTAGACAAACAAAGTATTCCATGATATTCTAAATTTAAGTTTAATAGTAAGTAAAATTAACTATTGGGGGTTTAATTATGCGTAAAAAGAAAGCGTTTTCATTTCTTGCTGGGTTCTTGGCCTTATTTTTAGTTCTAGCGGGATGTTCGTCAGAAACTGAAAAGTCAAACAGTGATGGAAAGAAAGTTGTTAAGTTTATGCACCTATGGCCGGAAGGAAGCTCTAAACAACATCATGAAATTGTTCAGAAAATCGTTGCTGATTATGAGAAGGAACATAAGGATGTTAAGGTTGAGCTTGAAGTACTTAGCAATGAACAATACAAGGATAAAATTAAAGTTTTATCTGCTTCCAATGAACTTCCTGATGTGGGAATGACATGGTCAGCAGGATACCTTCAACCATACGTGGATGGCAAAAAGTTTGCGCCGCTGGATGACATTCTAGAAGGAGATTTAAAGGATTCTTTTGTAGCTGGTACTTCGGAAGCTTACCAAATCGATGGTAAAACGTACGGTCTGCCACTGGAGCTTAATATAGCCTCTGTCTTCTATAATAAGAAAATGTTTAAGGATAATGGCTTAGAAGCTCCAAAAACATTTGATGAGTTAGTAAAGGCCGCAAAAACGCTTGATAAAAATGGAGTTGAGCCAATTGCGCTAGGTAATAAGGATAAATGGACTGGTTCATTATGGTATATGTATTTAGCAGATCGAATTGGCGGGACTGAAGCATTGAAAGGTGCCATTGATCGTTCAGGTTCTTTCGAAGATCCAGCGCTTGTATCTGCCGCTGAAAAAGTACAGGAATTAGTTGATGCAAATGGATTTGTAAACGGATTCAACGGTTTATCTGATGAAGAAGCAAAAAGTATGTTCATGAACAGCCAAGCCGCTATGTATCTAATTGCTACATGGGATTTGCCAAACTACACAACAAATCCAGATGTACCTCAGGAATTTAAAGATCAGGTTGGTTTCTTTGACTTCCCATCTGTTGATGGAAAAGGGGATATGAACAGTTATGTTGGTGGACCTGGAGTAGGATTGTTTGTTTCTGAAGACTCTAAAGTAAAAGAAGAGGCGAAGGATTTCGTATCTTACTTTGTTCAGCAGTGGGGAGAAAAATCTGTCACGGATGCCGGCGTAATACCAGCTACTAAAATTGATGCTGAGAAGCTAGATTTGCCGCAAATGTATGTAGATGTTTTAGGGAAATTAAATAAAGCAACTAATATTACCTTATATGCGGATGTACAATTAAGCTCCGATGCAGCACAGGTTCACTTAGATCAAATTCAAGCTTTATTCGGCAAGGAAACAACTCCAGAGAAATTTGCAAAAGAGCATGAAAAGGCGCTTTCTTCAAAGTAAAACGACAAAGGAAAAGGATTCATCCTGATACGATGAATCCTTTTCCTACATACAGATGAGGTGGTTTTTATGAATAAGGTGATGTCCAATAAGTGGATTATAGCTATGTATATTCTGCCGGCTTTGTTATTGGTCAGTGTACTGATTTTTATCCCGCTTATTTTGACAGGTTATTATGGACTTATGGATTGGGATGGCATTGGAGCCATGAAGTTTATTGGATTGGAGAACTATATAAATGCAATCCAGGACGCGAAATTTTGGGATAGTGCCTGGCATTCCATTTTACTGGCTATCTTTTCAACATTGAGTTTAGTTATCTATTTAGCTATTTCTCTCATTCTTGCTTCCAAAATAAAAGGGGCAAATTTATTAAGGAAAATTTATTTGATTCCAATGCTGCTATCTTCAGTGGCTATTGCGCAGCTTTGGATTAAAGTGTTCAATCCATCGAACGGAATATTAAATACGATATTGGTTTGGTTTGGGGTTGAAAATCCACCATTATGGTTATCTGATACATCTATCGTTTTATATGCTATTTTTATCCCCATCCTATGGCAGTATGCAGGATTTTATATTTTGATTTATTATGCAGCCCTAAAAAATATACCTGAATCTTTAATTGAAGCAGCAAAAATAGACGGTGCTACTCCATGGCAGATTGCCATGAAGATTAAATTGCCGCTAATCATGGGAGTTGTAAAAGTTACAATTGTACTGGCTATTGTTGGTTCACTTAAATATTTCGATCTTATTTATGTTATGACAGGCGGAGGTCCGAACGGATCCAGTGAAGTAATGGCATCCTATATGTATAAGCTGGCTTTCTCATCCTCTAATTTTGGTTACGGCAGTGCAATTGGCTTCCTGTTACTGGTCATTACGTTAATTGTGACGTTTATTATCAATAAACTGACTGCATCCAAGGAAGAAATCCAATATTAGAGAGGAGAGGAAAAGAATGGCTCGTTTTGGAAAGATAGTATTATATACTTGTTTGACAGTTGTTGCGGTCTTTCAGGTGTTCCCAATTATTTGGCTTTTCCTGTTTTCATTAAAGAGCAATCAGGAGATATTTGCGGGTTCGCCCTTTGCTCTTCCCTCCGATTTAGATGGGAAAACTATTTGAAGGTTTGGGATGGAGGCATAGGATTATACTTTTTTAATAGTATTTGGATTACAGGAGTAGCCATTATTTTGACAGTTCTTTTTGCAAGTATGGCAACTTATGCGATTACGAGGATGCATTGGAAATTCAGTAAGCTGGTGCTTGGTTTGTTTATGATCGGGTTGATGATTCCAATTCACTCAGCATTAATTCCATTGTTCAATATGTTTTTGAACGTAAACTTAATTGATAATCCATGGTCGATTGTTCTTACCTACACTGCATATAATTTACCGATTACGATGATGATTCTGCTTGGCTTCTATACTACATTGCCAAGAGAAATTGAAGAGGCTGCGATCATAGATGGAAGCTCAATCAACCGGATGTTTTTCCGGATTGTCCTGCCAATGTCCATGCCTATTCTTTCTACGACAGTCATCATCAATATGATTTACAATTGGAATGAATTCGTTTTTGTTAATACGTTTATCAGCTCTGATAAATATAAAACCTTAACAGTCGGCATTCAGAATTTTATTGGACAGTATATGACTGACTGGGGTGCCATCGGTGCCACATTAATTATCAGTTTCCTACCATTATTGCTTGCCTTTATTTTCTTTAGTAATAAAGTAATTGAAGGATTATCAGCTAGCGCAGTAAAAGGATAATAGGATAAACCAAAGCGACATACACCTGGCATGGGGAGTATGTCGTTTTTATGGTTAAGGAATTTATTCAATGAAATCAATAAAAGCACAAGTGCGATAAAGGAGCATTTGTGCTTTGCGTTTTAATTAACTGACAGAGTTATAAATCAGTCAGTTTGATTTTGTTGTTTGCCTCTAAACGTTTGAAAGAGGAAGAGGCTAACCATGATGTAATAAAGGAATAAAAGCTTAAACCAAAAATAAATGCAAGTGCAGGGAAGATGAACGAGATGATTGAAAATGCAACAAGGCAAATGACCATCATGATAATTTGGATTGGGCTAATTAACATAATGAAGAATGCTTGTTTATAATTGGATCGTACCGTTAAATCATAATGAGCGAACACAGGAAACAGGTAAAAAAGTAAAAAGATAAAAAATAGAATGCAAGCAAATATCGGGATATGAGTCCAGGTCATAAGCTTGCTTGCCTCGCTCTGTATGTAAAAAAGATCAATACCTATCAATAAAAAGATAATGGATGTATAAATTCCTAAATGATTACTTTTCCAAAAGTCTTTTTTGTAATAGGACGAAAAAGTATTGAACACAGGTAAATCCGAATTCCCTCTCAACCATTCTCTCATTACAGAAAACATGGCTGTGGTGGCGGGGTATATCCCTAAAACAATTACACCGGCCAGCGTGAATAAAATCCATAATATATTTACATAAGCAAACCTCATAACCCATTCCAATATGGTATAAAGGCTGTTTCCTAAATCCTTCAATTACGAAAACCCCTCCCTGGTGAAATCATCTTATTCTATTTATTATACTGCAATATCGCAGGGTGTAATAAATATTAATAGAATAAATAGAATATTTGATATGGAACTATCAATAAGTATAAATAAAATCCCAGGAATTTTCTGCGTTTGGGATTTATGAATAATTCCGGTTGTTAAAATTTATTGTAATGTATCCAAATATGTTTCATATAAATAAGCAGTCCATTTAGTGTGGGTATTTGCCTTTAAGTTCTTTAGTAGGCCATGAATGATGACTCTTGGATATTGGGGATTCAATAAATCATCTTTTAATAGCACCAATGATTGCTGTATGTTTTGATCTGATATTTCATCCTTTTTTGCAGTGAGCAAATCCACCAGTTCCCCCTTGGTAGGAATGATAGATTTTGAGCTTGTATAGGTTAAATATTCTGCTGAAATAAGCGGAATGTCTGCCTGGTTAGCTAGAATGGTTACCTTTTCAACTAACGATTTGCATACTGTATCAAGCTCAAAAGGATAATTTGATATGAATAGCTCTGCATATAGTTTAGAGAAACTTTTAATGGTATAAACCAAATCTGGTCGCATCGAATCATCCACATTTGGAAATTGTCGGTCAACAATAGAGAATATAATAGAGTTCATAAATTGATCATATTTTGATAACTGTTCAAATAATTCCATACTACAGGAGGTAAATTGTTCTGTTATTAAAACCTTTGCAAAGTTGGAATGGCTTTGATACGAACTAAAAATATTAAAATAAAAATGATAAAGCAGTGAATGGTCTGAATTAGATTCACTGACCGCCTGTTCAATATTCGCTGCCATATCGCTCAGGAAGTAATCAATAAGTGCATAAACTAATTCATCCTTAGATTTATAAGATAGGTAGAATGCGCCTTTTGAGATTCCGCATACTTCCGTTATTTGTTGAACAGATGTTGCTTCAATTCCATTCTTTGCGAAAAGCTCAAAGGCCCTTTCCATTATTAATTGTTTTTTAACCATGCCGACACCCCTGTTCATTTAGTTGACATCTGACCAACCAGTCATTATTATAATTAATTGTAGGAATTGAGTCAATTGTTTGAATTTTTTTAGTTAAAGGAAGGTGTAAGGGTGAAGGGGTTAGTCAACTTTGTTTTAGGAAATAAACTGGCCGTGTGGCTATTAACGATTATTATTACAGCATCAGGAATCTATTCAGGTACAAGAATGAAAATGGAGTCAATTCCAGATATATCTATTCCTTACTTAATTGTAATGGGTGTATATCCCGGTGCTGCTCCAGAGCAAGTAATGAATGAAGTCTCCATTCCAATGGAGAAGGCAATAGAAGGACTTGAAGATGTCAATGCCGTATATTCCAATTCATCATCCAGTGTATCTCAGGTTCAGGTAGAGTATGAGTACGGAGTAGATATGGATGAGAAAAAGCGTCAGCTTGAATCAGCTATTGACGGAGTAAAAATGCCGGAGGATGCTGAAGAACCATCTATTATGGCAATCAGTATGAATATGATGCCGATTCTATCCTTATCCATCAGCAGTGAGGAAGAGGACATTGTAGATTTAACCTCGACTGTTGAAGATACAATCCTGCCTAAGATTGAAGATATTGATGGTGTAGCTTCTGCAACTATCACAGGACAGCATATAGAAGAAGTAAACTTCAGTTACGATCAGGAAAAGATGAAGCAATTTGGACTGACTGAAGACAAAGTGAAGGAAATGATTCAGGCGAGTGATATGGAGCTTTCACTCGGTCTTTATGAGTTTGAGGAAGGCGAAGAAGCGGTTTATGTAGATGGTAAACTAAAAACAGTTGATAGCCTGAAAAACATGGTCATTCCAGTTACACCATCTGCGGAAAATCCAACGCCATTTGTGAAATTGAGTGACATTGCAAAAATTGAAACGGTTGGTAAAGTAGAATCCGTTTCACGTACGAACGGTAAGGATGCCATAGCGATTCAAATCGTTAAAGGGCAGGAAGCAAATACCGTGACAGTCGTGAATGCTGTTAAAGATTTAATTGATGACCAGGAGAAGGCAATCGATGGATTGAAGATCGATGTTACGCTTGACCAGGGTAAACCAATTGAAGACTCTGTATTTACGATGATTGAAAAAGCTTTATTTGGCGGATTAATTGCGATTCTGGTTATCTTGTTATTTTTACGGGATATCAAATCTACGATTATATCCATTATCTCTATACCAGTATCCATTTTCATGGCATTGTTGCTCTTGAATTGGATGGATATTACTTTAAATATCATGACACTTGGTGCGATTACGGTTGCGATTGGACGGGTAATTGATGACTCCATTGTCGTTGTGGAAAATATTTATCGAAGAATGCACTTGAAAGAAGAGAAGCTTAGAGGGCGTGCACTGATTCGTGAAGCAACGCTTGAAATGTTCAAGCCTATATTGTCTTCAACATTAGTAACGATAGCAGTATTTGCCCCAATGGTCTTCATTGGTGGTATGGTAGGAGAATTGTTCATGCCATTCGCCTTAACAATGTCATTTGCCTTGATTGCATCGTTAATCGTGGCCATTACAATTGTTCCGGCACTATCTCACTTCTTATTCCGTAAAGGAATATATGGTGAAAGAAAAGAAGGTCAGCATAAAGAAGTAGGTAAACTAGCATTATGGTATAAAGGTGTATTGGCGAAGGTGCTGAACCATAAAATCATCACCTCCATTATCGCTGTTGTTCTGCTAGTTGGTTCAATAGCCTTAACACCGTTAATTGGATTCAGCTTTATGGGATCACAGGAAGAGAAAACAATGTATATTACGTACACACCAGCTACTGGTGAGTTACAGGAAGATACATTGAAAAACATTGAGCAAGTCGAAGAGAAGTTAATGGATCGGAAAGATATAGATACAATCCAGATATCCGTAAACGATTCTGATTCTGCTGATATGGCAGCATCTATGGCTATGGGCGGCGGTGCTGGCGGAGCATTAATGTTCCTCATCTTTGATCCTGATATGGAAAACTTCAGTGAGGCAAAAGAAGAAGTTGAAGAATATTTACTTAATATCGGCCAATCAGGTGAATGGAAGCTGCAAGACTTTGCAGCTATGGGCGGCATGTCATCCAATGAAGTAAGCTACACGATTTACAGTAAGGACTTGGATGATCTGCAGAATGCTGTTAAACAAGTGGAAGGCGCTCTCGGTAATGTGGATGAAGTTGAAGATGTGACTTCTGATGCCGAGGATCCATATGTTGAGCACGTATTAAATGTGGATCAGGCGGATGTCCTGCAATATGGTTTAACTACTGGCCAAATTGTTATGGCACTAAATGCATCTGATCAAAAAGAAGTATTAACGACAGTTGAAAATGATGGCAATGATATAGAGGTAGTCGTTCAACGTGAAGCGAAAGCTGATCCGAAATCAATGGATGACTTACTGAAAACGCCAATACCAACTGCACAGGGTACGGCAATGCCTTTATCCGAGTTAGTAAAAGTTGAAGAAGGCACAACACTCAACACATTAGCTCGTTCTGAAGGTGAGTATTATGCGACTGTGTCTGCAACCATTATCGGTGAAGATGTATCCAAGGCTTCAACTGCAGCAGATGAAGAAGTGGATAAACTCGATCTACCTAAGGGTGTAACGACGGGAGTTGCGGGCGTTGCAGCAGATATGACTGAGACATTTACACAGCTAGGGGTGGCCATGATTGCAGCAGTTGCAATTGTCTACTTTATCCTAGTTGTCACATTCCGTGAAGGATTGGCGCCATTTGCCATTCTGTTCTCCTTGCCATTTGCAGTAATAGGTTCATTTGTTGGATTATATCTAACTGATCAAACCATTTCTGTATCTGTTATGATGGGTCTGTTAATGTTAATTGGTATTGTTGTTACAAATGCCATAGTGTTAGTTGACCGTATCATTCACATGGAACGTGAAGGAATGAAGATGCGTGAAGCCATTCTTGAGGCTGGAGCAACAAGATTGCGCCCAATTCTCATGACTGCTATTGCTACAATTGGTGCAATGATACCAATGGCACTCGGTGATGGCGGCGGTGGAGGTCTTGTTTCAAAAGACCTGGCTATTACCGTTATTGGCGGTTTGATTAGTTCCACGCTATTAACTTTAGTAGTAGTACCGATTGTTTATGAGGTACTTTCTAAAATGCTTAAGAAGAATCGTAAGGATATAGTAGAAGACTAAACAACTAAAAACACAGTTTCCTAGCAACCTAGTTTGCTAACGAAACTGTGTTTTTTTGTCTAGCCATTAATCAATATGAGTATGAATTGTGGTATAATTCACAAATATAAATCAATTTAGGTTTAAGGAGTGAACGGAATGACGATGGAAGTAATGGCGGGTTATAACGTAATCGTTCTTACGGAAAAAGCCACAGATTCAAGAGCGGTTTTATGTCCGGAAAGAGGGGGCATCTTAATTCAGCTAACTCTTCATGGAAAGGACATTTTATATTTACAAGAGGAAACGTTTGCGGATCCAGCAAAAAATATCCGCGGAGGAAACCCGGTTCTGTTTCCAATCTGTGGTCCATTACCAAACAATGAATATCAATTAAACGGACATACATATACAATGCGACAGCATGGATTTGCCCGGAATAAAGCTTGGAAAGTAATCGATCAAGCTTCAAATTGGGCTACTTTACAACTGCAGGATGATGAAGAAAGCTTTAAACAATACCCTTTTCATTTTTCTCTAGAATTTACGTATAAATTGGAAGACGGAAAACTAAGTATCTACCAAACCTACAAAAATTTATCATCAGAAACCATGCCATTCTATGCTGGTTTTCATCCTTATTTTAATGCGAATCATCCAAACAGTCGTTATGAAATTCCAGCAACTCAATATGTTGATAATGAAGATGGCATAACAAAAAAGTACGAAGAAAATCTAAAAGATTTACCTATTCAGGATGCAAAGAATTTCAATCCGGTATCTGAAGGGATATCCAGACTAAGTAATAATCAAGATACTATAGAAGTAGAGTATAGCAACGACTTTACTACCATTGTTGTGTGGTCAGAACGGCCAAATCAATATGTATGTCTTGAACCATGGATGGCATTACCTGGTGGATTTGAACAGATGGAAGGTGTTGTTCGTTTACCTGCGCACGATGAGTTACAGGCTAAATGTAGTATCTCAATCAAGCTGGGATAAACCTGGAAGGATACAACTCGGTAAGGCTAGTTACCGGGTTTTTTTATTTGATTGAAAGGAATAGAAGGTTTTTTGTCGAAATAAGGGATAGGAGCATAACAGAGTAAATATCTATCCTCACGTATAGATAGTAAAAGATAAGCAGGGATGTGGAGCAATGTATTTACAGATTCAAGAACCGACGCAGAGAATATCGAAGGACAGTATATTGGTTTGGAGGCTGTCCAAAACACTTGGGCATGGAGCCACTATCCTCGTAGCTGGGGTATTATGGTATCTATCTGAAATGTATGAATGGAAAACGTGGATCACCTATACTTTAATCGTGCTTATAGGTTTGACAGTGCTTTCAGCTATTTATGAAATTTTATTTGAACCGTACTATAAATATAAAACCTGGAGATACGAGATTGACGAGGAATACGTTCAATTGAAGCGTGGCCATTTTATTGTAGAGCACATTGTGATTCCGATGGAAAAAGTAGAATATGTATCGACACATCAAGGTCCCTTCTTACGAAAGTATCAGCTTTATGATGTTGAAATAGGAACCACAACTACAAATCATACGATTCCAGCGATACCAGCTGAACAAGCGATCGCTTTAAGGGAGCAAATTGCGATTTTCGCGAAGGTTAAAGACCGTGATGAAAAAGGAATGGAGCAGGAGTTATGAATCACTCTAAAAAAAGACAGCATCCTGCCTGGATTCTTATAGAAATCGTTTCATTTATTAAAAGTCTCTTATTTATTATCATCTTCCTATTTATTTTAAATGCTGGCACAGAGACCGGTTGGGTTGTATGGGCGCGATATGCATTTTGGGCTGTTGTTGCCTGGGCCCTTATATACATTCCATTAAAATGGTATTCAAATACCTATGAATTGAACGAAGAAGCGATCGTTCTTCATGAGGGTGTGTTGGTTAAAAAGCTGCGTACAACAACCTATGAACGAATTCAGGACCATCATATTCAAACAAACTTTATTCATAAGCTGCTTGGGCTAACAACGATTAAACTTGAAACCGGGACTACGGATGACGAATCGACTCTAATCTTTGAGGCTGTTAGTTCAGAGGAAGCGGATCGCATCCTTGATTTAGTATACAGGAAAAATTCCAATCGGTTAGATGAAGCAAAAGAAGAAGAAGTCGTTGAAAAACAGATCTACTTCCGCTCCACTCAAAAAGATAACCTAAAAGCTGCGCTGACGTCATTCAGTTTTCTAGCCATTTTCCCTCTTCTGGCAGCTGTGTACTCAAATATTGATGATTTTTTTAATGTAGAGGAATCCACTAAAGCAGTGTTTACCTACTTTATGAATCACTTAGGTTTATTGGTTCCGTTGATTATAATTGCGCTTCTTCTTTCTTTTGGAATAGGATATATCCAAACTGTCATCAAGTATGGGAATTATGAAATAGCCGGTGATAATCAAAGGATTTATATTTCTAAAGGAGTGTTGAACAGAAACACTTTTTCTATACAAAAAAGCAGGGTTCAGGCGATTACGATTAAACAGTCTTTAATCAAGCGTCTTCTGGGGATGGCCGAGGTCAAGGTAGTAAGTGCCGGCCAAACAGAGAGTAGTGAACAGGAGATTAGTTCACTTTATCCATTTTTACCAAAGCATGAAGCCTATTCGTTAACGAATGAATTATTGCCAGATTATCATATTGAAGAAGAAATGACTCATTTACCGAAGCACGTATTATGGCTAAGGCTAATTCGCCCTTATTACTGGACGATTGCTGCTTTGATCGGTCTCTTTTTATTCAAGAAAGACTGGATTTGGTTGGCTATAGGTGTATTTGTAATTGAGCTGATTCTCCGCCTCCTTAATTATAAATTTACAAGCTATTTGCAAACGGATGCTTTCATCCAAGTACGAAATGGCGGTTTAATTACAGAAACCTTTTTAACAAAACGTAAGAATATTCAGCAAACCGTGAGTAAATATTCATGGCTGCAGCGTAAATTTAACGTGGCTACATTGGAATTCACCAATCGCTCCAAGCCGGTTGTCATTACTTCATTACCTGATGTACCAAAGGAAGTCGTTGTCGAATTTCATGAATGGTATAAGGGTAGTGAAAATATAAAAAGATTGTAAGTGCATCCAAAATTCCCCTGTAATTTACATAAGAAAAATGATACTATGGAGATAGAAATGTTATCTGTCTCACATGTAACTGATACGATCAGGCATGGTGGTAAAGTGATAGGTTAGAAGTAACCTATTTCTAATTCCGCCATGCCTTTTTTGTTCAATGGGACAGGATGAAGATTAATTTCTAAATACAATTCATATCTATAGACAGAGAGGAGCAATTAAGAATGGCATTTAGTTTTTTTAAGAAGAAAGAGAATAATTTGGTGGCACCGTTAAATGGTACAGTTATTTCAATTGAAGAGGTTCCCGATCCGGTATTCAGCCAAAAAATGATGGGAGAGGGTATTGCAATTCAGCCATCGGGCGGCCATGTATATGCGCCTATTAATGGAGAGATTATCATGATTGCTCCAACCAAACATGCCATTGCGATCCGTAGTAAATCTGGTATTGAGGTCTTAATTCATATTGGTCTTGAAACTGTTGCCTTAAATGGAGAAGGATTTCAGCCTTCTGTTAAAGAAGGAGAACAGGTGAGAGCTGGACAATTGTTGATAGAGGTGGATTGGGCGTATTTAGAGGAGCGAGTTGAAAGTACGGTTACTCCAATTATAGTGATGAATAGCGATAAGGAAATTACCTACGGCAGTAAGGGAACGTGTACACAAGGTGAAACGGTTATTATGACAATCTAAAACTATTTTTTATTATACATGAAAGGAGGTGATGAGAACTTTAGGAAAGTGCATTATTTTGAAAACGTTTTCAAAATCTGGTCAAATTTATGGCTTGAAAGCGTAGTCTAGCTCACTAATTAAAAGAAGTGGAGGGAGTAAAGTGAAGAAGTATATACAAAGGCTGGGCGGCTCGTTAATGTTGCCTGTCGCAGTTTTGCCTGCTGCTGCTGTTTTGATGGGACTTGGTTACTGGATTGACCCGAGTGGCTGGGGTGCAGAGAGTCCTGTGGCAGCCTTCTTAATCAAAGCCGGATCATCAATTATAGACAGTATTCCAATCCTGTTTGCAGTCGGTGTGGCGCTTGGAATGTCAAAGGATCGGGATGGTTCAGCTGCTTTAAGTGGCTTAGTTGCCTTTTTAGTTGTAACGACCCTGCTGGCACCGGAGACGGTTGCGATGTTAAAGGGGATTGAATTAGAAAATGTGCAACCAGGCTTTGATAAAATCAAAAATGCATTTGTCGGAATCATATCAGGTATTATAGCATCTTCCATGTATAACAGATTCAGTCATGTCAAGCTTCCGGATGCATTGGCTTTCTTTAGCGGTAAACGTTTGGTACCAATTATGACAGCCTTAGCCATGCTGGTTGTCTCTATCGTTTTACTCTTTGTTTGGCCTCCTGTTTATACAACACTGATTTCATTTGGTGAAGGTATCTCTAAATTGGGAGCTGTAGGTGCCGGTCTTTACGGATTCTTCAATCGATTATTAATACCAACCGGTCTACACCATGCGTTAAACCAAGTATTCTGGTTTGATGTTGCGGGCATTAATGATATCAGTAACTTCTGGAAAGGTGAAGGTGTAAAAGGTGTCACTGGAATGTATCAGGCCGGATTCTTCCCGGTAATGATGTTTGGGTTACCTGCTGCTGGATTGGCTATGTATCATACGGCGAAAACAAAACATAAGAAACAGATTGCTTCCTTAATGCTTGCTGCAGGCTTTGCTGCATTTTTTACAGGTGTGACAGAACCTCTTGAGTTTGCTTTTATGTTTGCAGCCCCATTATTATACTTAGTCCATGCTGTATTGACAGGAATTTCTCTAGCGGTTGCCGCCACTTTTCATTGGACAGCGGGGTTTGGATTCAGTGCTGGTTTTATAGACTTTGCCCTAAGTTTCAGATTACCGCTTGCTAATCAGCCTTATATGCTGATTGTCCAAGGATTAATTTTTGCAGTCATTTATTATTTCTTGTTCCGGTTCATTATTGTGAAATTTAATCTTAATACACCTGGAAGAGGAGAAGAATTGGAGAATGAGGCAAATGGAATGCAATCTGCTGCGGCCACTATTGAAAATAAATATGCTAGTTTAGCTGCTGCGATTTATACAGGATTGGGTGGGAAAGAAAATATCGTTTCTGTTGATAATTGTGCAACTCGCCTTAGACTGGAAGTCAAAAATATGGAAGCGGTTGATCAAAATAAAATTAAATCAACCGGTGTACATGGTATTAAGATAACCGGAAGGGAAAGTCTGCAGGTTATTGTCGGTACAAACGTTCAGTTTGTTGCTGATGAATTAAAAAAATTAGTAAAGAACTAGTTCATAATCGTTTTAAATGAAAGATACAATCATAGAATTTCAAGTGGATCCTATTAAATTGGCAACTTAGCTTCATTTTTTGCAAGCATCTAAAAACAGCCTATAATTTAATGCAACTCAAGCGAAAGCTCCTTCCAGTCGATATGGAAAGAGCTTTTTTTTCAGTCTTACAAGCACATCCATGCGAGCGAAGTAGTCTAAGCTATCAGCAATAAATAACAAATAACATAATCATCCCTTTCTGCCTCGCAATCTCTCAATATGAATCGTAATATAGCCAATTTCCTCAGAGGGAAGATGTATGCCATGCTGTGTAGATAGATGTTCTGCGATTGTTTTAGCACATTGGTAAGAGGAAGGAAACTTACTGCTTATCATCATTAGCATTTCTTCATCCATTGTGCGCTCAGGAACTTCATCGACTCTATAAAGGGTGTAGCGAAAATGAGTAATTAAGCGCTCGTAGGAAAGTCCTGTTTCTTCTAAACTGATAGAAAAATAGTCCCTGATCATATGTACAATTTCATTAATAATAGAAGTTTGACGCAGGGAGACTTGCAGATTTCCAGATGGAATAGATGCCGTATGCAGATGGAGCGCGATAAAGGCAGCTTCATCTATGGGCATTTGTATACCTATTTTCTCCTTAACATGATTGATCGCCCAAATGCCTATGTCAAACTCCTTCTTATATAAAACTCTTATCTCGGGGATAAGTTTATTTTTTATAAATATACCATCTTCATGGCGTTCAATCGCAAACGTAAGATGATCTGCGAGAGCAATAAAGATATGTGGATTTAATTTTACTTGAAGGCAATCCTCAGCATACTGAATAATCTCCTGTGTTAGAATCATATGCTCATTGGGGATTTGGGGCAAAAGCTGATCAAAATGGTCACTGTTTTTGATAACAAACAGTTTATCGATTTTATTCCGATTGATGATATCGTTTTTCCCTTTATTGAATGCAATTCCTGGACCTAGCGCAATTTTTTCCTGATTTTCATCCATGACAATAACGGCATTATTATTAAGGACTTTCTTGATTTTCATGCATCTTCATCTCCTGCAATCCTTGGCATATTAGTTTTATATCGATGGGAAAGTGGTTACTTCTATCATATTAAAATAGATAATAGATGTAAAATTTATATTTAATTGGAAGAAAATTGTGTGGTTGTTGAAAATATAACAGGAAATAGATCGTTTATAACGAAGTATGTAAAAGAAGTCTTTAGATTTTCAGTAAAGAGTCATTAATAGAGAAAAGGAGGCTGTGATGGTGTTGTCTACTATTAAATTACCAAGTCAAACTTTTATCGGCTGGGGTTCAATGGAGAGACTGGATGAAGGTTTGCAATCTATGAAAAGTAATAAAATCCTGCTAATCACTGACCAAATATTACTTGATATTGGATTGCTTACACCTTATATGACTCCATTGCAATCAAAATATAGAGTTGAAATTTACACAGATGTAGAGCCAGAGCCGACTCTTGCTTGTGCTCAACGATTGGTCGATTTTGCAAGAATAGAAGATTTTGATTGTATTGTAGGTATTGGCGGAGGATCGGTATTGGATTTAGCTAAGCTGGCCGCGGTTATATCTGACAATGAAGGGGATGTTGCCGACTATTTAAATTTAACTGGGACAAAACCAATCCTCCGTAAAGGGAAACAAAAAATATTAATCCCGACCACCTCGGGGACTGGAAGTGAAGTGACGGATATTGCCGTGTTATCACTTGATGGAACAAAAGATGTCATTACCCATAAGTATTTGTTGTCTGATCTGGCAATTGTCGATCCGCAGCTGACTGTTTCTGTACCAAGACGAATTACGGCTGCTACCGGTGTGGATGCTTTGACACATGCGATAGAGTCATATCTTTCAGTCCAAGCGAATGATGTGACGGATGGGATTGCCATTCAAGCAATTAAGCTTATTGGAGGGGCAATCCGCAGGGGTGTACAAAATGGTGAGACCCCGGAAGCAAGATCAGCAATGAGCCATGGGAGTTATCTGGCTGGCCTGGCTTTTCACAATGCAGGTGTAGCCGGTGTCCATGCACTTGCGTATCCACTAGGAAGTCAATACAAACTGCCTCATGGTGAATCGAATGCTGTATTGCTGCCTTATGTAATGGACTATATTAAGGAACATTGCCAGGATAAAATGAGTCATCTAGTAACGATGCTGGGAGATGAAAAGCAGACGCCATTCGAGGTGTTTCATCAATTGATAGAGGACGTTGGATTGCCTGTCACATTGAAAGAATATGGTGTGAAGGAAGCCTCGTTGGTAGGATTGTCCGATGATGCGAACAAACAGACAAGGCTGCTGGCCAGAAGTCCGCTCCCTTTAAATAAGGATGATATATTGAACATTTATCAGCATGCATATAAAGGAGTGCCTTTGAGTAGGGAGGCGGGAGGCCGGTATGTATAAGAAAACGATAGAGCCGAGAGTTTCTGAAACAGATGGCATTGGCCATGTCAATAATACGACGATTCCCATTTGGCTTGAAGCAGCAAGGAACCCGATTTTTAAACTGTTTACTCCAGATCTCTCATTTCAGAAATGGAAAATGATCATTCTAAATATGAATATAGATTATAGTAGACAAATATATTTCGGTACAAATGTCGAAGTTTTCACATGGGTTAAACGCATTGGAAATACAAGCTTGGAGCTGTATGAGGAGATTCACCAGAATGGTCAGGTTTGTGCCAAAGGGACAGCAGTATATGTTAATTTTAATTTGGAGACTCAGAAAACAGAACCTATACCGCAACATTTAAAACATGAACTTTCCCAGCATGTATATATTGAAAATTGATTAGAGACTTACGGATTACGTAAGTCTTATTTCTATTAGGGCAGCTAGTTGGTACAGAACGGAAATGGCATGCATGAATAGTATGTTTATATACTTTTCTGAGGGGTATCCTGTTTTATTATGGACTATATATGAGGAGCTGTTGATATGAAAGGTATAAAAGAAATTCCTCGTGAAAAAACCGTTGATAACACCCTTACCCTATTATCAGAAGGGTACGAATTTATTTCTAACAGGCGAAAGCAATTCAACTCGGACATATTTCAGACTCGCCTTCTGGGACAGAAGGTTATTTGTATGACAGGAGAGGAAGCTGGAAGAGCCTTCTATGATGAAGATCGATTTATTCGTAAACCGGCAATTCCGATGAGAATTCAGAAATCTCTTTTTGGTAAAAATGGTGTACAAACGCTGGATGAAGAAGAACACCGACATCGTAAAGGGATGTTCATGTCGATTATGACACACCAAAGTTTGGACAAACTCCAGGAAATCACAAAAAAACAATGGATATCGGTTATCCCTAAATGGGAAAAGAGTAAAAAAGTGATTTTAATGGAAGAGGCTAAACAAGTTCTTTACAGGATTGCCTGTGAGTGGGCTGGAGTTCCGTTAAAAGAAAAGGAAGTAAAAAAGAGAGCAGAAGAAATGTTTAATTTAGTTGATTCTATTGGTGGAGTGGGTCCAAGATACCAAAAAGGCAGATGGGCAAGAAGAGACTCAGATAAGTGGGTTGCTGATATTATTGGACAAGTACGGGATGGGAAACTAAGAGCTGAGCAAGGTACTGCTTTATCGATCATAGCTAATCATCGTGATTTGACTGGTGAATTGTTGGAACTGGAATTGGCTGCGGTCGAATTAATTAATATCATTCGACCTGTGGTGGCTAATTGTTATTTTGTTGTATTCTGTGCTATAGCGATGCATGATTATCCTGAGGTACGTAAATTATTGAAAACCAATAATGAAGTGTACAATAAAATGTTTGTACAGGAAGTACGTCGCTATTATCCTTTTGCACCATTTTTAGGAGCCAGAGTCCGCAAAGACTTTTATTGGAATGAATATCCGTTCAAAAAAGGGACATTGGTTCTTTTGGATCTATACGGAACCAATCATCATCCGAATCTTTGGGATGATCCAGATACATTTAACGTTGAGCGATTTAGAGAATGGAAGGACAGCCCATTTGCCTTTATTCCACAAGGCGGCGGAGATTATGATAAGGGACACCGTTGTGCAGGGGAATGGGCTACCGTCAAGATTTTGCAAACAACTGTTGATTTTCTAGTTAAAGATATTGATTATGAAGTACCCGAACAGGACTTAGCAATCAGTAAGACCAGAATACCAACCTACCCAAAAAGTGGATTCATTATCCAAAATGTAAAAAGTATTTAAATGAAGGTCACCCAGAGTGGGTGTCTTTTTTATGTTAAAGGGATTATAGGAAGCCACCTGTCTCTTGATGGGCTATTTTAATAAATATATAACCCCAGGGTGCATATAGGACACTTTTCTGCTATACGCATAATAGTGAGGCTAAAATTCGGGAGGTCTGAATTATATGTATCCATACTATAAGTATTTAAGGAAGGAAAGATATTGTAAAGATGTACCGATTGCTTTTCCTCCTCAACATCAAAGCGAGCATCCGGGGTTGGAATATGTAATGAATCCTAGACCTATATCTGAAAATCCATACTACAAAGGGAGCGGAAAGCTGGAGAGGAAGACTGCGCTTATTACAGGAGGAGATTCAGGTATTGGCAGAGCGGTCGCCTATTCTTTTGCGAAAGAGGGTGCGAATGTTGCTATTGTATATCTGTATGAGCATGAGGATGCCGAGGAAACAAAAGAAAGAATCGAGAAGCTAGGGGTTAAGTGCCTGCTTATATGTGGAAATCTTACCCATGAGGATATGTCAGTGGCTGCCGTTCGTCAATGTTTGGACGAATTTGGAAAGATCGATATTTTGGTAAATAATCATGCTGTACAGTTTGTTCAAAAACGGATTGAGGATATTACGGAGGAACAACTTGATTTAACATTTCGTACGAATATTTATTCCTATTTTTTTATGGTGAAGGCTGTCCTGCCACATCTCCAGCGTGGGTCTTCTATTATAAATACAGCTTCCGTAACAGCATATAATGGTCACCCTAAGCTATTGGATTATTCAGCAACGAAAGGTGCGGTTGTTACATTTACGCGTTCGCTTTCTCTTTCTTTAATAAAAAAGGGGATTCGGGTAAATGGTGTAGCTCCAGGACCAATTTGGACACCGCTGATTCCGTCTTCATTTTCAGCTGAAGAGGTAAAGACTTTTGGAACATTAACTCCTGAGGTACCGATGAAGCGAGCAGGCCAACCATTTGAAATTGCCCCCAGCTATGTATTTTTAGCATCAGATGATTCGAGCTATATGTCGGGGCAAATCCTCCATCCAAATGGAGGGGATATGGTAAGTTCGTAACAAGTAGTGACGAAACTGCAAGCCAAGGCATCCCCATCTGAATTGATCGAATATAGTATAGGTTTAGATTGTATCCATTGATATATCGTCCCATTCCTCATCCAAGATATTAATCATCCAATTTAGAGCATATCTTCTCTCGTAAACAACACCGGGACTAATTTCAATCGGAAATTCTTCATTATTCATACGAGTTTCGGCAATAGCCCAATGGAGTCTGTACAAAAGATCGAGTGCATCCAGTATTTCATTTTTGTCCCGATAGGAAGCCCGTTCCAATAGCTCTTCCTTGGTAGAATGCAATACAAGATCATAAAGTGTTTCTACATCGGATAAAGTATGTGGGAATGGAAGATCGGGTATCAGATTAATGGCCCATAAAAGGGCAGAGTTACATTCAATTTTCCAGGAGTAGGTGTTATATTCGTCCTGGTCAGGTTCTTCATTCTCAATGAACTCTTTTTCCTCAGGAGAAAATAATTCTTTCGCATTGTAACTCTCTAAAAATTCGTCGATCGTTTCATCGGGGGCACCGCTGCCTTTAGCCGATACTATGGTGATGGCAATAATTCGGTCAATCACCTGTTCAATATCTTTAAAATGCAGGCTATTTTCACTTTCTAATGTATGTAAGTGTGTATTTATTGGGATTCCCATCTCTTTTAATAATTTTTCTGTCCGCTTTTTTCTTCCTATTGGACTATTCATTTAAATCTCCTCTTTCTGTACAAAGGCCTGCCTTTTATCTTGTAAATATGGATAATCATTTTGTCATGATGATTTTAACATATTTTGGTTAAATGATTGAATATTCTGCACTGGGAGGAGAATTTTGTAATTTTTTTATGTAAGAGGGTTTGTATAAGAGAGGTTTGATTTGAGTGGGCAGTTCACTCAGAAAGATAAGGTAGTGCAAAAGAAAAAGAACGATGACATTACCACAGGATGTGGCGAATTTAGTCTTCGTTCCTTAACCCAGCCCTTCAGCCTTTTGCTTAATCCAGATTCAGGGCCTAGGAGCTCAGGACATAAGCATGAACTCTACAGGAGGGAGAACACCTCCTTCCGAGTTCCTGTCTTATGCTCCTCGCTTCTGGGCAAGCCGTCTCCGCTTTTTGCTTAATCTAGCTTCAGGGCCTAGCCGCTCGAGGTCGTAAGAATAGCCGCTACGGGAGGAAGAATCGTTCTCCCTGCGCGCCTCTTCTTACGCTTGTCGCGGCTGAGCGGGGCCCTTCAGCCTTTTGTTTTTTTCCATTTAGCTTTTTCCGCGAGTGCGGCGCGTTGGTTTTCTTTTCGGTTTAGGTAGGCGAGTTCGCGTTGGAGTTTTAGGTAACTGGCAAAGCGTTCTTTACTCAGCGTTTTATTGGATATTGCCTCCTGTACTGCGCAACTTGGTTCGGTTTTGTGTTTACAGTCTGTGAATTTACATTGTGAAGCTAATTCTTCTATATCAGTGAAACTATGACTGATTCCTTCGTCGGCTTCCCATAATTGTAATTCCCTCATTCCGGGAGTATCAATTATGATCCCTCCTCCATTAAGGATAACTAGTTCTCGGTGTGTAGTTGTGTGTCTCCCTTTATCATCATCTTTCCGAATGGATTTAACCTCTAGGATGCTGTCGCCGTATAGTACATTTGTTAATGTTGATTTACCGGTACCAGATGAACCAAGTAAAGCAACTGTTTTACCTTCTTGGATATAAGGGTCTAATTGCTCTAAACCCATCCTGTTTTCCGCACTGATAGCATGAATGGGTACACCTAATGCGACTGCCTCTACTTCTCTGATTTTTTGATCAACATCATCACATAAATCAGATTTGCTTAAAATAATGACAGGATTTGCTCCGCTTTCCCAAGCCATCAATAAGTAACGTTCCAGCCTGCGCATATTAAAATCGGTGTTTAGTGCATTGACTAAGAAAATGGTATCGATATTGGCTGCGACAAGTTGCTCTTCAGTTGTCACTCCAGCTTTCTTTCTTGAGAATTTACTTTTTCTTGGCAGTACGGCGTGGATGGTTGCTTTTTGCTCATCTTTTCGGGAAGTGATGGTAACCCAATCACCGACTGCAGGAAAATCTGAGCTTTCCTTTGCTTCATGACGCATTTTGCCTGTAACTTCAGCTAAAAGATTACCATCAGCTGAGAAAACACGATACATACCCTTATGCTCTAAAGCCACGCGGCCTACTGTATATTCTTTATTGCTATATTGTTTGAAAGCTTCTTCAAAATGCTGATTCCAACCTAATTGTTTTAAATTCAATTTAAATTCCTCCATATGATTGTTTTTGATTGCAAAATAAAAAGGAGGCCAAATACGTTGGTCTCCTTCATGTCGTTTCTGTGTTATAGACAGATCGGACAAATAAAAACCATGGGCGCACACAGCCCATGGATATATGCAAATTCAATCATGTTAAAATAAAGGAATTTTATGCATCCTTACCAGAGGGCTGTGATATGAAATTGACAGAAACTATATTTACGATTTGAGTTTCCATAATACATTCCTCCTTTAAGTAAGTGATTACATTAACTATAGTTTAATTATGTATGATTTGCAAATGAATTATTCAGTTTATTCTAAAATGTTTGTATATGACATATGTCATGTTCACCTATTGACGTTTATGACTAGTTTGGAGTTGAACTATTCTATAACATTAAGAATAAATATTGTTATAGAGGTGAATAAAATGTCCAAGGAGAAGAATATATCCTTAAGAAAACAAATTGCTCCCTATGAAAAGGCGAATACAAAATCAAGTGTAAAACAAATTCTAAATACATTTATTCCGTTTTTAATTCTTTGGTTTGCTGCCTATCAAAGCCTGGAAATTTCGTATTGGCTGACATTGTTTTTTGCGGTACTTACATCCGGTTTTGTTATTAGATTGTTTATTATCTTCCATGATTGCTGCCATCAATCCTTTTTTAAAAATAGGAAATGGAACGACATTTTAGGGACGATAACTGGAGTTATTACCATGTTTCCATATGAACAGTGGAAAAGAAGTCATTCCATTCACCATGCGACAAGCAGTAATTTGAATAAGCGTGGAACCGGAGATATTTGGATCATGACTGTCGAGGAATACAAGATGGCCTCGTTTAAGGAAAAGTTAATATATCGACTATATCGGAATCCAATTGTCATGTTTGGATTAGGTCCAATCTATTTATTTTTAGTTACAAATCGTTTCAATCGTAAAGGTGCCAGAAGAAAAGAACGCATAAACACGTATATTACCAATCTATCTATCGTCGTCATTTATGCGTCTATGTGCTTGCTCATCGGTTGGAAAGAATTTTTATTGATTCAATTGCCGATCTTGTTTATTGCAGGTGCTCTGGGAATCTGGTTATTCTATGTACAGCATCAATTTGAAGATTCATATTTTGAGGAAGAAAAAGATTGGGACTATGTCAAAGCGGCAATCGACGGAAGCTCCTATTATAAGCTTCCAAGAATTCTTCAATGGGTGACGGGGAATATAGGGTTTCACCATGTCCATCATTTAAGCCCAAGAGTACCAAATTATCATCTTGAAAAAGTCCATAATGAGACTGCTCCTTTACAGCAAGCTACAACCATTACGATATCTTCAAGCTTAAAGGCAATCCGTTTTCGCTTATGGGATGAAAAAGGTAAAGGCTTTGTGAGCTTTAAAGACATAAATAGGCGTGCTGGTAAGGTAAAGTCATAATTTAGATGTTACAAAAAAATACAGTAAATTTACTGTATTTTTTTTATTTACTGGTATATGCTGAAGTAAAATTAATGGAGGGGGAGAGGACAATTGAATGCTTTGAATCAGTTATTTCCAACTAATAAAGGACTGAATCTTTATGTTTGGCTCGTATTTAGTATTCTCCCTTTCTATTTTATTTTTCATGCAAAATCCATTTTTATGATTGTGTTAGGAATCATTCTTATTCTGTTATTTTTTATAAGCAATCGTATTTCAGCTATTTCGAAAGGTGGATTTGTTTATTTCTGGGTAGGAATCCAAATGGCGATTTGTATCGCTATGTCATTAATATTTGGGTTTGTTTATTTTTCGCTCTTTCTGGCTTATTATATTGGAACTGTTGAGAATAAGGTAGGTTTCTTTATTTTATATGGTATTCATGTTGGAGGCACAGTACTGACGGTTAATTGGGGATTCATTACTCAGAATCCACTCTTCTTTTCACAATTTCCTTTTATTTTAATATGTGTAATTGGTGTTATTTTACTTCCATTGAGCTCCTATAATATTCACAAAAGAGAAAGGCTGGAGGCTGAGCTGAAAGATGCTCACAAACAAATATCAGATTTAGTTAAGCTTCAGGAACGCCAGCGAATTGCAAGGGACTTACATGATATTCTTGGTCAGAAACTCTCGTTGATCGGACTGAAAAGTGATTTGGCCGGTAGGCTGGTACAAATAAATCCGGAGCAGGCAAAGAATGAATTGAAAGATATTCAAGTGACTGCAAGAACAGCATTAAAAGAAGTGCGTGACATTGTAGCTGATATGAGGGGCACCAAAATGGAGGATGAATTAATCCGTATCAAGCAAATATTGAGAGCAGCTCAAATGGAATTTTATGTTGAAGGAGAAGAGAGTATCCAGAAGATTCCGCTGCTTGTGGAAAATGTATTGAGTATGTGTTTAAAGGAAGCTATTACTAACATCGTGAAGCATAGCAGGGCCAATGAATGCAGACTCGATATTAAAAAAACGCATACAGAATTAACAATGATTATTCAGGATAATGGAACAGGAATTGTTGAAAAAGAAATGGGTAAAGGGAATGGATTAAAGGGAATGAGGGAGCGGCTTGAATTTGTGAATGGAAGCCTTGATATTCGGGTTAATTCAGGAACAGAATTAATTTTTAAAATTCCACTGATAGAGCGAAACGTTCAACAGGAGGTAATGGCATGATTAAAATCGTAATAGCTGAAGATCAAAGAATGCTGCTTGGTGCATTAGGCGCATTGTTAGATTTAGAACCAGATATGACGGTAGTTGGTAAAGCTAAAAATGGAGAGGAAGCTATATCCATGATCAAACAGCATAAGCCAGATGTTTGTGTGATGGATATAGAAATGCCTGGAAAAAGTGGACTCGATGTCGCAGAAGAATTAAAAGGAAGCGCATGCAAAGTAATTATACTTACAACCTTTGCGAGATCAGGTTATTTTGAAAGGGCACGAAAAGCGGATGTACGCGGGTATTTGTTAAAGGACAGTCCGAGTGAAGAACTGGCCAACTCTATCAGGGTTATTATGGATGGACGACGTATTTATGCACCCGAACTGGTTGACATGATTTATGAAGAGGAAAACCCTCTTACGGAACGTGAACAGCAGGTTTTGGGCTTAATAGCTGATGGGAAAAATACGAAGGAAATTGCCAATCAACTATTTATAACAACAGGGACGGTTCGAAACTATATCTCTGTCATACTTGATAAACTGGACGTCAATAATCGAATAGAAGCTATCTCTCGATTTAAAGAAAAAGGCTGGTTTAAGTAGAATATGTTATAATTTTTAAAAAATATGATTGATAATGTTATAATATACCAGTAAAATCTAAATTATATGATGAAATATAGGTAAAATAGGATTGAACAAATGTAGTAACATGTTCCTATTTTGCTTTTTCATTTATCGGAGGAAATATTCCTTTTAAACATCTTTAGATCTACATTTCTATTACCTCAGAGTATGACACTTCTTAGTACAGCAAGTTTTACATCTAGATGAGATGAATTTGCTACTTCAATAAATTCTATTAGAATGATTAAACCACTACGCACTTAAACATATTTTCAGAAAAAAATAGTATATTGTCATGATAATAAGAGGTTATTTAATGGATCCTATCTAAGTATAATTATTCAAAAAACGGAAAATTCTGTTTTAATTTGATTGACGGACAAACTTTATATACATATAATTCTAAGTAGTCCATATAATATCAGAAAATATAAAATATTGCTGCAAATATCAGCAAGGGGGAAGTATTTTGATTGTCTTTGATCATGTAAATAAGTATTTTGGTGATTTTCATGTTCTAAAAGATATAAATCTACAAATTGAAAAGGGAGAAGTAGTAGTCGTAATTGGTCCTTCGGGATCTGGTAAAAGTACGATGCTCAGATGCATTAATCGTCTCGAAGCGATTAATAGCGGTACTTTAAAAGTAAATGGTATTTCGGTGACGGATAAAAAGACAAATATCAACGAGCTTCGTCGTGATATCGGTATGGTATTTCAGCATTTTTATTTATATCCTCATAAAACAGTTCTTCAAAATATAACATTGGCTCCTATGAAAGTGTTGGGTAAATCTGAAGAGGAAGCCGAAAAGACTGCAAAACTATATCTTGAAAAAGTAGGGATTCCTGATAAGGCAAATGCATATCCTGCCCAGCTTTCCGGCGGGCAGCAACAACGTGTAGCTATTGCAAGAGGATTAGCGATGAATCCGGAAGTTATGCTTTTTGATGAACCAACCTCCGCTCTCGATCCTGAGATGATTGGTGAAGTATTGGATGTTATGAAAGCGCTGGCGAAGGAAGGTATGACGATGGTTGTCGTCACGCATGAAATGGGCTTTGCGAAAGAGGTTGCTAATCGTATTGTCTTTATGGATGAAGGAAAAATCTTAGAAGAATCCACACCGGCTGAATTCTTTACGAATCCACAGGAAGAAAGGGCTCGTTCGTTCTTAAGCCGTATTTTAAATCATTAATAAGGGGGAAAAAGAATGTCATTAAAAAAGTTTTGGAAGGTATCAATACTCTCAATCATTGCTGTATTCATGTTGGCAGCCTGCGGTAGTAAAGAAGAAACAACCGGAGGATCATCTGAAAAGGGTCTGGAAAAAATTAAGGATAAAGATAAAATCGTATTTGGCGTGAAAAATGATACACGCCTGTTTGGATTGAAAAATACGAGCACTGGTAAAGTAGAAGGCTTTGATGTGGACATTGCAAAAGCACTGGCTAAAGAGGTAATTGGGGATGAAAATAAAGTAGAGTTCGTAGAAGTGACTTCTAAAACACGTGTGCCATTGCTGCAGAATGGAAAGATTGATGCTGTTGTTGCCACTATGACAATTACAGAGGAGCGTAAAAAGGAAGTAGATTTCACAGATGTTTATTTTGAAGCAGGTCAATCATTGCTTGTTAAAAAGGGAAGCAAAATTAAAAGCATAGATGATTTAAAAGCGGGTACCAAAGTTCTTGCCGTTAAAGGTTCTACTTCTGCTATAAATATAGCTGAAAAAGCACCGGATGCAGAAGTTCTGCAATATGAAAACTATGCAGAAGCTTTTACAGCACTTAAATCCGGACAAGGAGATGCCTTAACAACGGATGATGCCATCCTGTATGGAATGGTTGATGAAGATCCTTCGTATGAATTAGTTGGCGGACAATTTACGGAAGAGCCATATGGAATCGCTGTTAAAAAAGGTAATACAGAATTAGTGGATGAATTAAATAAAGCTCTAAAAACAATTAAAGATAACGGAACTTATGATGAGATACTTAATAAATGGATCGAAAATAAATAATTTCTCCGATCAGGATGGGCATGTATGCTCATCCTGATTGATTAAGAGGAGTGAATCAATTGCTGGATTTTTCTATACTCGCAGAAAATATGGATATGTATTTGGAGGGTTTTTTAAAAACGATACAAATTAGTTTATTAGCCCTCGTAGGAAGCTTTTTTTTAGGGGCATTGATTGCAGTCATGAGGATTGCGCCGTTCAAGCCACTAAATTGGATTGGGACTGCCTATGTTGAATTTGTCCGAAATATTCCTTTATTAATCATTGCATTTATCTTTTATTATGGGGCGAAAATGCCAGGCTTTGCGGCGGGATCATTAGCATTAACGATCTATACGGCTGCTTTTATAGCAGAGGCCATTCGTGCAGGGATTCTTTCAATTCACAAAGGGCAAATGGAAGCAGCACGTTCATCAGGTTTAACCTATGGGCAGGCTATGAGAATGATTGTTTTGCCTCAGGCTATAAAAGTTGTAATTCCTCCATTAGGCAACCAATTTATCAATTTAGTCAAAAATTCATCCATTTTGGCTGTCATTGCCGGCGGTGAATTAATGTATCAGGCCGATTTGATCTCTCTCCACACATTTGTTGTATTTGATGTCTATATTTTTGTTGCTATATTCTATTTGGTTATCACCATTCCACTAAGTTTAGGTGTTGGCTATTTAGAAAAACACCTGGAAAAAAGCTCGTAAGGAGGCGTAATCATGGATTTTGCAGGAGCATATACGCCCGATAATCTCAAATTTTTAGTAGATGGATTTCTTGTTACGCTAAAGGTTGCTGTAATTTCTATTATCCTTAGTTTTATTATCGGGGGGATATTAGGAATAATCCGTTATGCCAAGATACCATTGTTATCAAAGGTTGTGGCGGTTATAGTAGAAACGATTCGAAATCTGCCACTAATCCTAATTATTTTCTTTGTTTATTTTGGTTTACAGGATCCAAGCAGAGGCTGGTCCTTGAATATGAGTGTAACGACTGCTGCCATTATGGCGTTAACCATTTTTGAATCTGCTATGATCTCAGAAATTATCAGAAGTGGCTTAAACTCAGTGCCAAAAGGACAAATAGAAGCAGCCCGTTCATCAGGTTTAAATTATATGCAGACACTTATTCATATTATTTTGCCACAGGCCTTGCGGAACATGGTTCCACCTATTGTTAGTCAGTTTATTTCCTTGTTAAAAGATACATCATTAGCGGTTATTATTGCATTGCCAGAACTGACACATAACGGCCAGATTATTTACGCGCAAAACGGGAACTATATTTACCCCATCCTGATTCTCGTTGCACTTATGTATTTTGTGGTTAATTACGGTTTATCCTTAGTTGCAAGAACATTAGAGATTAAAAGGGCTTAGAGTGTGTACGTAGCATCATCCTTAAGGAGGGATGATGCTTTTTGCACATTAGTTTAGGTATATGTCATATACATAAAGAAAAATGGTTCATTTAATTAACTCGATGTATCTTGGTATAGATATAACTATTTTTTTATAGGGCATATTTATAGTATGATAGTCAATGAGGTTGTTCTAAAGATATCTCACTAACAGGATTATCGTTTTACTCATGAATGTGATTTTAGCGATTTCCAACCATTTGCAGTGATTTACCAGAGTGAATCATGTATATAATAAGATATGACAAATATAAATTCAGAAGGTTGAGAGTATGAATAAACAAAAAACAATTGAAGAATTGCAGCAGATTATTCAGGCAGAACATATTAAACAGGATGAACCTTTACGTGAATATACATTTACTAAAACGGGTGGGAATGCAGACTTTCTGGTGTTGCCTACAACCTATGAAGAGGTTCAAAGTACGATACTTTATGCAAATAAGAATGATATACCGTTGACTATTTTAGGAAATGGGTCGAATTTAATTGTTAGAGATGGTGGAATAAGAGGAATTGTCCTGATTCTAAATCATTTGGATAAGATTTATATGGAAGATGGGAAAATTATTGCCCAGAGCGGAGCAACCATTATTGATGTATCCCGCTTTGCTTTAGAACAGAAGCTGACGGGACTAGAGTTTGCGTGCGGAATCCCCGGTTCAGTCGGTGGAGCTGTGTATATGAATGCTGGTGCTTACGGTGGAGAAATCTCCCAGGTGATTGAGTCAGCGATCGTGTTAAATGAGAAGGGTGAGCTTCTTACATTGACGAAAGATGAGATGGAGCTTACTTACCGCAGCAGTTTGATTGCCAAGCAAAACTATATCGTTTTAGAAGCCCGTTTTGCCCCAGTACCGGGAGATGTAAAAGAAATTAAAGAAAAAATGGATGAGTTAACCTTTTTAAGGGAGTCCAAGCAACCGCTTGAGTATCCTTCCTGCGGAAGTGTATTTAAACGTCCGCCGGGCTATTTTGCAGGTAAACTGATTCAGGATAGCGGCCTGCAAGGAGCTCAAATTGGTGGAGCACAGGTTTCTACAAAGCATGCTGGGTTCATTATTAACACTGGAGATGCTACTGCTACTGACTATCTGGCATTAATTAAGCATGTTCAGGACACGGTTAAAGCTAATTTTGGCGTCAGTCTGGAAACAGAAGTAAAAATAATTGGTGAAGAAGAATAGAGTTTTTATATATTGAATGTCTGGCCCCTCATAAAAGAGGGGCTTTTTTAGTGTCAATTCTCATGAAAAAGGGTATAAAGGAGCAAAAAAGTTTAGATTTTCACAAAATAGGATATAGTAATAAGTAGGGAAAAATGGTTTGATTCAAAAAAATACATAGAAGGAGTGGTTGTTTGCAGCCAAAAATAAGTATAAAAAATGTTGTAAAAGTGTTTGGGAAATCTCCACAATCTGCACTTGAATTATTGAAGCAGGGCTCTTCAAAAAAAGATATCTTAAAGAAAACAGGATGTACGATTGGGGTTAATAATGCCAATCTTGATATCTATGAAGGAGAAATTTTTGTAGTTATGGGATTATCGGGGAGTGGGAAATCCACGTTGATTCGAATGTTAAACCGTCTAATTGCCCCGACATCCGGTGAGATATTGATTGATAATGAGAATATAGTCAACATGTCACCGGCTGAATTACGTGAAACTAGAAGAAAGAAAATTAGTATGGTGTTTCAAAACTTCGCCCTATTCCCTCATAAAACTATCCTGGAGAATACAGAGTATGGATTGGAAATTCAAAAAATACCTGAACAGGAACGAAAACAGAAGGCAATGGAATCACTGGAAGTGGTTGGCCTAAAAGGATATGAAGATCAATATCCATCCCAATTGAGCGGCGGAATGCAACAGCGTGTTGGGCTTGCGAGGGCTTTGGCCAGTGATACAGATATTGTTCTTATGGATGAGGCGTTTAGTGCCCTTGATCCTCTTATCCGCAAAAGCATGCAGGATGAGCTGCTGGAAATCCAGGATAATTACAAAAAAACAATTGTGTTTATTACGCATGATTTGGATGAAGCTTTAAGAATAGGTGACCGGATCGCCTTGATGCGTGATGGCAAGGTAATTCAAGTGGGAACCCCTGAGGAAATCATGATGAATCCTGCCAATGATTATGTTGAACGATTTATTGAAGGAATCGATTTGTCACATGTTCTTACTGCGTCTTCGATTATGACTCGGGCGGAACGTATTATAATTGAACGAGGTCCTCGTGTTGCCTTACAAATTATGAAAGACAGGGGATACTCCAGTATATTTATCGTAGACCGCAAGCAGACACTGCTTGGGGCGCTCTCCGCCGACCAGGCAAGAGAAGCTATTCTAAAGAAAATCCCTATAGAAGAGGTCATGACAAAAGAAGTGCCAACAGCATTGGAAAATACGATTCTATCTGATTTGCTCGACGATATGGCAAATGCACAAATCCCATTAGCAATCGTTGATGAAGCTAACAGATTGAAGGGTGTTCTTGTACGTGGTGTTGTCATTGGAGCATTGGCTGGTAACAAAGATGTACTCCAAGATAAGGAGGAAAGTCAATGAACCTAGAAAAATTACCGATAGCTTCTGGAGTAGATCGTTTTATTGATTGGGTAACAGAAGTATGTGGACCACTATTTAATTGGATTTCGATGTTCATTCAAACTATTATTGATACAAGTGTGGAAGTACTGGGCTTAGGACCTTCCATTCTGTTAATTATCCTGATTACTCTGCTAGTTTTATATACAAATAATTGGGGCATGGCATTATTAACGTTTATAGGATTATTATTGATTGATAATTTAGGATTATGGGATGCTATGATTCAAACATTGGCATTAGTATTGGCATCCGTACTGATTACGGTTATTGTCGGAGTCCCAATTGGTATTTGGGCGTCACAGAGTAATACGGTGAAGAGAATTGTAATGCCGATTCTGGATTTCATGCAAACGATGCCTGGCTTCGTTTATCTGATTCCTGCCATCCTTTTCTTTGGAATTGGAGTCGTTCCGGGAATCGTGGCCTCTTTTATTTTCGCTGTTGCGCCGACGATTCGAATGACGAACTTAGGAATCCGGGAGGTTCCGGCAGATTTAATAGAAGCTTCTCAAGCCTTTGGTTCCACCACGTGGCAGAAAATCACAAAGGTCCAACTGCCATTGGCTGTTTCAACGATAATGGCCGGAATCAACCAAAGTATCATGCTTTCTTTATCTATGGTGGTTATGGCATCCCTTGTTGGTGCGCCTGGATTGGGTGCCGAGGTATACCGTGCCGTTTCGCAAATAGCAGTAGGTGAAGGATTCGAAGCTGGTTTAGCACTTGTTATCATTGCAATTATTTTAGACAGATTATCGCAAAACCTCAGAACTCCTGTATATGAAAGAGTAATTGCTAAGAAATGGGTTTATAGTTTCATCATCTTAATTTTCCTTGGAGGATACGCATATATAGCATTATCTTCTTCTGCAGAAACAGGTACAAAAGATGATGCTTATGTGGGCAATCAGGTGGATTATAAAATTGTGGGTATTGAGCCTGGAGCAGGAATTATGTCAGCAACTGAAGAAGTGTTGAAGAAATATGGACTGGAAGAAGACTGGACTTTGCAGGAAGGATCATCTGCTGCTATGGTTGCTGAGCTTCAAAAGGCTTACGATAATCAGGATCCAATTATTCTGACAGGTTGGACACCGCATTGGAAGTTCCAAAAATATGATCTGAAATATTTAGATGATCCCAAGAATGTATATGGCCAAAGTGAAAACATCCATACATTGGTCCGAAAAGGCTTGAAAGAAGAGTTGCCTGGAGCAGAACAAATCTTAGATCAATTTTACTGGACTCCAGCTGATATGGAAGAGGTAATGGTGGACATGGAAGGAGGAATGACACCAAAAGAGGCAGCCGCCAAATGGATTGAAAAATATCCAAATAAGGTGGATCAATGGCTGACAGGTGCAGAAAAGGGAGAAGGACAAAGTATTAGTCTAATCTATGTTGCCTGGGAGTCAGAGATCGCATCAACAAATGTTATTGGTGAAGTATTAAGAATGCATGGATATAGTCCGGAATTAAAGCAGGTAGAAATTGGGCCGATGTTTGCATCAATTGCCAATCAAAAAGCAGATGCCATGGTTGCGGCTTGGCTGCCATTAACTCATAATGCCTACTATGATAAGTATAAGGAAGATTTAACCGATCTGGGTCCAAATCTAAAAGGTGCCAAGAGTGGACTCGTTGTTCCTACTTACATGGATATAGATTCAATCGAGGATCTAGTGAAAGAATAATTGAGTAAATGACATATTGTTTTGCAGATGATTTAGGGCATGAGTTCGGTACTTTACTGGACTCATGCTTTTTGTTTTGCCTGCATGATAAATCAGAAAGTTGGACGGCTGCATAAAGGATTAGAACAACTCGGTGCCTCAAAGGATGTTAATCCTTTTTAATGTGATCCTTTTTGGCACTGCCAGTTAGTCCGCAACTTAAATTAACAAATCAAGGACTCTTTAATTTCCAAGCATTTAAACATATTACAGTCGATGCTAGTAAGTAAGTATAAAATTCTCTTGAATTCGAGGTAAAAGGCGATAAAGAATCGCCTTTTATCTTTCAATCACTCGATTTAATTCTGAATTTAGTATTCGTAATCCTTCCTGACTTAACACAATCTTTCCATTGGCTAATGAAATATTCTGATTACTGACTTCACCTGTAATGGCACAAGCCTTACCCGGTGTATATTTTTGCAGGATAATTTTGTCTTCATCCGTAAAAATCTCTATAGAATCTTTTATGTTAATATCAAGAGTTCTTCTAAGTTCAATCGGCAGTACAATTCTGCCGAGTTCATCGACTTTTCTAACAATCCCAGTTGACTTCATTTTCACACCACTTTTCTTTCCTTTTTATAGAATAATAGTCTTAAATTGGTTATAAGTAAATAGTTTTGCTCAAATATTAACATGATTGTAATACTAAATGCTATACCAGTAATAATAATATATATACCAATATTTCGATTGACCTTCTGCATTTTTGGTATAATTTGTCGCCTTAATGGACAATTTACATAAGAAGGAGGTGGATGTTATGGCTAAAATTGGTGTGGAGCAATCTTTATCAGACGTTCAACAAGCTTTACGTGATAAAGGACATAATGTAATCGAATTAAAACAGGAAAATGACACACAAGGGTGTGACTGCTGTGTTGTATCCGGCCTGGATATTAACGTAATGGGTATGCAGGATACAGCAACAAAAGCTTCAGTGATCAACGCTGATGGTCTTACTGCTGAGGAAGTATGTCAGGCAGTTGAAAACAGAATTCAATAAAAAATAACGGCTGCCGTGTACAAGCAGCCGTTATTTTTTTTCTAAGAAATAGATTTACATCAATACGATCGTACAGGGGATATAAGGTGAAGATGAGACGGATTGTTAACTGGTTCAATCAAGACGGGTCTTAAGGATCCGCCAAAACTTAATTTTACTTCTTTTTCTTTTATGGCTTTTAAAGCATCGAGTAGAAATTCTCCATCAAGAGATATACTTAAATTAATTTCACCTTGAACCATTCTGATATCCATTATTTCTTCGATTTTCCCCATGTCTGTTGAGTTTGATGCAATCTTTATTTGTTTACCATCTATCATTTCAATCAATATATTGTTATTTTTCCATTCACTTGCAAACAGCCGAGCCCGATCTATCCCCTTTAATAACTTTACTGTATCTAGTATCATGACGGTTTTCGAATCGGCTGGTATAAGTTTAGAGATGCCAGGGAAATTACCTTCAATAAGTCTGGAATATAATGAGGTAGTCGACGATTTGAATACGATATAATTGTCTAATATGTAAATATGTATAAGATCTTTTTCATTATTCATTAGTTTTGTGAGCTCAGTAAGGCTGGCACCAGGAACAATGAAAGAAGCTTCAATTTGTGAGTTTATTGGTACTTTCCTTAAAGCCAGTCGATGGGAATTGGTCGCAACACAGGTTAGCTTATTCTCTTTAAACGACATATTCACACCAGTTAGAACAGGTCTTGTTTCACTTTTGGAGACTGCAAATGTAGTTTGTTTGATTATTTCCATTAAGGCAGAGCTGTGTATCTGTATAAAATGGTTTGTCTTTATTGAAGGGTAAGTGGGATACTTGCCAGGATTAAATCCATTTAGGTATACCATGACTTCATCAGATTGAATTTTAGCTACGTTATTTCCAGTTACCTTTATATGAATATCATCAGATAATTTTTTTACAACTTCACATAAATATTTAGCTGGAAGAACTGCGCTGCCAGTTTCATCTATGTTTAATATCCGGATACCGTTCATTTCTAAAGGAATTATTTTTTCTATTGCAATATTGGAATTGCTGCCAATCAGAATTAAACAATCCTCCTTAGCGACCAACTTTATGCCTGTTAGAATTGGTAAAAGCGATTTTGTTGTCACTGCCCTGCTAACATCGGATAATGCCTCGTTGAAATAATCTTTACTTATTGTAAGTTCCATTAGAAGTCTCCCAAGTCCATAATTAGTTTCATGTATATTCAATTCTCCAAAAAGAATCATATTCCTTCTTTCAGCATGAATCCTTCCGGTTAACTTACTAGCCATTAAGTTGCATAAAATTAAGTAAAGGCTCCCCGCTAACAAAATGTTAGTTATGATATACCTATATTCTATAATTCACTCAAAATTCCTCCTAAATATAGACCGAATCTAGATTGCAAGTGAAATAGCGGAAAGGAAACTGATGATTAGGATATTCTAGGGAGAGTAACAGGGGGAATCCCGCCGATTCGGCAGGAAATCCAGCGGGAAAGAGGCAGAAACCAGCCAATTAGGTGAATAAACCAGCGGAAAGCAGGAATAATAAAGCCGGATTGAGGAAAAAACCAGCCAGCGCCTGCCCATAGCGCTTAAGATTACCTCTTATAAAACAAAAAAGCCTCCGATGGTAAAAAATCGAAGGCTTCAATACTATAATTTTATAAAGCTTGAACTTTTCTTGCCTGAGCATGGTAAACCTGATAAAGCAATAATGCACCTACAGTCAGAATAGCTCCTGAAATATAAGGGAGTCCAACGGCGAATGAATACAGTAAACCTCCAAGTGGCGGGCCTATGATCCTGCCAAGGGAATCAAAGGATGAAAGTAGTCCGGTTGAGCTGCCGTGTCCTCCTGTTGAGGTCTTTGTCAGCAATGCAGTGACAGCTGGACGAATAAGCCCATTGCCTAACCCGAAGATTGTTATAAAGAGTGTTGCAGTCCAGAAGCTATTGGTAAATAGGATTAGTATAAACCCGATGATTGAAACGATTAGCCCGATTTGAATGACTCGGCCTTCTCCCCATTTCTTCGTCATAATTCCAATGAGTCCTCCCTGCACAATCGCACTGCCAAATCCCATAATCATAAAGATATATCCTAATTGGACCGTATCAATTCCAGCCTTATTAGCGGCAAAATAAGCAAAAGTTGCTTCAAGACCAGCCATAGACAAAGATACGACGCATTGAAGCACAAACAAGATAGAAGCAGCACCGCTAAAATTCATCCACATCGATTTGTTGCCCGAGCTTTGTTTTCCTAATTGTTCAGCTGTTAAGGATTCCTTAAGAACAATAAGTACTAATAAGAACGTCAAAGTAGAGAGGATTCCGGCAATTAAGAAAGGCGTATTTAAGCTGGATTTTGAAAGAATCCCGCCAATTGCTGGACCGAAGATGAAGCCTAACCCGGTCGCTGCTCCTATAATCCCCATTCCTTTTCCACGATCTTCTTCAGTCGTAATATCTGCTACATAGGCCATGGTAGTTGGCATATTGGCTGAGGAAAGGATACCACCAATGATCCGTGCCACAAACATTATCCATAATGAATTGGCTATGGCCATGATGAAGAATGATAAAGCCAGACCAAATATACCGATTAACATGACTGGTTTTCTGCCGATTCGATCCGATATCTTTCCCCAAATCGGAGCGAAAATTAACTGCATTAACGAATAAACTGCCATTAGTAAGCCAAGCTGGGTAGGTGTGCCGCCGACCTCTTCTGCTAAAAATGGAAGGACCGGAATGATAATCCCGAAGCCAACCATCACTAAAAACATGACCAGGAATAGAACGGGCAATATTTTTTTATTTTCCATGAGTTTCTCCTCTAAAACCGCTCAAAATGCTTAGATAATTATGTGTCTATGAAGTATAAAAAAATCTATGTATCAAGCGGTTATATTAATAGTTATATTCTTTTCAACTGTACATAATCAATATTTCTAACGTCAATTGTAAAGCTTTTCATACAAATATAATAGTTTCACCTACACAAATATTTTTAGTTTTGTTTGACATTTTATCGACACATTATGGTCGTAAGATTTTTTATAGAAAAGCTTTTCTAAGGATTTACCCGGTATAGATTGTCAGAAAGGATGAAAAAGATGAACTTTATAAAAAGGGCTTTTTTAAGTGTAAAAGCCAGAAAAGGGAAGAGCATTCTACAGTTAGTTGTATTCACAGTTACCTGTGTGCTTGTTTTATCTGGCTTATCGATACAAACAGCAGCAAACAAATCAGCAGAGCTCGCAAAACAGAGTCTTGGCAGTGAAGTCACACTAAGTGCTGATCGAGAAAAATTAATGGAGCAGCAACGGCAGGAGCGTGAAAATCAAGAAAACAGAGAACCTGTTAGATTAACAGAAGAGCCTGTCGCGGTTGAGGATGCAAATGAATTACTATCTTTGTCACAGATAAAAGGATATAACTATTATTCTACTACATTTGGAGTGGCTGGAAATTTTGATCCAATAGAAACAGAGTCAACAAGTACAACAAATGAAACGAACAAAAATGGCCAAGGTCCGGGATTTGGAGGAGGCGGCAGTCCAAGTATGGCGGATGCCGATATTAGTCTCCAGGGAGTAGCTTTTACAGATACAACAAGCGAATTTATGGATGGAGATGCCGAAATGGTAGAGGGCACTCATCTATCAGATGACCATTTAAATAAAAATGTAGCCATTATCGAAGAGACACTGGCTGAAGAGAACGAATTGGTAGTTGGGGACCAATTAGAGGTGACCTCTTCAACAGATGAAGATACAACTGTTGAAGTCGAAATAATCGGCATTTACAAAACTTCTTCAATATCTACTGATTCAGGTATGATGAACTTCACTGCCATGAATCCGTATAACAAAGTATATGTACCATACACACTTGTTAATGAATTGAAGGGTGAAGATTACAAGGATACAATCGAAAGCGCAGTCTACTACATGAATGACCCAGCGGATACGGATTCTTTTATTGAGGATGCAGAAGCGACCGGAGCTATTGATACGGACATATTTAAAATGGATGCCAACGATCAGTTGTATCAACAAATGGTTGAACCAATTAACAATGTAGCATCCTTTTCTAAGAACGTTGTCTATCTCGTGACTATTGCAGGTGCGATTATTTTAGGACTGATTGTAATGCTTGGTATACGGGAGCGTAAATATGAAATGGGCGTACTGCTTGCCATTGGAGAAAAGAAGAGCAAGTTGATAGGGCAGTTTATTGTAGAAATACTAATCATTGCTGTATTTGCACTTGGTATAGCTTCTGTCACTGGTAATGTAGCAGCTGATAAAATCGGCGATCAATTATTATCCCAACAAGTAGAAACGGATACACAATCCACAATGGATCCATTTGGCGGTAAAGGAATGCAAATGGAAGGCGGCATGGGCCCTGGAATGGGAGGAGGAGGAAACGCTCCTGGTGCACCGAATCAGGCACAGGTGGAAACAGCTCAAGTGGATGATCTAGATGTTAAAGTAACTGCTTCCGATCTTGGTATGTTAACCGGTATTGGTTTACTGATTGCCATCCTGGCTACATTGATCCCATCATTATCCATACTTCGATTGCAGCCAAAAGCAATACTTTCAAGACAGGATTAGGAGGAACCGTAAATGAGCGCATTATTGGAGTTTAAGGATCTAAGTTATTGGTACAGACATAATAATAAACAGCATGATATAGTAAAGAAAATTAATGTTTCTTTTAATAAAGGATTATTTTATGCAATTGTCGGTCCTTCCGGTTCAGGAAAAACTACGCTTCTCGCCTTGGCGAGTGCGCTGGATGCTCCTAAGGATGGACAGGTATTATACGAAGGAAAAGATATTAGAAAAATTGGATATACCACGTTTCGAAATAAATATGTTTCGATTGTCTTCCAATCCTATAATTTACTGCCCTATATGACTGCGTTACAAAATGTCACTACAGCGATGGAGATTACCGGAAATAAGGTTAAGGACAAAAAACAGTATGCACTCGAGATGCTTAGAAAAGTGGGCATCGATGAAAAGCAGGCTGGACAAAAGGTGCTCACACTGAGTGGCGGTCAGCAGCAACGTGTCTCCATTGCACGAGCCCTTTGCTGTAAATCAGATTTAATTGTAGCAGATGAACCGACTGGAAACCTCGATGAGGATACCGCTCAAGACATCATTAAGTTATTTATGCAGCTGGCACATGAGGAAAATAAATGTGTCATCATCGTTACGCATGATCAGCATATTGCTGACATTGCAGATCAAACGATTCGCCTTTCTAAAGGCCAAATAACGATTGTTAATAATATAAGCGAACATTCGCACCAATAAGTGAATTTTGTTTAATGAAAATCTCCGAGTTATCGGGGATTTTTGTCCTATCTTTTAATCCTCGAGGAGTGAGTACGAAAGATGCAAAAAATCATGATTGTAGAAGATGAAAAAGCCATCAGCCAGGTTTTAAAGGCTTACTTGAAGAAAGTAAACTACGAAGTTGAACAAGTATTTACAGGTGGTGAAGCCATTGCTAAATTTGAGGAGTTTCAACCGAATCTTGTTTTGCTCGATGTTATGCTTCCAGGTATGAGTGGATGGGATATATTAAAAGAAATTCGTACGAAAAGCGCATGCCCTGTTATTATGCTCACAGCACTTGGTGATATTAATTACAAGCTCACAGGCTTAAATGATGGAGCTGACGACTATATCACTAAACCCTTCATTGGAGATGAAGTGGTTGCCCGTGTCCAGGCAGTATTGAGAAGATCTGGACAGGTCATTGATGATAAGGAAAAGAAACAGTTTGGCGCGTTGTGCATTAATATGAAAGCTCATAATGTTACATTAAATGGAGTAGAGCTTGACTTAACACCGCGCGATCTCTCACTGCTCATCTTCTTGGCACAAAATCCTAATCAATTATTTACGAGAGATCAATTAATTGATCATGTATGGGGGATGGATTACGACGGCAGTGACCGAGCGGTAGATTTGTCCATCAAAAGGCTGAGAAAGTCTCTGCAAAACTGGCCTGCATCTGAAGGAGAAATTAAAACTCTGCGAGGATTGGGGTATCAATTAAGTGTCTATGAAAAAAAATAATAAACTGCAAATGTATTTTCTGAAGCACTTGGGTCAAAAAAAGAAAAACCATCCGACTAAACGTGTCAGTTTGTTGAAATACTGGACGACACGATATCTGGTTACCCTGTTTATTGGACTTATTGTCATAGGATTCCTTACAGGAATCATTATCAGGCAATCCACTCTTAATAAGAACCTGGATATTAATAAATATTTGGCTGAGGAAGTAGCAGCGCGAATACTGGATCAAATGGTTGGAACTGATATTCAAACAGAGCAGAATCCAGAGGTTTTTGCCAATCGAAAAAAATTATTAGAGGTCAGCGGCAATCCGTCCATTTATGTGGTGGATGTAAATGGAAAAATAGTAATTGAGAATCGTTCAAGTAATCACCTTAATGTATCTTCATTTTCAACTGCACTGCTTAATAGTAAGGATGAAGTGAAACAATTAAACAATATTGGTGGCAGAGATTATTATTTGGTTAAGCGGCCTATGATTGTGAATGATACGGTGATTAGTTGGATTGTCGTTATGCAATCTGAGGATGAGTTAACTGCAGTAGATCAGGAATACAAATTACTTTTGATTATGATTTTAAGTTTGGCCTTGCTCGGATGGGTTGCGATTTACTTTTTATCCAAAAGACTGGTTAAGCCGATTGAGAATGTAGCTGAAGCAGCTAAGCAGGTTCAAAAAGGAAATTATAATATTGAACTTATTGAAGAGGTAAATGAACAGGAAGTTTATGATTTAGTCCATTCCTTTAAGGAAATGGCTATTAAATTGGAGCAGCTTGAAGCTATGCGAGCTGAATTGCTGGCAGGTGTAACACATGAATTAAAGACGCCTGTAACGTCTATCAGCGGTTTGCTTCAAGCCGTTAATGATGGAGTTGTAACAGGGGAAGAAGCAAAAGAGTTTCTGGCCATATCCTTACAGGAAACGACTCGTATGCAAAAAATGGTGGGAGACTTATTGGAGTTCAACTCCTTTACAGCCAATGCCATCCCTGTTAACAGAGAGTCTGTAAAAATTGGTGAGGTCATTAATGAAATGATTTACCAATGGGATATTGTGCAGGATGATCAACTTGTTAAAGTTACTGTACAGCAGCCAAAAGAAGATATGGTAGTATCGGCGGACCCTCTGCGATTGCAGCAAATTATGATTAATCTCTTGAATAATTCCAAGCATGCTATTCAAGGAGAGGGAAGGATAGAGGTCCGTATTTATAAATATGATGAGGATCATGTCGCAATCGATGTACAGGACAGCGGTTCGGGAATCCCGCTTGCCGAGCAGGATTTAATATTTGAACGTTTTTATCGAGGAGAAGATAAAAAATACAAAATCCGCGGTCTAGGACTAGGACTCCCATTCAGCAGAATGCTCGCCAATGCAATGGATGGAGATTTGGTATTAACGAATAGCAGTGAAGAAGGTACAACGTTTACTATAGTGCTGAAACGGCTTGCTCAGAAGCGAGGAGCATAAGACAGAGGCTCGGAAGGAGGTGTTCTTCCCTCCTGAAGAGACTATGCTTATGTCCTGAGCTTCTAGCCGTTGAAGCCGGATTACACATAGTACTGAAGAGCCTTATCTTAAGGAACGAAGACTAAGAACGCCACGTCCTGTGGCAACGTCTTCATGACCTACATCCTGTAGGCCCGTGAGGAGCATAAGACAGAGGCTCGAAGGGGATGTTCTTCCCCGAAGAGGCTATGCTTATGTCCCGAACTCCTAGGCTCTGAAGCCGGATTACCATAGTGCTGAAGAGCCTCGTTTAAGGAACGAAGACTAAAAGCGCCACGTCCTGTGGCAACGTCTTCATGACCTACATCCTGTAGGCCCGCGAGGAGCATAAGACAGAGGCTCGGAAGGATTAAGGGTAAGGGACAAAGACTAAAAACGCCATGTCCTGTGGCAACGTCTTTGTGACCTACATCCTGTAGGCCCCCAGAACATAATGAATATGTTTAAAAGCTGCCAAAGAACAGGCAGCTTTTAAATTTTTTAAGAGGAGAAAAGATTTTGACATTTTGTTGACACATACAGTTAGTAAATTAGATAGTGAGAAGAGCAGAAATGCAATTATTCTACAATTATCGTAATATATTAAATAGACACTTTAATGAGTGAGGAGAGGAATTTGGATGGAAAACAATAACCGTCGTGATTATGATGATTTTGATAGACCAATAGATACTGCTAATCAGGATAATATTCAGATTCCTGCATTACCAGATGAGAAAGATATTGAAACAGAAATTATTTCATATCGTGGATATCATGAACTAAGCTCTGCCAAGGAAGAAGATATGACAGATGAAAATAATGAACAAGTAAATGAATGTTTGGAAGTACAACCGCTTCAAGCATCTGATGATCAAGCAGAGGTTAGATCTACAAGAGAGAAGAAAAAAAGGTCCAGATGGCTGACACCAGTCATTACCGCAATTCTTGGTGGAATGGTGGCACTTGGAGCAGGTTCTTACTTAGGTTTTGTTGATTTATCAGGCGTACTGCCAGGTGATGATGGACCTGTTAAAACAGCCATTGCTACAAATGATAAGGTAAATGATGAGGATGGCCTGAAGATTGTAGACTCTACGAAAACAACCTCTGAACTAATTCAAATGATTGAGGAGGTTTCTCCTGCGGTTGTAGGTATAGTGAATATACAAAACTCATCTAATTACTATGACTACCGCCAACCAACAATCAATGAGGAGTCCAATAACAGCCAGGAGAGCGGGACTGGTTCTGGGGTTATTTTCAAAAAATCGGGAAAAGATGCATTTATTGTGACCAATAATCATGTTATTGAGAATGCAGATACTATTGAGGTGTCCTTGGCAGAAGGTACAAGGATAACGGCTGAACTGGTTGGAACAGATCCATTAACAGACTTGGCGGTATTAAAAATTGATGGAAGCAAAGTGACAAAAGTAGCCGAATTCGGAGACTCTGAAAAGCTAAGTGTTGGTGAACCAGTGTTGGCAATAGGTAACCCTTTGGGTCTTGACTTCTCGGGGTCCGTAACCCAGGGAATTATCAGCGGATTGCAGCGTACAGTAACGGTTGCTACATCTGCTGGTGAATGGGATATGGATGCAATTCAAACGGATGCAGCTATAAACCCTGGGAACAGTGGCGGAGCGCTTGTCAATTCCGACGGACAAGTTATTGGTATCAACAGTATGAAAATATCATCTGAAGAGGTTGAGGGAATAGGGTTTGCTATTCCAAGTAAGGATGTTTCAGATATTGTGAATGACCTTCTTGCCGATGGAAAAGTACAACGTCCATATATTGGTGTAGGCTTGCAATCTATATCCGAAATACCTCAATATGTATTGCAGCAACAATTGAATCTTCCTTCCGAGATAACAAGTGGAGTGTTAGTAACTCAGGTGGAAACCGGTTCTCCCGCTGCTGAAGCAGGTATAGAGGCTAAGGACGTGGTAGTGGCAATCAATGATGCGGAAGTCACTACACTTGGGGAGTTCAGAAAATACTTGTATTCTAATGCTGCAAATGGAGATAAGGTCAAAATCAAGCTTTATCGAAATGGAGTGGAGAAAACCGTATCTGTTACAGTAACGGAGAAATAATAACTGAGAATAACTGTCGACTGCCTTGCCCCCTTGGGTAGAAGACATTATTTAAATAGATGAAGATTTCGCTTTGAAGCCTTATTTTAAGGCTTCTTTTTTTTGCATTTATGAGCAAGTTGGTATTTTCGTGTACATATATATAGAAGAAAAGATATGAGGGAGATCAAAATGGGAGTGTCGTACTGTCCTAAACGGAAAATATTCCATTTGCAAGCTGGTGAAATGAGCTATGTGATAAAAATCTATCATCAAGCATATCTGTCTCATTTATATTGGGGGAAAAGGATCAAGGATGTGAATGAAAGCAATCAATTACAGTTTAAGTACCGATTGTTCTCTCCACAACCAGAAGGGTTTGACAGAACGTTTTCCCTTGATACGTTGCCTCAGGAATATCCAGCAAACAACACTGATTTTCGTACGCCGGCCTATCAAGTTCAATTTTCGGATGGTTCAGCCGTTACTGATTTAAAATATAAACATTTTCACATATATAAGGGGAAACGAAAATTAACCGGATTACCTGCTACGTACATTGAAGAAGAAGAGGAAGCAACCTCTATAGATTTTACCCTTATGGATAATCAAACGGGGCTTCAGGCGATATTGACGTATAGTACATACGAGCAATCCAATGTGATCACTCGGTCAGTCCGGTTTATAAATCATGGAGCTAACTCCGTGAGTATAATTAAAGCCATGAGTGCTTCTGTTGATTTTAGAGAAAGCGAATTTGATTTGCTCACTTTATATGGCGCCCATGCGAATGAATGTAATCTATCGAGAAAACGTTTAACAGCCGGAAGCCATCTCATCGAGAGCAGACGTGGGGCCAGCAGTCATCAGCATAATCCCTTTATGTGCCTGGCAAAGCCAGATACAAATGAAGAGTATGGAGAAGTATATGGGTTCAGTCTGGTTTATAGTGGGAATTTTAGAGCGCAGGCTGAGGTTGATCAGTATGAAACCACGCGCCTTTCCATTGGTATTAATCCCTCTAATTTTAGTTGGCATTTGGGGAGAGGAGAAATCTTTCAAACACCGGAAGTCGTTATGGTTTATTCTTATAAGGGTTTCAGTGACATGTCGAGAACTTATCATGAATTATATCGCTTTCGATTGGCGAGAGGGCAGCACAGAGATTGTCTGCGGCCAGTATTGTTAAATAACTGGGAGGCTACGTATTTTAAATTTGACTCTGACAAGCTTTTAAAGCTTGCACGAGAAGGTAAGGAGCTTGGGATTGAATTATTTGTCCTGGATGATGGATGGTTCGGAAAACGTAACAACGCCAAAACTTCTCTTGGAGATTGGTATGTAAATAAGCAAAAATTACCTGGCGGGTTAAAAAAGCTGGCAGAGCAAATTAATCAGCTTGGGATGAAATTTGGGCTTTGGTTTGAACCTGAAATGGTATCTATGGAAAGTGACTTATATCGAAATCATCCCGATTGGTGCATTCAAGTGCCCAATCGCCCGAAATCATTAGGACGTAATCAATTGGTCCTCGATCTAACAAGAGCCGAGGTATGTGAGTACATTATTGAATCGGTTTCAAATGTCTTATTATCTGCTCCTATTAGCTATGTGAAGTGGGATATGAATCGACATATGACGGAAGTGGGGTCACTTGCTTTACCTATAGAACGCCAAAGAGAAACAGGGCATCGCTACATTCTGGGACTCTATTATATATTAGAGGTGTTGACTACCCGCCATCCAACGGTCTTATTTGAGAGTTGTTCGGGGGGAGGGGGAAGATATGATCCAGGGATGCTGTTTTATATGCCTCAAGTATGGACGAGTGACAATACAGATGCTATCTCAAGGTTAAAAATCCAGCACGGAACAAGCCTTGTGTATCCACCGGTGACAATGGGTGCTCATGTGTCAGCAAGCCCAAATCATCAGGTGCATCGTCACACTTCTTTAAACATGCGTGGACATGTTGCTATGTCAGGAAATCTAGGATACGAGCTGGATTTTTCCAAACTGAGTCAATTAGAAAAGAAAATGATTAAAGACCAGATTTCCTTGTATAAGGAAATTCGTTCGATTATACAATTTGGCACGTATTATCGATTACTTAGCCCATTTGCAGGAAATCAGGCAGCTTGGCAATTTGTCAGTCAAGATTTATCTGAAACGGTTGTGATGTATTTCAGAATGATGGCACAGCCTGCAGAACCGTTCCATATTCTGAGGCTCAGGGGGTTAAATCCCGAGAAAGAATACCTCGATAAACATACATCCTTAATATATGGTGGAGATGAATTAATGTATGCAGGACTTTCTATCCCGGAAATGAAGGGGGATTATTGCAGTATGTTTTGGAGGCTCGCCTTTGAAGGTTACGAAAAGATTAATAATATAGAGTTCTAGCTTTTATGAGTTTAGATTAATATACTGAGACTTCTAAAAATAATAATTTACTTTGGATATATTTTCCTCTAAACTTCAAAGTATAGATGTGTTTAGAAGGAGAATCAGATGACAAGTGAATTCATTGCAAATTTATTTATTAATCTATTTATCATTCTGATTATTATTCAATTCATTTACTTTTGGCATGTTAAATATGAGGTACCTGGAGTGATTAGTCCTTTAATCGTTGGAATTGGTCAAGCGATTGCGATTCTTATTAATATTGTATTCTTCACTGCTGAATCACCTCCTGTCTTTCAGATCATGAATTTTAGTTCTATCTCCATTTTTATCGGTATCTTTTATGGTGGGTATGCGGTTGGTATCAGTTTATATATGCTGACGCTTACTACGTCTATCCTTTACACCACTTCATTTGAATGGTTTCACTTCTTTTCAGGTTTTTTTGCCCTTTTCTCTGCAATGGTTATTAGAAAGCAATACGTTAAACTAATGACCAGACAGCGTTTAGTAGCCTCCTTTGTAACGGCGCTTATTTCCTCTTTGGCTATTATGGAGATTTTTACAATTATAATGATTAACGATATTAAAACACTAAATCAAATTTTATATGTTTTCTTGTATATAACTGGAACGGTCTGGCTTGTTTATTCAATAGAAAGGCTAGAGAAAAACAGAAACTTTAAAAGTAAATTGATTGATACGGAAAAGATGCAGTCTGTCAGTCATTTAGCAGCCTCAATTTCACATGAAGTTCGTAATCCATTAACAGCCACGAAAGGATTTTTACAATTATTAAGAAGTGATGAGAATCTTACGAAGGAAAAAAAGGAGCAGTATATTGATATTGCGCTATCCGAATTGGACCGGGCTGATAACATTATTAAAGATTTTCTGGCGTTTGCTAAACCGCATATTAACAGTAAAGAAGATATCAATATTCAAGCAGAGTTGAATAAAGTAGCTGATATTGTTCAGCCGCTGGCTACTATGCGAAATGTACGTATTCAGATTGAAGTAGCTTCCTTTATAGTGAGAGGAGAAAAGCAATTATTTCAGCAATGTTTCGTTAATATCTTAAAAAATGGAATCGAATCAATGGGTCATGGGGGTTCTCTTACAATCAACACGGATCATAAGAGGAAAGGTGTAGATATACATATCATCGATACGGGCATTGGTATGACCAATGAACAATTAAAGCGTTTGGGCGAGCCCTATTATTCAACAAAAGGGGTAGAAGGAACAGGTCTTGGAATGATGGCGGTATATCGGATAATTGATTCGATGAAAGGGTCAATCCGTGTAAAAAGCAAGCCTGGTGAAGGGACAGCCTTTACCATCTATTTTCCGGGACAAGAATAAATAACTCCATAAATGGAGAAGACCTGAAGGGTTATAGCCCATTCAGGTCTTTTTATGCCTTTAATCAACATGGTATAAATCAGTCGGTATCCCATCAAGAAATGGACTCATTTCATCACTGCTAACCAGATAGAGTTCGTGCATAGCTCTTGTACAAGCCGTATAGAATAATTTTCTCTCCAATTCGCGGCTATAGGTTTCTTTTGATGCATCAAAAATAATGACAGCATCGAATTCAATTCCTTTTGATAAATAGGAAGGCAGAATTAATATTCCCTTATTATACGAATAGGTGTTTTTTTGCATGAGCTGGACATCGAGGTTTTTTGATAATTCTACGTAGGCATTCCGAGTTTCTTCTTCTGTTTTGCATATAATCGCAATGGTTTGATGACCAGTGTTCTCCAAAGAAGCGATCAGATTCATTATTTCCTGGGTCCGTTCTGAATTGTTATTTACGATTTTTATTGTAGGTTTTGGCCCAGTTCTATTAAATGGCTCAATTTGGACATTGCCCAAAATTTCCTTCGTAAAGTCAACAATTTGACGGGTTGATCGGTAGCTCTTTGTCAGAACCATCTTCTCAAAGCTCTCTGACTCATACAGCTCATTAGACAGAAGGGTTGGCGCATTCATCGAATGAGCATAAATAGCCTGATTAAAGTCGCCTAAAATGGTCATTTTACTATTTGGAAAAAGTTGTTTAAGAACAGCAAATTGAAATGGCGAATAATCCTGTGCCTCATCAATAAATAAGTGCCGGATAATATTATTAGTTTTTCGCCCCTCCAATTGTGCCTTTAAATAAATATAAGCTGTTGCATCTTCATTGGCTAATTGGTTTTGTTTGCATTTGTCTAAGGTGTAATCACAAATCCTTGGCCATGATTCAGGATAATCTGCATCATTGATATATTTATAGCTATTAAGGAAGAAGTTCTTATAGATAGCTTTTACATGGATAAATTTTAGATTTTTAATGGCTTTTTTTATTGGATTAAAATATTTACGAACTAATTTTTTTGCCAATTCATCTTTCTCGTGTTCAAAATCATTAAATGTGTCCTCTGACAAGCGATCTTTTGCCTGAATCTCCAAATAAGTCTCGGTATATTCATCTGTTTCAAGTAACTCTAGTTCATCTTCTACCCATTCTTTTTTATATTCGAGTTTTTCTTTTTGATCCAGCTTTTGTAAAAGCCAATCCTTCACGGTCTGCATACGAAGTTGGATAGGACTCCTGTTATCAAGAGAGTAAAAGTATTCCGCAATTTCACTTGCCGAAATAAGTGTTTCACCGCGGAAAGAAATTGTTTTAAATTTTAAATCCTGTCGACTGAGATGGTGAATATAGGCATCTATCAATTGTTTATACTGCAAATGGGATTTAAAACGAATTCCTTCAAGTCGAGCCTGGTAATATTCATCCTGTTCATTTTTCAATACGTATTCCATTTGCTGAAAAGGATCCTCGATATCAAATTCGTTACCTACATACTTTTCGATATAATCCTGAAAAGTAATTTGTTGCATGTTTTCTTCACCTAAATTAGGCAGAACAGTGGCTATATAGCTGTTGAATAAGGGATTTGGAGAAAATAATAAGATATGATCTGATTTGATCTTCCCAAAATAACGATATAGTAAAAAAGCCACGCGCTGAAGGGCAGCCGAAGTTTTACCGCTTCCGGCCACACCCTGGACGACCAAATACTTACTTTGTACGTTACGAATAATTTTATTTTGCTCTTTTTGAATCGTGGCAACAATATTCTTCATTTGATTATCCGCACGGGTGCCAAGAACTTCTTTTAAGAGTTCATCCCCTATTGTTAAGCCGGTATCAAACATACTTTTAAGCTTTCCATTTTTGATGATATATTGTCTCTTTAGCTCCATCGTGCCCGTGATGGGCCCTTCGAGTGTTTGATATTCAGCGGGTCCGGGTGAGTGGTCATAGTATAGACTCGAGATTGGGGCACGCCAATCATAGATCAGGAAATTTTCATTGTTCTGATCCATTAGAGAAGCAATTCCAATATAGACTTGATCTATTTGTTCTTCACCGTCTTCATGAAAATCAATCCTGCCGAAATATGGGGAGTCTTTAAGTAGGTCCAGTGTTTTTAGTTGCTTCGTAATCTGATATTGGGTTCTTTCTCTTTCTGACAGTAATTCAGATTGCTGTTTTATGCTCGCCAATGTTTCGACTGCATCCTCAATATTGTCCATATTGACGGTGACATCTTCCCAAAAGGTTTTGCGAATATAAATGACTTCATCCTTGAGTCCACCTGATGATTGGTTCAGCTTATTGGCTTTATTCTCAATAATCTTGATAATGGTTGATAGTCGTTGTTCTTCCTGTTGTTTAGCAAAATTTTGTTCGGTCATATCCTGTCCTCCTAGTGATTCGGATATTGATACACAGTCATACTTTCTATAATGGTTGATTTTGGTGAATATAATGAAAGACGGATCAAATTATTCTTTTCCAAACTATAAAATATCAATACCCGGTATCGGTGACATTTAAATCCTGTCATCAATACCGGGTATTGGTGGGTTAAATTACAGTTTAGTTGAATGAACTTCTTTCTGTTGATCTGCATCTTTTTCAAAGAACAGGATTAGAGAAGGCAGTAATAGGCCTCTTACAAGGAATGTATCCAATATAATGCCTATTGCTACAATAAAACCAAAAACAAATAAAACGGCTATGGGCTGTGTCATTAATACAGCGAATGTGGCCGCAAGAATGATTCCAGCGGAGGAAATGACACCGCCTGTATTAGCCACCGCGATTTCTACAGCTTTTTTAACAGGGTGCTTTTCACGTTCTTCTTTGTATCTGGATATTAAAATAATATTATAATCGATACCCAGTGCTACAAGGAAAACGAAAGCATACAGCGGTACACGGGTGTTAATAGCATCAATACCAAATAGGATATCTGTTAAAAATGTTCCAAGGCCTAGAGCTGCCAGGAAGGATAGCAAAATCGTTCCCATCATATAGATAGGCATCTTGAATGATCTGGTCAAAACAAATAGTAGAACTAAAATGAGTAATGTTTCTGCAATGACAATCACGATAATATCTCGATCATTAATAGTTCGATCGTCCACTTTGGTAGCAGTTTCTCCAGCGAAGTATAGCTCCCCTTCAATGTCTGCTTCTTTTAAGAGTGTATCTGATTTGTCTCGTATAGACTCTAAAGCATCTAAGGATTCTAATGCATATGGACTTTCTGAAAATGAAAGGCTGTACTGTAGTGCTTTCCCATCTTCAGTAGCACCTGATTGGCGAATACTTGCCACCAGATTTTGTTCTTCAAGTGACTTTGCAAGTTTTTCACTTTGTTCCTTTGAAATAGATTGTTCAGATTTAAGTAAAACAGTTGTTGGTGCCAAGTCACCTTTATCGAACTTTTCTTCCACAATCTCATAGCCTTCGCGAGATTGCATATCCTCTGGGAATCCTTTTACTGTATCAAATTCATATTCTATATTAAATATGTTTAAGGCAGAGATAAGCAGAATAGCAAATACAATTCCTCCAGCCATTAAAGGCTTGGTGGTAACAAAGTTTGCAGTTCTGGACCAGAAAGTAGCTTTTGTTTGATTACTTTCCCCAACCTGAGGGACCTTAGGCCAAAAGGATTTTCGGCCAAATAGGGTAAATAAAGCCGGAACGAGTGTCACTGATGCGATCATGATGATAAACATCGTTGTGGCAAAGGTAGGTGCAAAGCTTTGATAGTCCCCATTTTTAGCCAGGAATAGGACAAGCATGGCAGCCAAAACCGTCCCGCCTGAGAAGAAAACAGGTTCGCCTGTTTCTCGCATCGCCAAACTCATTGCTTCATGCTTGCTGGTATAACGTTTCAGTTCTTCTCGATATCGTGCAAAGACAAATAGAGAATAATCTATTACAGCTGCAAATAAGAGAATGGTCATAATGGATAGAGATTGGGTACTCATTTCCAAACCGGCTTTTCCCATTATACCAAGTACCTGATCAACCACTATATACACAAAACCAGCAGCCAAAAGCGGAATAAGTGCCAATAATGGGGAACGATAAATAACAATTAGCAGGACTAAAATCAATCCAACTGTTGAAAATAATAAGACAAGGTCGGCTTTTGAAAATAAGCCCAATGTATCAGCGGCAATTCCCGCCGGTCCAGTAATCTTGAATGTCATATCAGCAGTGGTATCTTCTACTGCAGCATAGATATCCTCAATACCGGCTTGAATCTCTTTTGACTCAAGTGAGCTTTCAAAATTAAGCGGTACAACAGCTGTTGTTCCATCCTTTGATAAGAATTGTACCTGTGCCTGTGGAGGCAGTGAAGAAAAAGGAACAGCTTCCTTAACTCCTTTTATATCTTCCTTAATGATCACATCCATCGCTTGACTTATTGTCTGCGTGTCTGCTTTTCCTGACTCAGCTGAGAATACTAAAAGGGCTGGGACCCCCTGATCATCTTTAAAATATTTGTTCAGTTCTTCGTTGGCAATAACGGATTTTGCATCATCAGGTAATGTTTGTATACTCGACACATCATAATCTTTGGCACTTGGTGCAAATAAGAATAATCCTAAGGTCACCACTAACCATGCAATTAACGTTATCCACATGCCGCGTTTAGTAGTAACCCTATCTGTTAGTGCGGCTAATAATCTCTTCAATTAAATTCCTCCTTCAGGAAAGGTTATGGGAATTATACGCATACCATAATTTAATTAAATAATTTATACAACAATTTATCAAATTTGATGATTCCTTAAATTGTACTAATATTGTCTGTACACTGAATCGTATTGGTTGAAACATTCCATATAGTAAGATATAAAAAGAATAAATGAGCGTAGAAGGAAAGAAGGTAACAACTTGGAAACAAAGACATGCAGTGAAACAAGAATTGTAAAAACAAACCGTATATTTCCGAGCGATGTAAACGATCATAATACGTTATTTGGCGGAAAGTTAATGAGTGATATTGATATGACAGCTTCACTTTCAGCGACGAGACATAGCCGTAAAACGGTGGTTACGGCTTCAACAGATTCTGTAGATTTTCTAAATCCCATTACAACCCGGGACTCTGTATGTTTGGAGTCATATGTGACCTATACTGGTAAGAGCTCTATGGAGGTATTTGTAAAGGTAATTGCTGAAAATTTAATGAGTGGAGAACGTAAAATTGCAGCCACAGCATTTCTTACTTTTGTTGCACTAGATGAAGGAGGAAGGCCATGTCGTGTTCCAACCATCGTCCCTGAAACTGAGGAAGAGAAGAAACTGAATGAGACAGGGAGCATTCGCGCTGCTAAACGAAAACTTCATCGTATCCAAAGTAAGGAGCTTGCTGAATACATCACAACAAAAAGACCGTGGGAATAACAAGATGTTACTAAAAAGAAATGCAGAAAATGGGACAGCCATAATCTACATTTCTTTTTTTTGATTCCAATCACCAGCTAATGTCTTTTTTTAGCCGATAGGATGTTATAGCCGCGTACTCCCTGACATGTGACTTCAGCCTTGAAATTTTAGGTGTTTTAGCTGGGATTCCAGTTAATTTTAAATCTAGTTTCTCAGCTATTTTGATTGTTCGATAGAGGTGGTAATCATTTGTTACAACGGCACCAGAATTTAGGTGGCTTGGTATAAGTTCTTTAGAAAATGATATGTTTTCTTTCGTGTTTGTCGAAGCATCTTCGAGAATTAATCTGTTGCTTGGTATACCGTATTCCTCTAATCCTCTTTTCATTGCCTCAGCTTCTGAAATATCCTCACCATCTCCCTGGCCACCGGATAGGATTGCCATACATTTAGGATGATTTATTAAAAAGTCAGCCGCAGCATCAATACGGTACTTTAGTGACAGAGATGGTGTTTCACCTTTTACTCTTGCCCCGAGTACAATAATATAATCAATTGTTTTCTCCTGTTCTTGATTTGCGTAGCGATACATATTGAATTGAAGAATGGATATGTAAATAAGTAAGATTATGATAATAGCTGTAAAACTTATCAATAGAATCCTTTTCACCTTTGGCAGCTCCTTTTCAGCATTTCTAAGATAATCATAAAGGAAATATGGAGGGGTGTGTAAAATAAATAGGTAATAATTAACAAAAAGTTCAAAATGTAGGCATTTATTTGAATGGGATATGAGTTATTATTAAGGCAGAAGGATCATATACAAAGTTTTAACCTATAAAGAGGCTCAATCAACGTGTTTGTTTCGTAGAGGTAAGTCACTGGAAAAGGCGAACAAAGTAAAAATATTTATTATATCCTTAAAATTAAATGGAATTGCAGCATAATTCGTGCGAATCATTCTAACCTTACAGATTATGTGAACGAATGTGATAGAGGGTACAGGGATAGAGAAATGAAATATATAGTTGAGTTTCTTGTAATGTTAGAATACGGAACCTGCATAATCAGCTGATTCGTATTTTATAAGTAACCGATGACAAATGTATTTTAAATTTATCAGCTGTTTATGATTGAGTCTCTTTGTATGTTAACTGAAGGATCCTTCGATTACGGAAATAGAGAAATGAAAAAAGAGATTAGAGGTAGAGAAACTATCTAATCTCTTTTTTTATTTTTATAGAAGGTGATTTAACAGGACATTCTCGATTGTCTATAGAGGCATCAAAAAGGGTGTCCATTTGAAAAAAGTGCCTATTCTTCTTCCTTGTAAATACTGTGTTTCGGAATGGCCATCTCATCAAAATTGGATGCTAGGATGTTAAGCTCTTTTTTTAAATATTCCTCAAGGAGAGGAAGACCATGACCTGTTACAGCAAAGTTTGGATTTAGCTGGTTTAATTGTATGACTGAATCTTTTGCGGCTTTCCAGTCTGTTGTGAAATAACGGGGCGGACCGCTGATTTCTTGTTTTTGAGTAAGGACTTTATAAAGGGATTCCTGTTTTACACCAACAAATGCATCTCCGGCAATCAGGAAGCCGTCATCTTCTCGGTATAATGAAATATGTCCAGGTGTATGCCCAGGCGTATGGATCCATCTCCATCCAGGCATTTCAGGAACACTCCCATCAGCAGGAAGAGGTTGCACTTTATTGCCAAGATCAATGCCGTGATTAGGAAAGAAGCGAGCAATATCCGGAACAAGTCCGCCCTCTGCTTTATAGTCAGGTTCAGGATAATTCTTTTGTCCGGTTATATAAGGGATTTCCAGCTCATGTGCATATACGGGCACATCCCACTTATCCAGTAATTCTTCGAGTGCACCAACATGGTCAAAGTGGCCGTGTGTTAAAATAATCGCTTTTGGCATACTGCCTTCACCGAACCGTTTGTTTACTGCATCAATAATTTCGTCATCTGCTTTAGGCATACCGGCATCAATCAGAACAAAATTGTCTTGATTAGGAAGTCCGGCCAGTGTCACATTGACAATTTGCGTATTCAGGACATAAATATCTTCTTTTACCTCAATACCCATTCCGCTTGTAGAGGAAGTTAAAGGAATATATGTATGACGGAATGTTTGTTTAGATTTATGTTCCATAAAAGATCACTCCTTTAGTCAGCTCTTTAGTAGTATGTACCCTTATTACTTTTCTCATTAACACTAATCATGGAAAATAGAAAAAATTAACGATTTTAAGATTCCTTGCAGATGCAAATGTTTGTAGTTCAAATCTATAAAACTGGTACAATTAGAATCCATTAAAAATAGTAAAAAGAAGAACTGTATTGCAGAAAGTGGAATTGATAATGATTTATATGTATAATTATCTTTTTCAGGAATTATATTCTTGATGCCGTGTCAGTTGTGATTTTATCTTGTTCAAGTATAATAAAGAAAATGGCTACTGGCCTAACTAGTAATGAATATGGTGGTTTATCATGTCTAACAATAAAAATTTCACGTCGAGAATAGATTATGGTCTTCTATTTATTGTATTTTTGCTTTTTATAACAAGCTGTATGGCTATATATAGTGCACAAACGACAGGTCAATATGCCGAAAACTTTCTTGTAAAGCAAATTGTCTGGTATATCGTAGGAATCAGCCTTGCATTTGTGATCATGAGATTTGATGCTGACCAAATGAAAAAAATGAGCTGGTATTTATACTTCTTTGGCTTATTTCTATTGATGACCATTATAATTGCACCAACAAGTATTGCTCCAGTTGTCAATGGAGCAAAGAGCTGGTTTAGATTTCCTGGTATTGGTTCAATTCAGCCATCGGAATTTATGAAGGTATTTCTAATTTTGGCGTTGGCGGCTCTTATCCAAAATCATCATTTGAAGCATCGGATTAAAACACTTCAAACGGACTTCATCCTTTTATGTAAAATCGTACTTACTACAGCTATTCCGATTTTGCTTGTCATGAAACAGCCCGATTTGGGTACTTCTCTTGTCATGATTGCGATTATGGTTGGGATGATTTTTGTATCGGGTATCACTTGGAAATTGCTTTTACCGATATTTGGCGGTGGCACACTGTTAGTTGGAGTTATTTTTTACCTCGTTGTATGGCATCCAAATATTATGGAGAAATATTTCCATGTTAAACAGTATCAATTTGGGCGTATATATGCATGGCTTGATCCGTATAACTATACTTCCTCAGAAGGATACCAGTTAATTAAATCACTATTAGCGATTGGATCCGGCACCACATCCGGTAAGGGATTTGGAAATAGGGAAGTTTACTTGCCAGAAGGTCACACAGATTTCATATTTGCTGTCATTGGAGAAGAATACGGATTCCTTGGTTCAAGTATTGTCATCAGCTTATTCTTCTTATTGATCTATAACATGACAAAAATTGGACTTGAAACTAAAAATGATTTTAATACCTATATATGTGTTGGTGTAATCTGTATGCTGACTTTCCATGTGTTTGAAAATATTGGGATGACGATCGGCTTGCTGCCGATTACCGGTATTCCTTTACCATTTTTAAGCTATGGGGGAAGTTCATTGCTCGGCAATATGATGGCGCTCGGATTAATATTCAGCATAAGATACCATCATAAGAAATACATGTTTTCTACATCTTCATAAGGAAATTAACATTGAATACCTCTTGCTGATCTTAAATCGGCAGGGGGTATTTTTTGTTTAATAACAATCTAATATGGCTCAAAATAGATGTTTTTTATGAATGATAAATTACTATTTTATATTTAGTTTAAGAATATGTTACATGGCAGTTATTGTTATTTTTTATTTTATAATAAAGAGATAGTCATATAAAACCACATAAGTGCGAACTATATAAATAATATGTAAAGAAAAGGTGAATGAATGAGACAAAAGTCATATGGAAAATTACCGGGTTTATTTATAGGATATTATCCGGTATTTCTCACTCTGTTTCTCTTGTTATTAGGCTTGAATTTTATAGTAATCCTATTTGATTATGAACATTTGGAATTTGGAACAATCCTCCTCTCTGGTTTATTGATTTTTGTTATTAGTCTTCAATCCTATTACATATCCAGACAGCCAATAAACGTGGGTGATATGGAGAGGGGACAATCTATTAATTCGATTTTATATGGAATCATTATCAGTGATTCCCAAGGGAAAATTATTGATATAAATCGAGTTGGGAGTGAGATCCTTGGAATAGCAGCTGAAAGTGCTTCTTCTGTATCATTGATTGATGGCCTATGGGGACTCGTAGACAGAAATGGAAATCTAATGCATAAAAATGATATCCCAATATCGGTTTCATTAAATACGTGTAAACCGGTTGAAAAAGAAGTTATAGGCATAAAAAATTTCAAATTTCAACAGCCTATTTGGCTCGAAGTTAGTGCCAATCCTGTTTTAAATGCAGATAAACATATAGAAGCAGTTGTACTCGTATTCAGTGAGATAACTGACCAATTTAATTCAATAAAACTATTAAATGAAAAAAATGAACAATTACGGCAAATGTCATTCACAGATTATATTTTAAATATCCCAAATCGACGTTATTTTAATTCTTATTTAACTGAGGTTTGGCTTGAATCTAAAAAGTCTGGAACACCTGTTACATTATATTTAATCGAAATTGATTATACGAAGGAGTATAGGAGGGATCAGGAATTTACCTATAGTGACCATGTATTAATGGAAGTATCTAAAAAATTATGCGAGGCAGTGAACGGAGAGGGAGTTGTAGCTCATATAGAGGGAAGCAGATTTGCTGTCATCTTTTCAGGACTATTTGGTAAACAAATAAGAGAGAGGCAAGCTGAATTAAGAAATGGGCTTATTCAGCTGACAGATGAAAATAAATCAGCATCCAATATAAATGATTTTACTGTATTTATAGGAGCGTCTACACGGGTAGCGACAGACAATTTAGATTACTCTATTCTTATAGAAGAAGCAAATGTTGAATTGAATCAGGCAAAAATAAGTAGTGCTGCGCGAGTGTAAATGACGTTCCAATTAAATAAATATGGATAGAGTGATAAAAAAGTATGTATTTTAATAATGAATTTATTAAAAATACATACTTTTTTGTTTTTTTATCTACTTTTAATTATTTTAATATAATTTTTTGATAATATTAAAGAAGAGATATTATACATTTTGATAGTAATAGAATAGAAACTATATTCAAATCATACGTATGGTTACTCGCTCCCATACTATATTACTGCAAGGATAAGGTCCAATCGATCAGCATCAGATATGTTTGTATGTCAATGGAGTGAAATAAGGTTAAGTAGAATCTTGCCTTAAAGGGATTTTTATATTGTTATCAGCTCTAAACATATTTTGTTTGCAAGCTGAATTTAATAGAAGAATTGATAGTAAACTGAACAATACATATAAGTGGGTGTTCGAATGAAAGCAAAAGCAATTCAATTATTAAGACAAGTTGACCTATTTTCGTGCTTATCAGAAAAAGAGATAAAAGAACTGGAGCCTTTTATATATGAAAGAACATATAAGAAGGGTCAATATCTATTTTTTGAAGGAGATCCGAGACTCAGGATATATATATTGCTTGAAGGCTTTGTTATGCTTGAAAAATCGAATCAACAGGGTAGCTTATTATATACAAGTTACGTCAAAAAGAACACGGTCTTTCCTTATATGGGCTTATTTAAAAATGAGGACTACAATCACAGTGCCGTTGCAGAAACAGATATTCGGGTCTTCTATATGGTAGCGGATGCATTCGAAAGTATTGTGGCAAAAAACTCTGCACTTCTTAAAAAAGTAATCCTACAAGTCAATGAGTTGCTTGCGGTACAAGAAAATCGAGTTAAAAACGTTATGACCCCTAGTGCACATGTAAGAGTGTTGAATACGATTGATTATTTAATGAATGATTTGGGTGAAGAAGAATCAGGGGTCATTCGTATTAACTGTCCGATTACAACAACCAAAATTTCTGTTATGTCCGGAACCTCCAGAGAAACCGTAAGTATGGTCGTAAATAAATTAAAGAAGGATCAGATTCTATCCATAAAAGATCGAATGCTTCATATTCATAAACCTGAATATTTTGAAGAAGAAGTTATATGAGGAAAATTTATGAACTGATTAATTGAAAATCTCTCCATCTCCCTACTATAATAGGAATATTATACTAAAGGGATGGAGGGGTAATGTGATCAAAACTTCCTATCATACACTGGGAGCAGTTATATTTATTTGGGGGTTAGTATTACAACTGAAATGGCCCGGTCAGGATGAAACTATAGGCCATCAACTGTTTCAAGCGTACTCTATTCCTGTTACAGCCGAGATTGGGGTCTCTTATGTTTGGATTGTATCCATTATCATTCAGGTCAGCGGAATCTTGTTATTTTTGAAATGGCTATTTATGGAGCATCCTCAGATTTTAAAGAAATATATGAAATTTGAACCGGTATTCTTGGTTGTCTTATTGTTTGCTATTCCTTTTGTAATTAACAGTCTATTAAGTACTTCTGCCAAAACGTATATTTATGCTGCTGAGAATGGAGCTAATGCTATAGAATATTTGGAAAGCGAATGTACAATAGAAGAGCAGGATGAAGGTAATCTGTATGAATGCAAAATTATACTGCAAAATTATGAGCATCAATCACAGCAGGTAACGTTGCATTTTCCTGTTTCCGATTCGGTAAAGAAAGAAAAACAAGTAACAGCTTATTTACAGGTTCATGAAAAAAAAGAGATTAGAGTGCAATTTACAGCTGATGAATTAGCCGCTTTCGAAGGGGTACCTGAATTTACAATTCAATCATAATGGTCTTAATAGAAAATATCGGAGAACCGTGTATCATAGAAGCGGTTCTCCGATATTTTTTATTGAAGGTTAGCTGGGATTACATTTCCTGCGGTGCTTCCATTCCTAATAAATGCATGCCTTCTTCAAGAACGATGGTAATTGATTTTATTAAAGCCAAGCGATTTTGCAATTCACTGTCATTCTCTAATATGCGTATATGTCCATAATAGCGATTAAATGATTGAGCCAAGTCAATCAAGTATTTAGCAATAACGGATGGCTCCATTTTTTTGAAAGACCGCTCAATCACGGATGGAAATGCCAGCAAATGCTTTACAATATCAAAGCTATATTCATCACTCAAGCCTGCTGATGCACTAGCAGGAGTAAAGGCCTTTCTAAGAATAGAATGGGCACGAGCATTTGTATATTGTAAATAGGGACCAGTTTCACCTTCAAATTTTAGGATGTCTTCGAGCGAGAATTCAATATTATTCATACGGTCATTTTTCAAATCGTTGAATATAACAGCTCCTACGCCTACTTGTCTTGCAACCTCATCTTTGTTATTTAAATCAGGATTTTTATTCTCAATATTCTTACGAGCAAGCTCGATTGATTCGGCCAGCACTTCCTCGAGGAGGACCACTCTTCCTTTACGAGTCGACATTTTTTTGCCGTCTTTCATAATCATTCCGAATGGTACATGTGAAATGTCGTCAGCCCAGTCAAATCCAAGTTTCTTTAAAACAGCTTTAAGCTGTTTAAAATGTAAGGATTGTTCATTTCCGACTACATATACAGCCTTGGCAAAGTCGTAGGTACGGTAACGGTATAAAGCAGCTGATAAATCCCGTGTTACATAAAGAGTCGCACCATCGGATTTTTTGATTAAACAAGGTGTTAATCCCTCTTCCTCTAATTTGACTACCATGGCACCCTGATCTTCTACAAGCAGGCCGCTATTCTCAATTATTTCTATAACCTCTGCCATCTTATCATTATAAAAAGCTTCCCCATTAAAAGAGTCGAATTGAATGCCAAGCAGCTCATATATTTTCTCGAATTCCTTCAGGGATTCTTCTTTGAACCATTTCCATAATTTCGTGGCTTCTTCGTCCCCATCTTCCAGCTTTTTGAACCAGTCACGTCCCTGTTGCTCTAGCTCAAGTTCTGTTTCGGCTTTTTCATGAAAGATAATATATAACTTTAAAAGTTCGCTGATGGGACTCTTTTTAACTTTTTCTTCATTTCCCCAAGCTTTATAGGCTACAATTAATTTTCCGAATTGAGTGCCCCAATCACCAATGTGATTAATTTTAACAGGGGTATAACCGCATTTTTTAATAATATTGGCTATAGAGGCTCCGATTACTGTGGAGCGAAGGTGCCCCATCGAAAAGGGCTTGGCGATATTGGGTGAAGACATATCAATTGCGATATTTTCACCATGTCCAAGAGAAAGTGTGCCGTACTGATGTTGATCAGTTAATATCGTATTCATTACTCTTTCACTGATAGACTTTTTATCGAGGAAAAAGTTAACATACGGTCCAATAGCTTTTACATCCTCATAACGTTCATCCTTTAGTTGGTCAGCTAATGTTACTGCAATTTTCTGCGGAGATTGCTTCCACAGTTTTGCGAGAGTGAAACAGGGAAATGCCAAATCTCCATGCTCTTTGTTCTTTGGGGTTTCGACCAAAGACAAGCATGTTTCAAGATTTAAGTCACCTTTTAGTACTTCATTCATATGAGAAGCTACATCTAGTTTTATATCCATATCCTCAGCCTCCAGTAAAATATAATAAAAAAAGCCCGCCTCTTAAAAATCTTTAAGAGACGGGCTGTAAACCCGCGGTACCACTCTGCTTGTTCTAATGAACCACCTTAACTTTATAACGGAAAAGTCCGGCCCAAACTACTAAAGTTGTTCGAATGAGCATTTCAGAAGGGCGTTCCTTAAAACCATTAATACCAGGCTCTCACCATTCCCGGCTCGCTATAATTTGTATTTTAAGTACTATTCTTCATCATAAATATTATCTTTATTATTTTATATACAAATAGTATAGAAATTCCGAATAGAAAGTCAATACAAAATATTCTTTTGTATGAATATATTGCTCATCTATGCACAAATGAGTATAAATAGAATTATAGAACTTAGTAAAAGGAGTATTTTATTATGAATAAGGAAAAAAGACTCGCTATTATTAAGCAGGTAATTCAGAATAATGAAATTAAAACTCAGGAACAGCTGGTCGAAGAATTATCTAAGCAAGGGTTGCATATTACACAAGCCACCATTTCTCGAGATATCCGGGAATTAAGCCTGGTAAAATATCCATCTAAGACCGGAGGGACGAAGTATGGATTTATCGGAGATCATAAGTACAATGACACAATGAAACTACGTAAAAAAATGCAAGACGCATTATTAAATATTGAAAGAATAGAATATTTTATTATCCTAAAAGTATTACCTGGCCATGCCCACTCATTTGGGGCAATTTTAGATGAACTTGAGTGGGAAGAGAAGGCGGCAACTATATGTGGGAATGATACCTGTATGATTATTTGCCGTACAATCCATCAAGCAGAGGCCCTGGAAGAAAGGTTAAGAACAGTTGCAAATTTATAAGAAATATTTTTTTATATTTCAAGTATGATATGCAAAAAAATATACATAGTTATGCGAAATAATAGGAAATTAAAAACAATTAATTGAATATTCATACATAAACTTTTCTATTTAAAGAGATTTATGTGAGGATTTACACATTTTTTGTGTGTAAAAAATCACAAATCTCTTTTTTTCGTTCCTTTACACTAAAAATGTAAGAAAAATAAGGTGTGCAGGAGGAAAGGCAATATGACAAATCCAATTCATGTTACTTCTGAAATCGGCACTTTAAAAACTGTAATGTTAAAGCGTCCCGGAAAAGAAGTAGAAAATCTTACTCCGGAATATCTGGAGAGACTATTGTTTGATGATATTCCTTATTTGCCGATTATTCAGGAAGAGCACGATTATTTTGCTAATACACTAAGAGATCAAGGAATAGAAGTTTTATACCTTGAGAAGCTTGCTGCAGAATCTCTTACAAATCCTGAAGTGAAAGAGGAATTTGTTAGCCGCATGCTTGAAGAAAGCAATGCAAAGGTACAGGGTACATTTGAAAATCTTAAAGAGTATTTATTATCATTTTCAAATGAAGACATGGTTGACAAAATTATGTCCGGTATCCGCAAAAATGAACTGGAGATCAGCAAAAAAACACATTTGTATGAATTGATGGAAGACCATTATCCATTCTATACAGATCCAATGCCAAACCTGTATTTTACGCGGGACCCGGCAGCAGCTATCGGAAACGGTTTAACAATTAATAACATGCGCGAACCTGCAAGACGCAGAGAGTCCATGTTCATGGAATATATTATCAAGCATCATCCACGTTTTGCTGGTAAAGATGTTCCTGTATGGCTTGACCGTACTTATCATAACCCAATTGAGGGGGGAGATGAACTGGTATTAAGCCCAGAAGTAGTCGCAATCGGTGTTTCAGCAAGAACATCTGCTAAAGCAATCGAAAAATTCGCGCTTAGCATCTTGAATAAACAAAATCAATTCAAGAAAGTAATAGCTATTGAAATACCTAGCTGCCGTGCATTCATGCACCTGGATACTGTATTTACAATGGTAGACTACAATAAATTTACAATGCATCCGATGATTCAGGGACCTGGCGGTAAAATGAATATTTACATCCTTGAAAAAGGCGCTGATGAATTTAATGTAAATATCACACACCGTACTGACATTAAAGAGACTTTAAAAGAAGTGCTTAACTTGCCTGAACTTGAAATCATCCTTTGTGGTGACGGAGATGAAATCGCAGCTCCACGTGAACAGTGGAATGATGGTTCCAATACACTGGCGATTGCACCTGGTGTAGTTGTTACATATGACCGTAACTATATCTCAAACGAGTGCTTACGCAAACATGGTGTAAAAGTTATTGAAATCAAAAGCTCTGAATTGTCTCGTGGCCGTGGGGGCCCACGCTGCATGAGCATGCCTCTAGTACGTGAAGACATTTAATAAAAGATTTAGTTGATTAAAAGGTTATCGTTGGAGGGAGTATATAAAATGATTAAAACAAGACCAGACCTTAAAGGTAGAAGTTTCTTGGCTGAGAAAGATTTCACTGAAGAAGAATTCTTACACATGATTGATTTTGCTGCTGAGTTAAAGGAAAAGAAAAAACAAGGCATTCCTCACCGTTATATGGAAGGTAAAAATATTGCCTTATTATTTGAAAAACCATCAACTCGTACACGTTGTGCTTTTACGGTAGCTTGTACTGATTTAGGCGCTCATCCTGAGTATCTTGGAAAAGATGATATCCAACTTGGAAAAAAAGAATCTATTGAAGATACTGCTAAAGTTTTAGGCCGTATGTTTGATGGTATCGAATTCCGTGGCTTTGAACATGCAAAAGTGGAATCTTTGGCTGAGCACTCCGGAGTTCCTGTATGGAATGGTCTTACAGATTTATGGCATCCAACTCAAACTTTAGCGGACTTCTTAACAGTGAAAGAAAATGTAGGCCACTTAAAAGGCGTTAAATTCGTATACGTTGGGGATGGCCGTAACAACGTAGCAAACAGCTTACTTGTCGGCGGTGCAAAAGTTGGTATGGATGTACGTATCTGTTCACCGGAATCTTTATTCCCAGAAGCATCTATTGTTGAACTTGCTAAGGAATTAGCAAAAGAGTCCCAAGGCCGTGTAACAATCACATCTAATGTTGAAGAGGCAGTATCCGGCGCTGATGTTATCTACACAGATGTTTGGGTATCAATGGGAGAAGAAGACAAGTTCGCAGAACGTATCGCTTTATTAGCTCCATATCAAGTGAATATGGATATGATCAAAATGACTGGAAATGACAACGTGATCTTCTTACACTGCTTACCGGCATTCCATGACTTAGAAACTTCTTATGGTCGTGCGATTCATGAAGAGCACGGATTAGCTGAAATGGAAGTTACAGATGAAGTCTTCCGCAGCAAGCATTCCAAAGTATTTGATCAAGCTGAAAACAGAATGCATACAATCAAATCTGTAATGGCATTGACATTAGGAAATATTGAATAAGTAGATGAGCAGGGAATTGGTTCTACACAATTCCCTGCTACCATTATCAAATTAACGAGGTGAAGAAAAAATGGCAGAAGATAAAAAGATTGGCTTATTTGCCTTAATTGCCATTGTTATAGGTTCTATGATTGGAGGAGGAGCATTTAACCTTGCTTCAGATATGGCTGGTGCAGCTTCTCCCGGTGCAATTATTTTAGGATGGACAATTACTGGTATAGGGATGGTCGCGCTAGCGTTATCTTTCCAAAACTTGAATGATAAAAGACCGGATCTTGATGGTGGAGTTTACAGCTATGCTTCAGCTGGATTTGGTAAATTTATGGGATTCAACAGTGCTTGGGGTTACTGGCTGTCTGCATGGTTAGGTAACGTAGCATACGCTACACTTTTGTTCTCTTCCATTGGTTACTTTATCCCTATGTTTGAAGGTGGACAAAACATAGCTGCAATCATTGGTGCCAGCGTATTGCTATGGGCTGTGCATGCTTTAGTTTTACGAGGAGTTCACTCAGCAACACTTGTAAATACAATAACAACAATTGCAAAATTAGTTCCTATTTTCCTATTTATCATTATTGGTATTTTTGCTTTTAATGCGGATATTTTCTTAGACGACTTCTGGGGAACTGGTGCTGGCTTCAAATTTAGTGATGTTATGTCCCAAACAAAGAGCACTATGCTTGTAACACTTTGGGTGTTCATTGGGGTTGAAGGAGCGGTTGTTTTATCCAGCCGTGCGAAAGACAAAAAGGATGTTGGTAAAGCGACTGTCATTGGTTTGATTAGTACGTTAATCATTTACGTATTAATTAATATTATGTCTATCGGTGCAATGAATCGTGCAGAAGTAGCCGGTTTGGCTAATCCGTCTATGGCATATGTGTTTGAAGAAATGGTAGGTCCATGGGGAGCAACATTCATCAATCTTGGATTAATAGTCTCTGTCCTAGGTGCTTGGTTGGGATGGACATTGCTGGCATCCGAGATTCCTTACTTAGCAGGTAAGGATAAATTATTCCCTAAATGGTTTGCAAAAGTTAATAAAAATGGGGCTCCGTCTAATTCTTTATGGATTACAAATGGTCTGATTCAAGTGTTCCTATTGACATTCCTTGTATCTGAGCAAGCTTATAACTTTGCATTTTCATTGGCATCTTCAGCTATTTTAATTCCGTATGCATTTACAGCATTCTATCAATTGAAATATTCCTTACAAGATACTGCCGCAGATCGCGTGAAAAACATTATTGTTGGTATTGTGGCAAGTGTATATGGTGTTTGGATGGTTTATGCAGCCGGTATTGGATACTTACTATTAACTATGCTTTTATATGCACCAGGTATCCTGATTTACAGAGCTGTACAGAAAGAAGCGAATATTAAACAAGTATTTACGAAAACAGAATTGGCTATTGCAGCAGCGTTTGTTGTATTTGCCGGTATGGCGATTGTTGGATTGATCAATGGAACTATTTCCATTTAATGAGTTCTAAATACAGACTGATTTTTGGAGGTATTGAATCAACTATGGAAAGAAAAAAAGTAGTGATAGCTTTAGGCGGTAATGCCATTCAATCCGGAGATGCCAGTGCAAAGGCTCAACAGCTGGCACTAGAAAAGACAGCTGAACAGCTTGCAACGCTTGTTGAAAATGGAATGGATATTATCATTTCGCATGGTAATGGTCCACAAGTAGGAAATATCCTTCTTCAGCAAAAAGCGGCTGATTCAGAGAAAAATCCAGCAATGCCACTTGATACTTGCGGAGCGATGTCACAAGGTATGATTGGATACTGGTTGGAAAATGCCATGGACAAAGCCCTAAGCAAAAGAGGAATTCATAAAGATGTAGTGGGCATTGTAACAAGGGTCGTAGTTGATGAAAACGATGGCGCCTTCAAGAATCCTACAAAACCGATTGGTCCTTTTTATACAGAAGAGGAAGCGATGAAATTGATCCAGGAGACTGGTGCTTCCTTTAAGGAAGATGCAGGCAGAGGTTGGAGAAGAGTCGTTCCTTCACCGAAACCGGTCAGCATCCTGGAGCATAAGAGCATTAATAGTCTTGTGGAAAGTGGAAAAATTGTTATTTCTACAGGAGGCGGCGGTATCCCAGTTATGCAATCTGACGACGAGTTGATTGGTGTTGAGGCAGTAATCGACAAGGATTTTGCTTCTGAGAAGTTAGCAGAATTAGTGGATGCAGACTCATTAATTATTTTGACTGCTGTAGACAATATCTACATAAACTACAATCAGCCTAATCAGCAAAAACTGGAATCTATTTCAACCAATGAAATAAAGGCATTGGCTGAAGAAGGTCACTTTGCACCGGGCAGTATGCTTCCTAAAGTAGAAGCTGCTATTCAATTTGCAGAATCAAGACCTGGCCGTACTACTATTATTACATCTCTCGAAAAAGCATTAGATGCATTGAAAGGAAATGCGGGAACGATTATATCTATGCAGGAAGAGACAGTAATGGCATAATGATGAAACACATACCCCAAATCATTAGATTTGGGGTATTTTATGTGCGTTTAATAGGAGCGAAAAAGTACGCCTTGTACATAGTATAAAACAGGTGCAGACTATTTTTTAAACTGGTTATTTTGGCTGTTTACCTTATTATAATGTTTTTCATGGTGCGGACCAGCATTGCCTTTTACACTTGCCGCACTGACTCCTTCTTTGCTTGGATTCTTTTTAAGCTTCGCCATTAAATTCACCTCCAGTAGTAGTTTGACCAAATAAAAACTTTCTAACAAATTACCATTTTTATGGCTTTTTTAATTGCGGAATTTTCGAAAATCTTTTATAGTTAAAGATGTAGGATTTTTATTCCATATTTTTTTGTCATAAAAATGAATGAGTATTCATTCAAATTAAAGGGGGATTAATGTTGAACCTTAAAATTAAAAAAGTAGCTGTACTTGGATCAGGTGTCATGGGTTCAGGGATTGCAGCACATTTAGCCAACATTGGAATTCCGGTTAAGCTATTGGATATTGTTCCAAGAGAACTTACCGCGGATGAGGGAAAAAAGGGGCTAACTCTTGAAGACAAGCAAGTCCGTAATCGATTGGCTCAAATGTCCATTCAAAAACTACTTAAACAAAAACCTGCACCGTTAACCTCCAAGAAAAATTTATCTTTAATTGAGCCAGGAAACTTTGAAGACGACTTGTCAAAAATTAATGATTGCGACTGGATTATTGAGGTCGTTGTTGAAAGACTTGATATTAAACAAAGTGTGTTTTCACAAATTGACGAATATAGAAAGCCGGGGAGTATTATTAGTTCAAATACATCCGGAATTTCCATTGAGGCAATGGCGGAAGGGCGTTCAGAAGATTTCCGCAAACATTTCCTTGGCACTCATTTCTTTAATCCACCTAGATATTTAAAGCTTTTGGAAATTATCCCGACAGAAGCAACATCGCCTGAAATAGTTAAAGCGATGAAACAATTTGGAGAAGATGTTTTAGGAAAAGGGGTTGTAATTGCTAAAGATACCCCGAATTTTATCGGTAATCGCATTGGGACTTACGGTTTATTGGTAACTGTTCGTGAAATGATGGAGCGCGGCTACAGTGTCGGGGAAGTAGATTCTGTAACTGGTCCTTTAATTGGCCGTCCAAAGAGTGCAACCTTCCGTACGCTGGATGTAGTGGGACTGGATACATTCGCGCATGTAGCTAAAAATGTTTATGACAATGTAGATAATGAGGAAGAAAAATCTGTATTTGAAGTACCTGAATTTATGAAAAAGATGCTTGATAACGGCTGGTTGGGAAGTAAGTCAGGGCAGGGATTCTTCCTGAAAAAAGGGAAAGAAATACTGGAGCTTGACCCATCCACTTTGGAATATGTAGAGCGTAAAAAGCTAAAAGCACCTTCGCTTGATATGGTAAAGCAGGAGAAAGGCGCCGCGAGAAAATTGAAAGCGCTTATTTATGCGAAAGATCGTGTCGGTGAATTGCTATGGAATGTAATCAGCCCTACTTTACTCTATTCAGCAGAACTACTTGGCGACATTGCCGATGATATTGTTGCAATCGATCAGGCCATGAAATGGGGATTCGGTTGGCAGCTTGGACCATTTGAAACCTGGGATGCAATTGGCCTAGAGAAATCCGTTGCCAGGATGCAGGAGGAAGGACGCAATATTCCTGAATGGATCACACAAATGATTGAAAACGGTAACACAACCTTCTATAAAGAAGGGGATAACGGAACCCTTTATTATGCAAATGGTGAATATCAAGAGGTTGAAGTAAACGAAAAAATCATAAATCTGAAGTTGATTAAGAAACAAAAAGGGGTCATTAAGAAAAATAGCGGTGCGAGCCTGATTGATATTGGTGATGGTGTGGCTTTGCTAGAATTCCATTCTCCGAATAATGCGATTGGCTTTGATATTATTCAAATGATCAATTATGCAATTGAAGAAGTGGATAAAAACTACAAAGGATTAGTTATCGGAAACCAGGGCAAAAACTTCTGCGTTGGAGCCAACCTGGCCATGATTTTAATGGAAGTACAGGACGACAATATATTTGATGTAGAAATGATTACACGTCAATTCCAGCAAGCAATGATGAATATTAAATACAGCAATAAACCGGTTGTCGCTGCGCCATTTAATATGACGCTTGGCGGAGGAGCTGAAATTTGCTTGCCAGCCGCAAAAATCCAGGCATCATCTGAGTCATATATAGGATTGGTTGAGACGGGTGTCGGTTTGTTGCCTGGCGGAGGCGGAAATAAAGAGCTGTATATTAAACATCTGGATAGCTTACCGAATGGTATTGATTTCGATATTACTAAAGTTGCTATTAAAGTGTTTGAAACGATTGCTACTGCCCAAGTATCTACTTCCGCTGATGAAGCAAGAGAGAATAACTTCCTGAATAGTAACGATGGAATCAGCTTTAATCCGGATCATCAGTTATACGATGCGAAACAGGCTGTTATTGCTTTACATGATACTGGTTATAAGCCACCGGTGCGCAAAAAAATTCCGGTATCAGGAGAACCTGGTTATGCGGCTCTGTTACTAGGAGCGCAATCCATGCTGTATTCAGGCTATATTTCAGAGCATGATTTGAAGATTGCCCAAAAAATTGCCTATGTTTTAGCTGGCGGTAAAGTGCCTTATGGAACAGAAGTAGATGAACAGTATTTACTTGATTTAGAAAGAGAAGCATTTATCAGCCTTGTCCAAGAAGGAAAAACACAGCAGCGCATGCAACATATGCTTGTTAAAGGAAAACCATTACGCAATTAATAGATCCGTATTTTGAGTGATTAAGAGGAGGATTGGCATGAGAGAAGCAGTGATTGTAGCCGGAGCCAGAACCCCGGTAGGCAGAGCCAAAAAAGGAACTCTTGCAAATGTTCGACCAGATGATTTAGGTGCATTAGTAGTAAAGGAAACGCTAAAACGAGCAGAAAATTACGATGGACCAATTGATGATATGATCTTTGGATGCGCTATGCCTGAAGCAGAGCAAGGGCTCAATGTGACTCGTAATATCGGTGCCTTGGCAGGTTTACCATACAATGTACCCGCTATAACGATCAATCGTTACTGTTCATCAGGACTGCAATCCATTGCTTATGGAGCAGAGCGAATTATGCTCGGACATTCTGAAACGGTCATTTCCGGTGGGGTTGAATCGATGAGTATGGTTCCGATGATGGGACATGTAGTTCGTCCCAATTCGAAACTGGCAGAAGCAGCTCCTGAATATTATATGGGTATGGGACATACGGCTGAAGAAGTTGCTAAGAAATTTGGGATTACCCGTGAAGACCAGGATGCCTTTGCAGTACGCAGTCACCAAAAAGCAGCACAGGCCATTCGGGATGGGAAATTTGAAGATGAAATCGTTCCTGTTGATGTCACTTTTCGTCAAGTAGGATCAGACAATAAATTAAAAGAGCGCTCCGTTCAATTTACAACAGATGAAGGAGTACGAGAAGGGACAACAACGGAAGTGCTTGCTAGACTGAGGCCTGCATTTTCACTCACAGGAACAGTAACAGCCGGGAATGCTTCACAAACCAGTGATGGAGCAGCAGCGGTATTACTGATGGATCGGGAAAAAGCCGAGGCGGATGGCTTCAAGCCACTTTTGAAATTTCGTTCTTTTGCAGTCGCAGGAGTGCCACCGGAACTTATGGGAATCGGTCCGGTAGAAGCAATTCCTAAAGCTCTTAAACTGGCAGGCTTAAGTTTATCTGATATTGGATTGTTCGAATTAAATGAAGCGTTTGCTTCTCAATCCATTCAGGTAATTCGTCAGCTTGGATTGGATGAGGAGAGAGTGAATGTAAATGGCGGCGCCATTGCATTAGGACATCCGCTTGGGTGTACTGGAGCTAAATTAACATTGAGCCTCCTTCATGAGATGAAACGCCGAAATGAGCAATTTGGAATCGTAACGATGTGTATTGGCGGAGGAATGGGCGCGGCTGGTGTATTTGAATTATTAGCATAAAAATTTATAAACGATGAGATGATTGGCAACAAGAGTCCAGTCATCTCTAAATCAGGAGGAAGAAAAGTGGCTAATCAAACAGAAGAAGTGTTAAAAGGCGGAGCGTTTTTAATTGAAGATATTGATGCAGAAAACATGTTTACACCTGAGGATTATACTGATGAACATAAAATGATTGCGAAAACGACTGAGGATTATTTAGTAAATGAAGTATTGCCTCAGGTGGAATATTTAGAGAATCATGAGTTTGACCGTTCTGTAAAATTATTGAAACAAGCTGGAGAACTAGGTCTATTAGGTGCAGATGTACCGGAGGAATATGGTGGATTAGGCTTGGATAAAGTCAGTTCCGCCCTTATTTCAGAAAGATTATCCCGTGCAGGAGGCTTCTCAATTTCTCATGGAGCACATGTTGGGATCGGGTCCTTGCCAATCGTTTTATTTGGTAATGAAGAACAAAAACAAAAGTACCTCCCATTATTAGCTACCGGGGAAAAGCTGGCAGCCTATGCCTTAACTGAACCAAGCTCAGGCTCTGATGCGCTTGGCGCAAAGACAACAGCAAAATTGAATGAAGAAGGAACTCACTATGTCTTAAATGGTGAGAAACAATGGATTACAAATGCAGGCTTTGCTGATGTATTTGTCGTATATGCAAAAATCGACGGCGACAAATTTTCTGCATTCATCGTAGAAAGAGAGTATCCAGGTGTGTCTACTGGACCGGAAGAAAAGAAAATGGGGATTAAGAGCTCTTCAACTAGAACATTAATTCTTGAGGATGCAGAAGTACCTGTTGAGAACCTATTGGGAGAAGCAGGAAGAGGTCATGTAATTGCCTTTAACATTTTGAATATCGGTCGTTATAAATTGGGAGTAGGAGCTGTTGGTGCTTCCAAACGAGGATTTGAATTAGCTGCTACGTATGCTAATCAACGCCAACAGTTTAAAACACCAATCTCTTCATTTAATTTAACAAAAGAAAAGCTCTCTACAATGGCTTCCAAAATATACGCAGCTGAAAGTTCCGTCTATAGGACAGTTGGTTTATTCGAGGAAAGAATGAGCCGCCTAAGTGATGAAGAAGTAAAAGATGGGAAAGAAGTAGCAAAATCAATTGCTGAATATGCAATCGAATGCTCCTTAAATAAGTTCTTTGCTTCCGAGGTTTTAGATTATGTTGTGGATGAAGCGGTTCAGCTTCATGGAGGCTATGGATTTATGGCTGAGTATGAAATTGAAAGAATGTACCGTGATTCTCGTATTAACCGTATATTTGAAGGAACAAACGAAATTAACCGTCTGCTTGTACCAGGTACATTCCTGAAAAAAGCTTTAAAAGGTGAATTGCCGTTATTACAAAAAGCACAGGAGCTGTCTGAAGGACTCATGATGCTTATGCCTGAAGAGCCAGGTACAGAGCCGCTTGATCAAGAAAAACATCTTGTGAAAAATGCTAAGAAGATTGGTATTATGATTGCAGGATTGGCTGCGCAAAAATATGGTACTGAGCTGGAAAAAGAACAAGAAATTCTTGTTAATATTGCGGATATTGCTTCTTTCGTTTATGCGATGGAATCAGTTGTTCTTCGTACAGAAAAAGCAATCAAAAAAGATGGCTTAGAAAAGAACAAACAAAAACTTCTTTATACTCAAATCTTCTGCCAGGAAGCATTTGGCGAAATCGAGAAGCATGCTAAAGAAACATTAGTGGCAACAGAAACTGGTGATACATTACGTATGATGACATCAGCTTTACGTAAATTCACACGTTTCACACCAATCAATGTAATCGCACTTAAACGTGAAGCTTCAGAAAAGTTAGTTGATGCTGAGCGTTACACTGTTTAATCCTTTATACTATGGAGGCTTGGTGAAAACCAGGCTTTTTCTTTTCCTGCTATGTTAGACCTGTTACCTTTTCTAGAGCAGAAGTATATCCGTTTAAGATAGATGAAAAAATGTGGTATGCTTCAATTGAGGTGATAAAACGATGATTACATTATACTGGTATCCTAAATGCGGGACATGCAGAAAAGCAAAGAAATGGTTTGATGAAAAGGGAATATCCTATCAAGAAGTTGATATAGCGCAAAATCCTCCAACGAAAGAAGAGCTAGAAATAATTTATCAAAAAAGTGAATTGTCTCTTCAGAAATTTTTTAACACAAGTGGGATGAAATACAGAGAACTTGGGTTAAAAGATAAAGTGAAGGATATGTCTGAAGATGAAATTCTTACCTTGCTTGCATCAGACGGGATGCTAATCAAGCGCCCAATCGCATTTGATGGAGAAAAAGTAACAGTAGGATTCAAAGAGGTAAATTACCAGAAAATCTGGGCATGAAACAATTGTCAAATAACCAGTTTGATGTCATGATAAATAGGAACCATACATACATTTTGGGGGGATTAAATCATGAGCATTCCAGCGGGATTACGTTATACAGCTGAGCATGAATGGGTTAAACAAGAGGATGGTAAGATTCGAATTGGAATAACTGATTTTGCTCAAAAAGAATTGGGAGACATCGTATTTGTGGAACTACCGGAAATAGGTGATCAATTGACCCGTAATGAACCGTTTGGCAGTGTAGAATCAGTTAAGACAGTATCTGAATTGTATGCGCCAATCAGTGGGACAGTTGTTGAAGTAAATGAAGAATTAGCGGATAGTCCAGAATATGTTAATGAATCTCCATATGAAAAAGCATGGATGGTAGTTGTTGAACCATCCGAAATCAGTGAATATGATGAATTAATGGATGCTGGCCAATACGAAACAGCGACTAAAGAAGAGTAGTCAATAGAGGGGAGAAGTTTGGGGTCATTCGTCAGCTTCTTTCCTTTTTATTATGTTTTTAGATCAATTGTTACTTTCCACTATGTTAGGGTAAGATACATATAATGAAAAAGACGAAGGCAATTGTCCAATCACATAGAACGTACTCTCCTAATAAAAGGTGATCAATCATGCAGGATGCTCAAAGTGAGAAAGTAATTATTGTGGAAGGTTCTACCGACCGCCAAAAAATACAATCTGTACTTAACGAATCTGTCGATATAAGATGTACAAATGGAACCATCAGTCTATCGAAACTGGATGAATTAGTAGACGAACTTGAACAGAGAGACGTGTATATTTTGGCTGATGCAGATGAATCCGGAGAAAAGCTGAGAAAACAGTTAAGACGAGAAATGCCAAATGCATCTCACATATATATTGATCGTACATACCGTGAAGTTGCTAATGCGCCAAGATATCATTTAGCAACGGTTCTTTTGGCAGCCAATATAGATGTAAAAGCCGAATTTTTAAAACAAATGAAGGATGTAATGAAAAATGAACAATCAAACCACGATAAATAAAGCGATCTATACTTTTACTCCTCTTTGCGGAACATGTCAATTAGCAGGTAAAATGCTTGATATTGCAAAGGAAGTCCTCCCAAATGCCTCTTTGGAAAAAGTCAATCTTAACTATGCTAAGGAACTTGCAGAAGAATATCAAATTCAGAGTGTACCATGCCTCATTTTAATCAAGGATAACCAGCCAATCGAGAAAATCTATGCCTTCCACTCAGTTCCCTATCTTGTTGATCAATTAAAGAGAATTACAGAATAAGAGCAGTTATTTCTCAGGAAATATGTCGATGAATATTTAACTAGAATCTTTTAAAGGTGCTGTTTCTATTTTACGCTGTCTATGTCAGAAGTTTTAATTGATTTGTAGAATTCTATATAATAGCCTGTAATCTCAACCGATTAGATGATTGTTAAGTGGCTAACTGGAGGCATTTATTATAGTAAAAGAAGCTCTTTGTTACTTAATTTAAAAATTCTGAATAATCAGTTGACTCATATTTTTCCATATGCTATAGTTTTAACAACTTAATATTTGGTTCTTATCAAGAGAGGTGGAGGGACTGGCCCACCATTGCCTGTTAGCACGGTACTTGTATACAATATACACAAATTTTACTATTAAAGTTTGTGTATTTTTTGTGCGTAAATTAAAAGAGTATTCTTTATGTTCAATTGCTCCAAAAACAAATCTGCCCACCTTTTATAATTTGAATTAAGGAAATCGGTGAAATCGAGGTTTAGTGGAGTAATATGTTAGAATAAATATAGGGATATTAAATTGTGTTCGTCAACTAACGGAGCAGTTTGATAAAAAAGGAGATGCATATATTTGTCGAAAAAATATGATGTTATCAATCCTGTTGTTGAAAAAGGTAAAGAAGTTGTTGCCGATGGAGTGAGTAAAGTGGCAGGCAAGGCTGTGACTGACTTTGTGAAAGAAACCATAAATAAATATCCTTTACAGACAGTTGCTGTATTGGGCGCAGTATCGACTGTTTATCTTCTTTTCCAAAACGCTCAAAGCAAACCAAAACTTGAAACATAGGTTAATCTATATTGTGAAATACTTCACTAAACAAACTGAACCGTTAGTTGAATTTTGTAACAAAAAAACAACCCTTGTATAGGAGTTGTTTTTATTATGTGAAGGTTAGTGTCAGCTTTTAGAATAGTAATTCATCTATTTCTGTTTTCTTCGAAGGGGTATTCTCTATCTGTTTCAAAATAGAATTATAGTAAACTTTAATCAAGTCTCTTTCGCTTTTAGCAACAAGACTGTTATGTGCTATAAGATTTCGAGAGTAGGACTAGGTTTATTATCTCTTTTTCTTCTTTCTTTTATTCTTGCTCTTCTTAGGGTTCTTGCTTTTTAAATTCTTCAAAGAATGTTTCTTATAATCTCTTTGTAATTCTTGAATCTGTGCTTCTGTGAAGCCCATTTCCTTGAACATATTTGTAACATCATCCCAGGCAGTTCTTTCAATATCAAATGTTTCTAACATATTTTGTGTTTCTTCATTTAATTTGATGGAATCAAACCGTTGGCTTTTTATCTGATAGTGACCACTAATATCTAGAATCATTGAGTAAAATAAAGCGTTCGTCATATTTATCAAGTAAGGGATTTTTTCAGCGGAAGGGATGCTCGAAATATTATGGTTTGCTAGTATGTTTTGGCTTACTCCCATTAAGTTGGAATGTGTGTAATTACTAAAGACTCGATAAAGCTCATATAATGGTCTGTTTAGTTCCATATAAGCTCTTTCTATGATTTTGTGGCTTGTCCAATAAGTAGGATTCGAAAGAAACTTTTTCGCTCGGCTTTCGCTCTGTTTTTTATCCCCTATTAGGTAATGAATATTAAAGATAGTTTCAATACAATTTCTTGCACACATCACAGCATTTGTTAGATACCCTTCTGTACTAAGGATAAGGCTAGATTTCACGGATTTAATACCTTGAGCAAAGAATAGAAACAGTGCTTCATTTACAAGTTTATTATCGTTATCTTCCGCAATCGCATCATTCAACATCAATAATAATTCTTCTTCCACGTAGGACAGTAAGTCAGCAGATAGTTTCAATGATTCCTTGGTTTCTAGGGCAATTTGATTTCTTACTTCATCGTAGAATAAATGGTTCGAAAGATTTATCGTTTTATCCAAACTGAACACCTCGCTATCACATTGTTAAGAATATTTTAACATATAAAGGAAAAAGATAGTGCTAATTATCTGCAAATTTGTATATATTTTACTTTTTCTCAAGTGCGAATATATTTTTTATCGAATGTTCAGAATATTCCTTGAATTGGAAATTTAAGCGTGATATGATAGGCGTACAAAAAAAGGGCGGTGCAAACCGCCCTTTCTTGCTATTTTAACCTTTCTTGATGTCCTTTCCGTCTTAAAGTCTTAACAATACTCATTTCGGACAAGGCTATCAGTATATTTCGTTCTTCATGGGGGGATAAAGTACGGCTTGGCCCGTTGAAGCCCGGCAACCGGTATTTTTATAATACACGGTGCCAATTCCAGCGGATATAAATCCGGGAGATAAGGAGAGATGGAAAATGCCTGCCTCTTCTTGTGAAGAGGTTTTTTTCATTTACTCACTTCTCTATTTAAAATGAAATGGAGAGATGTAGAATGGCAAATGAAGAAAAGAAGTATCGGTTTGAAACAGTAGGTATACACGGAGGATTGCAGCAGGATTCGGTAACTGGAGCGAGAAGCGTGCCGATTTACCAGACGAATGCTTATTTATTTAAAGACACAGATCATGCTGCGGATTTATTTGGATTAGCTGAAACTGGCTATATTTATACTAGAATCCATAATCCAACTTCAAGTGTATTCGAAGAACGTATAGCAGAATTAGAAGGTGGCATTGGAGCTTTAGCGGTATCAAGTGGTGCTGCAGCTATAACACTCTCAATCCTAAATATTGCGGGAGCAGGTGATGAAATTATCTCTGCGTCCACTCTATACGGCGGAACCTACAATTTATTTGCCAATACTCTCCCTAAGTATGGTATTAACGTAAGGTTCGTGGATCCAAGTGACATTGAAAATTTTAGAGAAGCGATTACATCAAAGACCAAAGCTATTTTTGGAGAAACGATTGGAAATCCAAGCCTGCAGGTTCTTGATATTGAACGGGTGGCGGAAATTGCTCATGAAGCTGGAATTCCGTTAATTATTGATAATACATTTGCAACTCCTTATTTATCCCGTCCGATTGAGTTTGGAGCGGATATCGTCGTACACTCAGCTACGAAATGGCTGCTTGGAAATGGAACCACATTAGGCGGGGTCATAGTGGATGGAGGGAAGTTTGACTGGAATTCATCTAAATTTCCGGGCTTTACTGAACCCGATCCAAGCTATCATGATCTGATTTACAGTGAAGCAATTGGTGCAGCAGCATTTATTGTGAAGGCCAGAGTTCAGCTGTTGAGAGATTTAGGTCCTTCCTTAAGCCCGTACAATGCCTTTCAATTTATTCTCGGATTGGAAACTCTGCATGTGAGGATGAAGGAGCATGTAGCCAATACGAGATTAATAGTTGACTATTTAAAACAGCATCCGGCTGTATCGTGGGTCTTGTATCCAGGAGATTCAGATCACCCTGATTACGAAAAAACGAAGAAATATTTACCCAAAGGTGCTGGAGCAGTCGTTGTTTTTGGAATAAAGGGTGGACGTGAGGCAGGTAAAAAACTGATTGATTCCGTTGAACTGTGGTCCCATGTGGCCAATGTGGGAGATGCAAAGAGCCTAATTATCCATCCGGCAAGCACGACTCATCAGCAACTAAGTGAAGAGGGATTAAAAGCATCAGGTGTACAGGAGGATTTAATCAGACTGTCTGTTGGAATTGAACATGCAGAAGATCTAATTGAAGAATTGGAGCTTGCGATTGAAAAAGCAACAGGTATAGCTTCCACTGAGGTGGTTGTGAAATAAATATTGAACATGCTATGCAGACTTTGGTGTTGACAGTTCTTTCTTCAACATGATAGGATAGCAGACAGTTAGATTTAATTGAATAGTTTAAGTACTCTTATCAAGAGAGGCCGAGGGAAGTGCCCTTTGACGCCCGGCAACCGGCAATCATTTATGATTGAAAAGGTGCCAATTCACACAGGATAATAAATCCTGGGAGATGAGAGAAAGGAACATGTTATAAATAAATCATGCCTTTCTGCCTCCGCAGAAAGGCATTTTTGTTTAACTGAAGTTATTCTTTAATTATAGGTTGATAGAAAGAGCAGGTGAACTTTTCATGATTACATTACGTGATGTATCGAAGACCTTCTCAGGAACATTTAAACGTTCATCAGCTGTCAAAGCAGTGGATCAAGTCTCATTATCTATTGAAAAAGGCGAGATCTTTGGAATTATTGGGTACAGCGGTGCGGGAAAAAGTACCCTCATTAGAATGCTGAACGGTTTAGAGAAGCCAACAGAAGGCAGTGTCTTGGTGGCAGGCAAAGATATGGCTGCTATAAAAGGCGCTGAATTAAGAAAAGCCAGAATGGAAATAAGTATGATTTTTCAACACTTTAATCTCCTCTGGTCAAGGACAGTCAGCGAAAATATAGAGTTTCCTTTAGAAATTGCGGGCGTACCAAGCAAGGTACGTAAAGAAAGAGTGAAGGAACTTGTAAGTCTGGTAGGATTAGATGGCCGTGAAAATGCTTATCCATCTCAGTTGAGCGGCGGTCAGAAGCAGCGGGTCGGTATAGCGCGCGCATTAGCGAACAATCCACAGGTTCTTCTTTGTGACGAGGCGACATCAGCACTTGATCCTCAGACTACAGACGATATTTTGGATTTGCTCGTTGATATAAATAAAAGACTTGGCTTGACAATCGTATTAATTACACATGAAATGCATGTTATTCGTAAAATCTGTCATCGCGTTGCTGTGATGGAGATGGGGAAAGTGGTCGAGAGCGGAAAAGTACTTGATGTATTTAAAAAACCAAATGCTCCGATTACTAAACGATTTGTACAGCAAGTGACTGAGCCAGAAGAAACGAAAGAGACGATTGAGCATTTGCTTGCTGAATATCCGACGGGGAAAGTTGTACAATTATCCTTTATTGGCGAATCAGCTGAAACCCCTGTTTTATCAGAGGTTATCCGCTCTTACAAAATCAATGTAAACATATTGCAGGGTAAAATATCGCAGACTCAGCACGGGTCCTATGGAACGTTATTTATTCATGTAGACGGTGATGCTGCTGAAGTGGCGAAAGCGATTGACTATCTCCACAATCAGGAAATTGGTGTGGAGGTGATTTCAGAATGATGGAAACATTATTACCAAATGTAGTTTGGGAACGAATTTATGAAAAGACATGGGAAACCTTGTATATGACAGGTGTCTCATTAATCGCAACTTTTTTCCTTGGAATTATATTGGGTCTGCTATTATTCTTGACCTCAAAGGGGAATATGTGGGAAAACAAAGTGATTTACGGAATTGTAGGTGCTTTCGTTAACATATTCCGTTCCATTCCATTCATTATTCTAATCGTGTTGTTAATTCCTTTCACAAAGGCATTAGTAGGAAGTATTATCGGTGTCAATGCGGCTTTGCCAGCTTTAATTATAGGTGCTGCTCCATTCTATGCGCGAATGGTTGAGATTGGATTGCGTGAAATTGATAAAGGTGTAATAGAAGCAGCAAGATCGATGGGGGCCACTTCCTTTACAATCATATGGAAGGTGCTAATTCCTGAATCTCTGCCTGCACTTGTTTCTGGTATCACAGTTACGGCAATTGCGCTTGTAGGTTATACAGCGATGGCAGGTATGATTGGTGCGGGCGGACTTGGAAACCTTGCCTATTTGGAAGGGTTTAGCCGCGGACAGACAGATGTCACGATTGTTGCTACTATTTTAGTATTGATTATTGTGTTTATTCTCCAATTTATTGGAGATTTTATAACAAGAAAATTAGATAAGCGCTAGGGAGGAAACCAAAGTGAAAAAGTTATCGTTCATACTTGTTTTAGGATTAACCCTATTATTGGCAGCCTGCGGTGGATCAGGAGATGAATCCAATTCCGGGGACAAAGAACTAAAAACGATTAAAATTGGCGCATCAAATGTTCCACATGCAGAAATATTGGAAGAAGCAGCAACTCTTCTTGAAGAAAAAGGTATTAAACTTGAAGTTGAAGTATTTACAGACTATGTAATGCCGAATAAAGCATTGGAAGATGGCTCAATTGACGCTAACTATTTCCAACACATCCCTTATTTTGAGAGTCAAGTGAAGGATAATGGGTATGATTTCGCCAATGCAGGCGGAATCCATATTGAACCGATTGGTGTTTATTCTAAAAAATACGACAGCCTGGATGACCTACCAAAAGGCGCAAGCATCATTATGAGCAGCTCAGTAGCTGATCATGGGCGTATGTTATCTATGCTGGAAACAGAAGGCTTAATAAAGCTAAAAGAAGGCATTGATAAAACTAAAGCAACTGTGGATGATATTGCGGAAAATCCGAAGAATTTAAAGTTTAAAACGGATATTGAAGCACCTATGCTTACGCAGGTTTACAATAATGATGAAGGCGATGCAGTACTGATTAATTCCAACTATGCCATTGAAGCGGATCTTGTACCAGCTGAGGATGCGATTGCATTGGAAAGTGCTGATAATAATCCATACGTAAACATTATTGCTGTTAGATCTGAGGATAAGAATAAGGAAGAAATTAAAACATTGGTTGAAGTTCTTCATTCTAAAGATATCCAGGATTTCATTAATGAAAACTACAAAGGGTCCGTTATCCCATCAAATAAATAATAGAAAAGGAAGGTGCAGCTATTCATTTAGCTGCACCTTTTTCATCTATATAATAGGTGTTTTAAAAGCAATTGTAAGATGCTTTTCCAATGAATTATTTTCTTCTCTGGTATTATTTTTCAGGATAATCAAGGATTTCCTAGAAGAAATACGCAATATCACTTTTAAGATGTGCTCAGAGTGGTATATAGACTTTGAGGGTTCTTCTGCAAAGTGATACCCTTATTATAATAAATGGAAAGGAATGATTCATTATCTTTGACAATCAGTTACAGCTTAGAGTAACAGATGAAATGGAAAAAGCGATGAGGCAGGCACATGGAGTTGGCTATGAAGTTTACAGTCAGAATCTTGAAGTGCGTATGAAAGTAGAAGAGAAGCGTGAACGTAGTTATATGAAGAGTAATCAAATCTTAAATGATGTGAATAGAAGAGTACATGGGTAAATGAATCAAGTGATAAAGTGAATATTTCTAAAAGTGATAATCATAAAAACAGGTAGCGGAAGAAAAATCAATTTCTCCTTCTACCTGTTTTTATGTTTTCAATTAGTGCAAAAATGTTACTGCCGTCTTTAAAATCAGGGTGGTTGGTAAAGATCATGCTGGTTCTTTTCTTTCGTGAAAATTAACATTATAATGTCAGTAAAGCTAAGTATTATGTTAAAATATTATGTCCATTTTATGTAATTTTCTCGTTTCAAAAAGTTGAATCTAGATTTGATTTGTTATAAGATTGTAATGAGAATAAATTGAGAATAGAAATAATCTAAAACTTTAGATGACTATATATTGGAGGTATAAGAATGGCTGGTTCAGTTCTTACAATTAAAGATTTACATGTTTCAATAGAAGGTAAAGAGATTCTTAAAGGGGTAAACCTTGAAGTTAAAGGTGGAGAAATCCATGCAATTATGGGGCCAAATGGTACAGGAAAATCTACATTGTCATCTGCTATCATGGGTCACCCAAAATATGAAGTAACAAGTGGTTCCATCACAATGGACGGTGAAGATGTTCTTGAAATGGAAGTTGACGAACGTGCTCGTGCCGGTCTATTTTTAGCAATGCAATACCCAAGTGAAATTACTGGGGTTACTAATGCCGACTTCATGCGTTCTGCTATTAACAGTAAACGTGAAGAAGGAGACGAAATTTCCTTAATGAAATTCATTAAAGAAATGGATAAAAAAATGGATCTATTAGAAATGGATCAAGATATGGCTCAACGTTATTTAAATGAAGGCTTTTCCGGCGGTGAAAAGAAACGTAATGAAATCCTTCAATTATTAATGCTGCAACCAGCCATTGCGATTCTTGATGAAATCGACTCCGGTTTAGATATTGATGCGCTGAAAGTTGTTTCCAAAGGAATCAACCAAATGAGAAACGAAGATTTTGGCTGCCTAATGATTACTCACTATCAACGCTTATTGAACTACATTACTCCAGATTATGTTCACGTAATGATGCAAGGTAAAATCGTGAAATCCGGTGGAGCAGAACTAGCGCAACGCTTAGAAGCAGAAGGATATGACTGGATTAAAAAAGAATTAGGTATTGAAGACGAAACAGTAGGAATTGAAGCATAAGCAATAGGAGGATCGTTATGACAATCGAAACTACATTACTCGAAAAAGATGTTGTATCATCTTTTTCAAAAGCACATAGTGAGCCTGCCTGGCTTGAAAGCTTCCGTTTAGACGCCCTTTCTGCCTCAGCTGAGCTACCTATGCCGAGACCTGATAAAACGAAGATTGATAAATGGCAATTAGAGGATATGAAAGTGAACTCCGTTACAAGCGAGACATTTACATCTATTGATGAACTTGCTGAAGACGTGAAAAAGCTGATCAATCCTGATGAGAACAGAAGTTTGTATGTACAACGAAACAATACAGCTGCTTATTTGACAGTATCTCAGGAACTTAAAGATAAAGGTGTTATTTTTACAGATATCAGGACTGCTGCTAAAGAACATCCTGAACTTTTGCAAAAATACTTCATGACTACAAGTGTTCCTGTAAAAACGAATAAGCTTACAGCTTTACATGCAGCACTCTTTAATGGTGGAGCTTTTCTTTATATCCCACGTAACGTGGTTATTGAAGAACCCATCCAGGCTATCTTCATGATTGATAATGCTGAGACTGAATTATATAATCACGTACTTGTTGTTGCTGAAGAGAGCAGCTCCGTAACGTACGTTGAAAACTATATTTCATTGGTTGACGGCAAAGAGACTATTGGAAATATCATTTCTGAGGTTATCGTCGGCAACAATGCGGTCGTTAAATATGGTGCAGTTGATACATTATCTAAAGATATGAAAACCTATGTAAACCGTAATGCATATGTAGGAAATGATGGACGAGTGGAATGGGCATTGGGCTTAATGAACGATGGTAATACTATTTCAGAGAATATTACAAACCTACATGGTAATGGTTCATATGGTGATACTAAAACAGTAGTGGTTGGTACTGGTAAACAAACTCAAAACTTTACAACTAAAGTTGTTCATTTTGGTAAAAACTCAAATGGATATATCCTGAAGCACGGTGTTATGAAGGATGAAGCATCCTCCATTTTTAATGGTATCGGTAAGATTGAACATGGTGCCACTAAAGCTGATGCTGTACAGGAATCCAGAGTATTAATGCTTAGTCCGAAAGCACGTGGGGATGCAAACCCTATTCTGTTAATTGATGAAGATGATGTAACAGCTGGACACGCAGCTTCTGTAGGCCGTGTGGATCCAATTCAGCTTTATTATTTAATGAGCAGAGGGATCAGTAAAACAGAAGCAGAACGTTTAATTATCCATGGGTTCCTTGCCCCAGTAGTAAATCAATTACCTGTTGAAGCTGTTAAAAAGCAGTTGACTGAGGTAATTGAAAGGAAAGTTAAATAATGATTCCAACGAATATTAAAGAACTTTTCCCAATTTTAAATGAGAAAGTCAATGGTCATTCATTAGTATATCTGGACAGTGCCGCAACTTCGCAGAAGCCAGCATCCGTTATTCAGACTATTGATGAGTATTACAAGCGGTATAACTCTAATGTACACCGTGGTGTTCACACACTTGGAACGATGGCCACGGATGCTTATGAGGGAGCACGTGAAAAGGTAAGAAAGTTCATTAATGCGAAATCCATCGAAGAAGTTGTCTTTACAAGAGGGACAACGACTTCGATTAATACAATTGCTGCCAGCTACGGGAAAGCTAACCTAAAAGCTGGTGATGAAATTGTTATCAGTATGATGGAACATCATAGTAATATCATTCCATGGCAGCAAGTAGCTAAAGCAACCGGTGCGACATTGAAATATATCCCGCTTGGAGAAGACGGTACTATTTCACTTGAAACAGTCAAAGAAGTGATTACTTCAAACACGAAAATCGTTTCAGTTATGCACGTATCGAATGTGCTTGGTGTCATCAATCCGGTTAAAGAAATTGCGAAAATTGCCCATGAAAATGGAGCAGTAATGGTTGTAGATGGTGCGCAAAGCACTCCGCATTTGAAAGTGGATGTTCAGGATCTTGACTGTGATTTCTTTGCCTTTTCTGCACATAAAATGTGTGGACCAACTGGCATTGGTGTCATGTACGGGAAAAAGGAATACCTCGAGAATATGGAACCAATCGAATTTGGCGGAGAGATGATTGATTTTGTGGGATTGCAGGATTCTACATGGAAAGAGCTGCCTTGGAAATTTGAAGGCGGTACTCCAATCATTGCAGGTGCCATTGGACTTGGAGCTGCAATTGATTTCTTGAATGAGATTGGTCTTGATAATGTAGAGGCGCATGAGCATAAGCTTTCTGCTTATGCACTTGATAAATTATCAAGTATAGAGGGGCTCCAAATCTATGGACCTAAAAATCCGGAATCAAGAGCTGGTGTAGTAACTTTTAACCTTGAGGATGTTCATCCGCATGATGTCGCTACCGTTCTGGATACAGATGGAATAGCTATTCGTGCCGGGCATCACTGTGCACAACCGCTTATGAAATGGTTAAAAGCTTCGTCTACGGCGAGAGCAAGTTTTTATGTATATAATACAGAACAAGATATCGACCGTTTAGTCGAAGGACTCGTTAAAACAAAGGAGTATTTCAGTAATGGCTTCTAATAATTTAGATACCCTTTACAGGCAAGTGATCATGGATCACTATAAAAATCCACGAAATAAAGGAAGCCTGGAAGACGGCAGTCTTGTGATAGATATGAATAACCCTACTTGTGGAGATCGTATTCATCTTACACTTAAAGTAGAGGATGGTATTGTGCAAGATGCAAAGTTTGATGGAGAAGGTTGTTCCATCTCTATGTCATCAGCTTCCATGATGACTCAAATCGTCAAAGGCAAAAGCAGTGAGGAAGCATTAAAGCTTGCTGGTATATTTTCGAACATGATACAGGGCAAGGAATATGACGAAGGCGATCTTGATCTTGGTGATATAGAGGCCCTTCAAGGTGTGAGTAAATTTCCAGCACGTATTAAGTGTGCGACACTTGCTTGGAAAGCTATGGAAAAAGGGCTTAACGAAAACTAAAATGACATGTTTTAGCTGAGAGTGAAAAACAGCTAGAACTAAGTAAGAAGGAGGAAGCGATCGATGGCTAAAAAAATGCCTGATATCGGTGATTATAAATATGGCTTTCATGATAAGGACGTTTCCATCTTTCGTTCTAAACGCGGTTTAACTAAAGGGATTGTTGAAGAAATCTCTCGTATGAAGAACGAACCACAATGGATGCTTGACTTCCGCTTGAAGTCTCTTGAACATTTTTATAACATGCCAATGCCACAATGGGGAGGCAATCTTTCAGATTTAAACTTTGATGAGATTACGTATTATGTAAAACCATCTGAGAAGTCCGAGAAATCATGGGATGAAGTTCCTGAGGAAATTAAACGTACATTTGACAAACTTGGTATTCCTGAAGCTGAACAAAAATACCTAGCCGGTGTATCAGCTCAATACGAATCTGAAGTTGTGTACCATAACATGAAGGAAGACTTAGAAGCAATGGGAATCGTATTCAAAGATACAGATTCCGCTTTACGTGAAAATGAAGACCTTTTCCGTGAACACTTTGCTAAAGTAATTCCGCCATCTGATAATAAATTTGCTGCATTGAACTCTGCAGTTTGGTCTGGCGGATCATTTATCTATGTCCCACCAGGTATTAAAGTAGATACACCATTGCAAGCATATTTCCGTATTAACTCTGAAAACATGGGTCAGTTTGAGCGTACTTTAATCATCGTTGATAAAGATGCGTCCGTACATTATGTAGAAGGCTGTACGGCTCCTGTTTATACAACAAATTCACTTCACAGTGCTGTTGTTGAAATCATTGTTAAAGAAAATGCTTATTGCCGTTACACAACAATCCAAAACTGGGCAAACAATGTATATAACCTTGTTACTAAACGTACAGTAGTAGATGCTCACGGTACAATGGAATGGGTAGATGGAAACATCGGCTCCAAGCTTACCATGAAATATCCAGCTTGTATTTTACGCGGTGAGGGTGCCCGTGGTATGACGCTTTCCATTGCTATTGCAGGTAAAGGTCAACACCAGGATGCAGGCGCTAAAATGATCCACTTAGCTCCAAATACATCTTCTACGATTGTATCTAAGTCAATTTCTCAGCATGGCGGTAAAGTGAGCTATCGTGGGGTTGTGCACTTTGGTAAAAGGGCTGATGGAGCACGCTCTAATATCGAGTGTGATACACTCATTATGGATAATCAATCAACTTCTGATACGATTCCATACAATGAAATCCACAATGATAATATCTCACTTGAGCATGAAGCGAAGGTTTCCAAAGTATCTGAAGAGCAGCTCTTCTATTTAATGAGCCGCGGTATCTCAGAACAGGAAGCAACAGAAATGATCGTTATGGGATTCATTGAACCGTTCACAAAAGAACTTCCAATGGAATATGCAGTTGAAATGAACAGATTAATTAAATTTGAGATGGAAGGTTCTATCGGTTAATACTGAGACAACTCTTTCCACTATATTAAGAATCCGAATTTATTTTCGGATTCTTTTTTTATCGTCTCCAAAGTTGAAGGGGAATCACCTATACCCTACCTATGGCGTAGCTATGCCCCACCTATACTGTGGTAAAGGTGCAGGATGTGTGAAAGGGTGGAGGAAGCCACCTATAATCCGCCTATGCCGCAGCTATGCCCCATCTTTACCGAAGGAAGAATAAGCAATGCAACTTATATTAGCCATGAACCATATAATTTAGACTCCATAGCATCTGCCTCTATTTTATTTAAATAGGTCTAATAGATTTTATTAAACAATAACACTTGGATAATAACAGAATATTTAGTAGTATTTAGTAATTATTATATTGTTTTTATAATTAGGGAGGATAGATATGGACTTTATTAACAGGTTACAAAGTTATATCAGCATTGATTGGCCTCAACTCAAAAGTTATGGATTAACAATCCTATACACTTTTATCATCACCTATGCTTTGATTTATCTCGTCAGGTTTATTCTTCACAAGTTCTTTAAGCATACAAATTTTTTGATTGAGAAAAAGGAACAAACAATTGAATCTGTAGTACGCAACACGTCTAATTATTTGGGTTTCTTTATTATTATTCTTGCCATGATTAAACCCTTCGTGGATATCAAAAATATACTGGTTGCCGGCGGAGTGGTAGGAATTGTAGTTGGACTGGGTGCCCAAAAAATTATGACTGATCTTCTGGCAGGGTTTTTTATGATATTCGAAAAACAATTTCAGCGAGGGGATTTTGTCCACGTAAATGGGGAAATAGATGGTGGGACAGTAGAGGATATGGGATTTAGAGTGGTGAAAATCCGATTACTTAACGGAAAACTAATGACAGTTCCAAATGGTGAAATTCGCAAAGTAGAAAACGGAAATGTTGAAAGGAGAAGAATTTTTGAGAGCGTAATTGTTAGTTTCCAAGAGAATCCTGCAAAAATAGAAGAGTTACTTGCTGAGGTATGTGATGAACTCAACCAAAAGCAAATCCATTATCTCAAAACTGATTTAAACGGAGAATATCTCGAACCCTATCAAGTTCATGGCTTATCTTCATTAGATAGCAGTCCGTATGGCTTACGATTTTCAATCAAAGCTACAGTAAGCGATGAGTACTATATGGAAGCAGCTCAAATGGCTAAGAAAGTTATGGCGCAGAAAATGTATGAAAATCGTATTGGTTTAGCATCACAACAATTTGCCGTACAAGATAGACAAAAGGATTATATAGAACACTAAGAAATGCCGTTACGTAGTGGTAACGGCATTTCTTAGTGCTGTTTAATTTTCATTAAACCATAAACCATTGATTCCATATCTCTCTTTAAATCTCTATTCTACTTTTTCTCAGCAAGCCATGCAGCAACTTTCTCTGCATCCTCGCCTTTAATTATTCCTGCAGGCATTCCTTTCGCACCGTTATTGATTATATCCAGGATTTCATCCTTACTCATACTATTTCCGATATCCTCAAGCTTTGGTCCGGCATAGCCTTCTAAAGCATTGCCATGGCAGGAAGCACAGTTATTGGCATATATTTTTTCTTCTTCTGTTAGTGGTTTTTGCGATTCTTCTTCATTGCCAGAAGAGCATGCAGTTAAAGAAAAAACTAAGCCTGCCAGTAAGAGGGCTTTATTGTACATAGGAATCATTCTCCCTTCAGTTCTATTTAAGAATTACTTTACTTGAGTTTATTATTTTGTCAATATAAAGACTTCTCTGTCAATCCGATAGAAGTGGATCTATGACAAAGGACTTAAATTCAAAAAATAATGACTACAGTTAGACAAATACATAAAGCAGGCATATAATAAGTATGTGAGGTATTTCACAATCTGTAAGGTGAAGGTGTTCACAAATTGTTTACAGACTGATTTTAAATAATCTGATAAAATTAAATTGTCAGATAGGATGTTCAGTAATTTTTTTCACTAATAGGGACGTATTTTATCCCTGTGGGACTATTTACGACCAATGCTAAGTTTTCTATAAGGAGGAAATTGAAATGGCTGTTAAAGAAGAAAAAATAGAAGAAGTCCTTAAGGTATCTGAGATGATTGAAGAGTTAATCGAAAATGGAAAATCGGCCCTGCGTACATTTGAGACATTTGATCAAGAAAAAATCGATGAGATTGTTCATCAAATGGCAATTGCCGGTCTTGATCAACACATGCTTTTAGCTAAAATGGCGGTGGAAGAGACTGGCAGAGGGATTTACGAAGATAAATGTACTAAAAACATGTTTGCAACGGAATATATTTGGCACAGTATTAAATACGATAAAACGGTTGGTGTCATTCGTGAAGATCAACAAACAGGTGTCATGGAGATTGCAGAGCCTGTCGGAATTGTTGCAGGTGTCACACCAGTTACGAATCCTACTTCGACTACTATGTTTAAAGCTTTAATATCTATTAAGACACGTAACCCAATTATATTTGCTTTCCATCCATCAGCACAAGAATGCTCCAAGAAGGCGGCGCAAGTCCTGCATGATGCTGCCGTAGCTGCAGGTGCTCCTAAAGGATGTATTCAATGGATTGAGCACCCATCCATTGAAGCTACAAAGCAATTAATGAATCATAAAGATATCGCATTAGTGCTTGCGACAGGCGGAGCAGGAATGGTTAAATCAGCTTATTCTACAGGTAAGCCGGCACTAGGTGTAGGTCCTGGTAACGTACCTTGTTATATTGAAAAGTCAGCTAAAGTAAAACGTGCAGTCAATGATGTTATTTTATCGAAGTCTTTTGATAACGGCATGATCTGTGCCTCTGAGCAAGCTATTATTGTAGATGATCAGATCTATGAAGAAGTTAAACAAGAGTTTATAAAAAATAACTGCTATTTTGTAAATGATAAAGAATTAAAGAAACTTGAACGTCTTGTTATTGATGAAAAATCATGTGCCGTTAATGCTCATATTGTTGGAAAATCTGCTAATGAGATAGCTGAAATGGCTGGAATTAAAGTACCTGAGCATACCAAAATAATAATTGCCGAAATTGATGGTGCAGGTCCACAATATCCTTTATCTCGTGAAAAATTAAGTCCGGTATTGGCGTGTATCCGTGTTAAATCTACGGAAGAGGGCTTTGGTGCATGTATGGATATGCTGAACTTAGGTGGTCTTGGACACTCGGCCGTTATTCATAGCACCAATGAACAAATCCAACGGGAATACGGAATAAAAATGAAAGCATGTCGTATTATTGTAAATTCCCCATCTGCTCAAGGAGGAATTGGTGACATCTATAATGCCTTCATTCCATCTTTAACACTTGGTTGTGGCTCTTATGGAAATAACTCAGTTTCTGAAAATGTATCAGCTACTCACTTGATTAACGTGAAGATGATGACACAGCGTCGTAATAATATGCAATGGTTTAAATTGCCGCCAAAAATTTATTTTGAGAAGTATTCCACACAGTATCTAGCAAAAATGAGAAGAATCAAACGTGCCTTTATTGTAACGGATCCAGGCATGGTAAGCCTTGGTTATGTTGATATTGTTAAAGAATATTTATGGAAAAATAAAGGGATTGAAGCAATCGAAATGTTTGCGGATGTTGAACCGGATCCATCTGATGAAACAGTATTCAAGGGTGCTAAATTAATGCATAGCTTTGAGCCGGATGTAATTGTCGCTCTGGGCGGTGGTTCTGCGCTGGATGCAGCGAAGGGCATGTGGTTATTCTATGAACAACCGGAAACATCATTCTTTAACATTAAACAAAAATTCATTGATATCAGGAAACGTACGTATAAATATCCTGACTTAGGTGAAAAAGCCCAATTTGTTGCCATCCCGACCACCTCCGGTACTGGTTCTGAAGTAACGCCATTTGCGGTTATTACGGATAAAGAAACGAATGTAAAGTATCCGCTGGCTGACTATGCCTTAACACCGGATGTAGCAATCCTGGATTCCCAGTTTGTCATGACTGTTCCTAAAAATATCACAGCTGATACAGGGATGGACGTTTTAACACATGCCATTGAGGCTTATGTGTCTGTAATGGCAAATGATTATACAGATGGTTTAGCCTTAAAAGCTATTGAACTAGTCTTTAATAATTTAAAAACAGCGTACCATGACGGAGCGAATGAGGAAGCTCGTGAGAAAATGCATAATGCATCCTGTATGGCAGGGATGGCCTTCTCCAATGCCTTCCTGGGTATTAATCACAGCCTAGCACATAAGATTGGAGCTGAATTCCATATCCCGCATGGCCGCTCTAATGCAATTCTTATGCCGCATGTTATTCGTTACAATGCCATTCGTCCAAGAAAACATGCGCTCTTCCCTAAATATGAATACTACTGTGCGGATGAGCGATATGCTCAAATAGCCAGAATACTGGGACTACCTGCAAGCACAACTGAAGAAGGGGTTCAGTCATTAATAGAGGCTGTCACTGAGCTGGGTAAATCATTGGAAATCGATATGAGCATTAAAGGACAAGGAATAACTCAAGAAAGATTTGAGGAAAATGTAAAAATATTAGCAGAGCGTGCATTTGAAGACCAATGTACAACTGCCAATCCAAAATTACCTCTAATCAGTGAACTGGAAGAAATCTTAAGAGAAGCGTACAAAGGAGTTTAATTATCTGGTAAAAAAGACGGCATGAAATGTGCCGTCTTTTTTGTATATAGGATTAAATGTAGTCCTCCAAAACAAAGGAGCACCAATCACCAAGGATCTGTATTCATATGCTATTATATGACGTAGGAGGGGGATCCTTTATGATTTATATTGGTGTAACCGGTTGGGGTGATCATGATACCCTTTATCCTTCAACTATTAAGCCTAAAGATAAGCTGGCTGAGTACAGTAGCCATTTTCCGGTAGTGGAAGTTGATGCCTCCTTTTATGCGGTACAGCCGATTAGGAACGCTGAGAAATGGGTTAAAGAGACACCTGATTCTTTTAAATTTATAGTTAAAGCCTATCAAGGAATGACGGGCCATCAGCGTGGCGATATCCCTTTTAAATCAAAAAAAGACATGTTCCATGCTTTTAAGGATTCCTTAAAGCCGTACAGTAACGCGAATAAGCTGGCCTTGGTTTTGTTTCAATTTCCCCCATGGTTTGATTGTAAAAAAGAAAACGTCAGTTATTTAAGGTATTGCAAGGAAATGATGGGCGATTGTAAGGTGGCCTTGGAATTCAGAAATCAATCATGGTTTAGTGAGAAATATCGTGAAGCAACCTTGTCTTTTATGAAAGAAGAAGGGTGGATTCATTCAATTGTGGATGAACCGCAAGCAGGCGAGGGTTCAATCCCGACAGTACCAGTTGCAACCGATTCTGAAGTTACACTTGTGCGGATGCATGGAAGAAATGTGTATGGCTGGAATAAACCGAATGATGCAAATTGGCGGGAAGTTCGATATTTATATAAATACAATGAAGAAGAACTGCTTGAATGGAGAATGAGAATCCAGGAGTTAGCAAAGGATACAAGGGATATTATTGTCTTATTTAACAATAATTCCGGTGGAGACGCCGCTGGTAACGCAAAGGAATTTCAACAAATGCTCGGGATAAGCTATCAAGATTTAAATCCGAGACAAATGGATTTGTTTTAACTTGATTCAGCAGAAGTCTCCCCACCTCGATTAGGTCGTGAGATAAATCAGTAGGAGTTCAAACTTCGACTGAATCAAGTTAAAAGCCTCCAGCGGTTGGAAGGAACATCGCAAGGATTTATTAGGCAGATACGCCTGGACGATTTTTCTCTGCAATAACGTCGAGGTGTTATTAATGATATAAACAACCGATGAGCTATAATCAAGCAGCTTTGTCTCTTTATTACTAAATCATTGGAAGGCGGATTATATGAGTTATATTTTATTAATAATTGTGGGGTTAGCTGCCGGCTTTTTCGGTTCCCTTGTTGGATTGGGCGGAGGTATTATCATCGTTCCGATTCTATTATTTTTATCAGGTGGAATCCTCGGTGCCCTCAGCCCCCAAATGGCAGTGGGTACTTCTCTGTTTACCCTGATTTTTACGGGGCTGTCTTCTACTCTTGCTTATTTAAAGCAGAAGACTGTGGACTATAAAAGTGCATATTTATTTTTGATTGGGATTGCGCCAGGCAGTTTGATTGGAGGATGGGCCAATTCCTATTTAAATGTGGATGCCTTTAATATCCTGTTTGGAATCCTTATGGTTTTCATGTCCTTTCTCCTTATGGTCAGAAATAAACTGAAGCCAAAAAAGAAGAATTTCAACGGGATGGTTACACGTACATACATAGATAAGGAAGGGCGTGAGCATCAATATGGTTACAAAAAAAGTAGCGCCATATTGGTCTCTTTTGCGGTCGGCTTTCTCTCTTCGTTATTTGGGATAGGCGGAGGCTCTTTGATGGTACCGGTTATGTTGATTGCGTTTCATTTTCCTCCCCATGTCGCTGTCGGGACATCGATGTTGTTAATATTCTTCTCTTCCATTATTGGATCCATTAGCCACATTTTTCAAGGCCATGTCAATTGGCTTTATGCATTGGCACTAATACCGGGTGGATATATTGGAGCAAAATTGGGTGCCTTTGTAAATACGAAAATGAAAAGTACAACCTTGGTCATCGCACTCAGAATCATGCTGGTAGTAGTTGGCATAAAATTGATCTGGGAAGGGGTACAAGCGTTAATTTAGAGGTGGGAATATGAAGGAAACAATTCATTTGTTTCATATAAATGATATACATAGTCATTTTGAGCATTGGAATAAAATTGTAACATATATGAATAATCAGCAGGCGGCATATGAGGAAGCCGGAGATATTGTGTTTAAGCTCGATATAGGTGATCATGTTGACCGATTTCATCCTTTTACGGAAGGTACAATGGGAAAAGGAAATATTCAATTATTAAATGAAGCGGGCATAAACGGTGCAACGATTGGCAATAACGAGGGAATTACATTACCCCATGATGAATTGGATCATTTATATGAGGAAGCCGAATTTCCAGTTACCGTTGCCAATCTTTATAAACCTGATGGAAGCAGACCTAGCTGGGCTTTGCCATATTATATTAGGGTAACGCCTAAAGGAAGGCGTATTGCTTTTTTTGGCGTAACAGCTCCATTTACTGAATTGTATCATCTCCTAGGGTGGTCCATCACAGATCCATTTTATGAGGTCGAACGTATTATAAATGAATTAAAGGGAAAAGCAGATATTATAATTTTATTATCTCACTTAGGCTTACCAAGTGATGAGGTTATCGCTGCCAAACATCCGGAAATTTCTCTGATTATTGGAGGGCATACTCATCATATTTTGCATAGTGGAAAAAGGATTAACCAAACTCTTTTATGTTGTGCAGGTAAATATGGAATGTACGTCGGTCATGCAGAAGTAACAATAGATGAAGGATTTATTTCTACACGGGCCGGTCTTGTAGATATGCGATCGGATGGATTAACGGTAGCAGATCAGTTGATGGCAGATAAACTGTATGAAATCGGAAAGACAACTCTCAATGAAACGATACTAACTCTAGAACAGCCGTTAAAAACTGACTGGTTTCATGATTCAGATCTTTCTAAATTACTTTGCCAAGGGGTGAAGGAATGGTGTGAAGTGGACATCGCCTTATTAAATTCAGGTCTACTATTGGATGGTTTGGATGCTAAAGATGTGACTAAATATGATATCCACAAAATTTGTCCTCACCCAATTAATCCATGTATATTAACCATTACAGGAGAAAAATTAATACAAATTTTAAATTTGACTCGTAATCCCGACTGGCCTCATCTGCAAGTAAAGGGTCTTGGCTTTAGGGGGAAAATAATGGGAGCATTTGTTTATGACGGTGTTCAATTGATAGATAGGGATAATCAGAGCTGTTGGTTACATAATGGTAAACAAATTAATACACAGGAGCTGTACAGGGTGGCCATCCCTGATATGTTTACGTTTGGCCATCTTTTTCCGGAAGTCAGAGAGGTTGAGAACAAAACCTATTTGATGCCAGAATTTCTTAGAGATATTCTTGCCTGGAAATTAGCGCAGCTTGCATCTTAACGGCATTTTTTAGGGTGAGCAGCCATATACTTTATGAATGGTACTGGAATAAGGGGTGGTGCTCATGATTGAATTTGTGCCCTTTGAAATAGACGGTAAATTATATAAGGGTGTGAGTGTACAGCTTCCAAAGACATCTCTACTGGCAATTGCCGGACAGAAGGGATATATTATGTGCGGAGCACTGGATATTGGATTATTGAATGAAAGGCTCAACGAACGTAGGATTATTGCCGGAAGAGCGGTAGGGGTACGTACCCTAGAGGAATTATTGAATGCTCCGCTCGAATCAGTAACGGAAGAGGCCAAAAGAAGAGGGATTGTTCCAGGAATGCTTGGAAAAGATGCAATTCAATTTATGTAGAGCAACTCCTAAAGGGGGTGCTCTTTTTTTGTTAACGGAACTAATGAAATAGTGTAATTAAAAAACAAATTTTTATAATATATGCCAAAAAATGAAAATAATTTCAGGTTAATCTGTTATAATATAGGATAAGATGTCAAATTATAGACATTAAATCTTTTCCTAAACAGAGGTATAAAAATGAGAATCGTTCAGACAGCTTATTTAACTTCGGGTGCCGTTTTAGGAAAGCCAATCGTTGATATCAAGGGGCGTACCCTGTTGCATAAAGGTGTGCAAATTACAGATTGGCAGATTAAACGGCTGCAGAAATATAATATTCCTTATGTTTATATTGATGATATAGAAACCAGTCATATAATTCCTGAGGATATCATTTCAGATAAAATCCGAAGAGGAGCTATTGTAACAATTAAAGATACCTTTGATAATATGAAGAATGAAGTCAAGCAATCTAAAAGTATAGTCATAGAAAAGGCTGCATTGACTATGTCAAAGCTGGTTGATCAACTGACAGCCGAATTAAAAGGACATCAGGATTTATTTCATATTATTTCTGATATCTATGCATTTGACAATTATGTTTTTAACCACTCTTTAAATGTGGCACTATATTCACTGGCCATCGGTCTGGAATTAAAGTTAAAGCCAGATGTATTAAAAACATTGGGACTTGGTTCAATCTTGCATGATGTGGGGAAAATGGCCGTTCCGGAGGAAATCCTCTTTAAACCAGGAAAACTTCTGGAAAGTGAGTTCCAAATTATTAAACGGCATTCGGAAGAAGGATTCCATATACTCAGACAGGTCCACAATCTTTCATTGCTCGTGGCTCATTGTGCATATCAGCATCATGAACGGCTTGATGGCAGCGGGTATCCTCGAGGACTAAAAAACAATGAAATTTTATACATGGCTAAAATTATTGCTGTAGCAGATGTTTTTGATGCTGTTACATCTAAACGTGTGTATCGGGAAGCGATGCTGCCAAGTGAAGCTCTGGAACTGTTGTATGCAGGTACAGGTACTAAATTTGATCGGGAGATTGTGGATGCATTCAAGAGGTCGATTGCCATTTATCCAGTCGGCATCACTGTTGAATTAAATGATGGACGAAAAGGAATCGTATCTAGGCAGAATGCAGGCTACAGTGATCGCCCTGTCATAGAAGTGTATGAAAGAAATGGTGAGCAGCTCCCATTTAGATATGAAGTTGATTTGAAAATACAGCTGGATGTAACCATTAAAAAATGTGATACAACCTTCAGCAATCATACAATGAAATTAAGCTAATAAACCTCTTCTTACAAGCATAGGTATACTTGTAAGGAGGGGATTTTTTATGTATAGACGTAAACGGATTAAAAGGAAACGATCTATTATGCGGGGTCCCTTGCCGGTTAAGCATGTCCTTATTATAACATTTTTGTTCTTTATGGGAACGAGCCTAATCAGTCTTTGGATCGTGAATGCGGCTATTGAACCTACATTGATGCGTTATGCAGAATCTGAAACGAAAAAACTTACCAGCTTGGTTATTAATCAAGCAATTAAAGAAACTCTTTCCACACATAATGATATGGACAAAATTATTACAGATATACCCAAGCAGGGAGACGATATAGCTGTGGATGGAATCCAGTTTAACACAGAAATTATTAATAGAATCCGTTCGGAAACCTCTTTGCTTATCCAAAATCAATTAAGTGAAATAGAAAATGGTAATTTATCATCCTTTGACTATCTGAAGGATCGAGTAAGGGTGAAGGAAAATGGTTCAAAGGGAATTATACATGAGGTTCCGCTCGGGAAAGCAACGAATAATGCCTTGCTTGGTAATCTTGGTCCAAAAATCCCGGTGGAAATGGAAACAATCAGTGATATACAAAGTGATGTCAAAACGACCCTGGAGCCATACGGAATCAATAACGCCCTGATTAAGGTCTATTTAGAGGTTGAAGTTCATGCCCAGGTTATTATCCCATTTGCTTCAAAGCCGACGAAGATTAAAACCACTATTCCAATGGGAATGAGAGTCGTGTCCGGTCATGTTCCTACTTATTTCAATGGGAGTGGGACAGGGGGATCCCCTGCTATCCAACTACCTGCAAAATAGGGGTCTGTTCAATAGAAAAAGGCTTGAATCTTGTTTTATACAGGATCCAAGCCTTTCTAGTTTACTTTGCCTTCGCGGCTTTTTCAGCTCTTTCCCAAAGCTTTAAATACGGATATGGATTAAAGGACCATTCAGTGCGGCCGTTTTCTTTATACATCCCATAATGAAGATGAGGAGGGAATTTTCCAGATGTACCGGGGGGACCATATCCAGAGCTGCCAACACCTCCAAGGAGAGTGCCTGGTTCAACTAATTGACCAACCTCAATCCCTTTTGCAAATCCATTTAGATGTGCAAAATAATGATAGGTGTTATTGATATCACGAATGCCAATTCTCCACCCGCCAAATTTATTCCACCCCTTTAGCTCTATAATTCCATAACAGGTGGATCTTACGGGTACACCATAGCCTGCAAAAATATCTGTACCTTCATGAGAACGACGGCCACCCCAGCCACGGGCAACTCCCCATGTGCTTGTATATGTATAATGGCTGCCAAGTGGAACAGGAAAAGCTTTTTTCTGCAAATCAATGGTTTGATGTTTTTTAAATAATTGAGCATTGCTCATAATAATACTTACTGCTCGATCTCTTTTATAGTATTCCCATATACCGATACGGAAGTTATCTTTATCTACTCCATAGGATAGTAAATATTGATTTATCGCAGCTAATTGATCATATTCATTAAAGGGATCTGCTTTACCATCTTGATCACCATCAATCCCCATGCCACCAAAAAAAGAAATGGTTAAAGGGTTAGTGTCTTTGGTATTTGGATTTGAGATTCCGGTCCACTTATCTGCTGGAATTAGAATACCAAGTGTATTTGGGTCCGATAGGTCTTTTCGAGCCAATCTGATACTTCGTTCATATTGATCAAAAGCAGCTATATAGTACCAAGGGAGTTGGGTGGAGTCTTCTACACGTTTGTACATTTCCATCCGTTTTTTTAATAGTTGCTGCTCATCTTGACTGGCTGATGCTTGCACAGGTATGCAGGGGGAGATATAAGCTGCCAGAATGAATAGAATCAATATACGATAGAACATTTGGAACACTCCTTTACTGTTCGTTAGTATACCGATAAATGAGGATGATTATTTTAGTAGGAAATTGGAAAGTGATTGTAAAATCTGTAAGGTAGCTCATTATAATAACAGTAGGTAAACATGGATAAAGAAAATGGAGGGCTAGAGAAATCCACATCATAAATAAAAAACTTCATGGTTATATGTGGGGAATGATATAATAAGGAAACAAATTACGGAATAAATGAGTAAGAGGTGAACAAATGATTACCATTAATAACACTCAATATGAGATTGTAGAAGAACATGGAGACGGGTTTAATGAAGAGACCTTTAAAAGCCGTTTTAGTGAGATATTGAACCGTTATGACTATATACTTGGGGACTGGGGATATGGACAACTTCGCCTTAAAGGGTTTTTTGATGACCAGAATCAGAAAGCATCCTACGATAATAAAATAAGTACCATCAAAGAATATCTGTATGAATACTGTAACTTTGGCTGTTCGTACTTTATTTTAAAGAAAACTAAAAAGTGAGTGAAAAGCCCCCAATTCTTCGTAATTGAGGGGCTATTATTTTAACCGCTGTGCAGAGTTAAATGACCTCGTCTAAGAATTTTTTCCACTCCAATGCCTCATCACTCGTTATAGAAAAAGCATATTCCAAATAGCCGGGCTCCTCTAAATCGTCTGGTCCAATAATGGCGAAACGGTTCCCTTGCATATCCAACACAAGTGTTTTTCCATAGAAACGATCGGTTCTGGTTAAAGCTAGGTCAATTCTGCTGTTTTCACCCATGAAACTGACAAATCTAGTTTTTGTATCATACGTGTCATCGTAAAGAAAAAATCGCTCGGACATATGGGTTCCTCCATTTTGTTATTATCATTTGATTCTTCTAAATCCTATGGTTTTTATACTGGAGACTTCTAGTCTTATTCTAACATTTTTCAACAAAAAATTTTAAAAAAAGGATATAATAGGAATATACTGAAAGTTTAAGGCTCTAATGTTAAATCCCAACTATGCTTTTGTGAGAGGATTGTGTAATATGGTTCATTCCTATAATGGAGGAACAAAATGGAGTAAGTGGATGTCCATTTTTCTTCTTGATTCGAGACTTCTGTTCTATCCTCCGAAATTTACAATAAGAAACCCAATTGTATCAAGGATAAAAAAAGCATTTGGAAATCAAGGTGAAATTGCAATTGTTGTATTTCATATTAGCAAAATGGATGAATTAAAGGAAATGGCTGGTGAGCAAGCCTATTACTCCTTCTTTCATGATTTAAAAAAAGAATTTGAAATAGCTATTAAAAAATATATTTACAGAACAAATATTATGGGAGTACAAGATTTTAATCAGGATAGCATTGTCTTGTATGTAAGGAGTCCTTTGTGCACACCAGGAACTGACCAGTTGGATAATATAATAGGGAATATACACCAGTCAGTACAGGAATCTGACATATATAGATATTCGCCAATTGAGCTTACAATCGGACGTGGATATATGTACTGTGACCGGACCTATATAAATATTGAAACAACGGTTAATCGGGCCTTTGTTTTAGCTCATTCCATGGCTCGTAATGAGGTGGAGCCAGATTATAATGATATGATTCATCAGCTTACTGGTATTATCCATGATAAATCGATTCGCTTGATGTCACAGGCTATCTTAGAAGTAGAAACGGGTAAGGTTAAAGCATGGGAAATGCTATCAAGAGGACCGTCCGGAACGAAGCTTGAAAATCCGTTAACGTTATTTGCAGTCGCTAAACAAACTGGCAGATTGTTTACTCTTGAAATGATTGTGTTGGAAAAGGTATTTCAACACATCCAAATGACGGATATAGAGGGTGATATCTATATCAATTTTACACCAATAACAATGGGAGAACGTAATTTTCCTGGCCATGTAGAGATGTTATTAAAAAAATATGAGATTGACCCATCCGTGGTAGTGTTTGAAATAACCGAGAGAGATTCGATTGAAGGAGTTCATCTATTAAGATCAAATGTCAGCTATTTACGTTCACTTGGAATTAGAATAGCTATTGATGATACAGGAGCTGGCTATGCAAGTTTGCATATTATAGGAGAAGTATTGCCGGATATCATAAAAATCGATCGTACAGTTATACAAAATATTCATTCAAACCGTGTGAAAGAATCTATGCTTAAGGGTCTGCTGCTCATTGCTAAAGAAACGGGTTCTCTTGTTGTTGCAGAAGGAATAGAAAATGAAGATGAGGCTATGGTGATGGTACGGAATAAGGTAGACCTTGCTCAGGGTTATTTTTATGGGAGACCCCAATTTCTTGAACTTTCATTAGCAACCATTTAAGCTTAAAAATGGATAGTATATGTGGTGAGATTGATGAGGAGGAATACAGGATGTACTTCGTAGATCGAGAAGCAATTGAGGATAAACTGCTTTATTTAGAAACTCAGACAAATCTTCTGAAAAGTAAAGGAGAATGGACTGAGTCTACTATTGAGAAACTGGCATTAGAGCGTATCTTTCAAACCATCATTGATGCCGTTCTGGATGTAGGGAATTCAATGATAGATGGTTTTATTATGAGAGATCCAGGCAGCTATGAAGACATAATCGATATCCTGCTGGATGAAAAAGTGATTGATTCAGCGATGGAGATTGATTTAAAAACATTGCTCCCATACAGGAAAGAACTCGTGCAAGCCTACACAGCTATTCATCACGGGCAACTGCAAAAAGCAGTATATGAAAATTTGAACACTATTCAACAATTCCCTGCATGTATAAGAAGCTATATTGAAACTGAATTAGGTGTCGTAACAGCTTTTAAACCATATGATAAATGATACGTACATAAACGATGAGCCAATATGCTTATCGTTTTTTTAATGATTGTGATAATCGTTTGAGTTAGACATTTTGGGTACTTTTGAATTTTAAATACCCTGATAAAAGAAGGTGCTATGATGGAAATCTGGAACTTAACTGAAAATCCTGTAGGTAATACTTATCAGCAATTATTAGAAGTCTTATGTGATTACTCGGACACATTCTATTTTGTAACACGGAAAGAATTAACTTATAAACAAGAAATACTTGAACAATTTTGCATGGTTCACCTGTACTACACATGAGGAGTTCGGTGGATTTTCCATTCGTTCGGAATTTTATAGGAAGTTAATTGGCCAAATAGAAAGCTTAAAAGTAGAAAAAGAGGATTAAACTACTTGGGTATGTCCTAATTAGCATCAGGAGATAATTAGACGGGCTTCCGCTTTTCGATTGAATGCTACTGTGGTAAAGTAAATGAAGTAAATCTAACACGTCCAGGAGAGAACAATGCGTATGAAAAAGTATAAAGGTTATTTAATTGATTTAGATGGAACAATGTATAAGGGAACAGAACGAATTTTGGAGGCTGTCCATTTTGTGCAGGAACTAAAAAGACAAGAGATTCCTTATTTATTTGTAACGAATAATTCATCACGTACTCCTGAGCAGGTAGCTGAAAAGCTGCGCCAATTTGACATTCCTGCTACAGGGGAACAAGTTTTTACAACAAGTATGGCTACAGCAAATTATATATATGAGAAAAAACAAGATGCATCTGTTTTCATTATTGGGGAAGACGGTATCATTGAAGCCTGTAAAGAAAAAGGATTTACCTTTAAGAATGAAGATGCTGATTTTGTGATTACTGGAATTGATCGTGGAATTACATATGAAAAATTATCGGTTGCCTGTCTTGCAGTCCGTAATGGAGCAACATTCATTTCTACCAATGCTGATATTGCCATTCCAACTGAGAGAGGGCTCTTACCAGGTAATGGATCATTAACTTCTGTTGTTACTGTGTCTACTCAAACGGAGCCTATATTTATCGGAAAGCCTGAATCAATCATTATGGAACAGGCGATGAAGGTGCTGGGTGTCTCTAAAGAAGAGACGTTGATGGTTGGAGATAACTATGATACGGATATTATGGCTGGTATGAATGCTGGGGTTGATACATTGCTTGTTCATACTGGTGTTACGACCAGAGAACATTTAAAAGGCTATGACCGCAAGCCAACTTATACAATTGATTCATTGGATCAATGGACTATTTAATCTAAAAAAAGGCTCACAACTCATGATTAATTCTCGAGTGTGAGCCTTCTTTAATGATTTTACTCCACGTTTTCAATACGGTGTGCCAGCCGGCTAGAGGCAGCAGCTGCGATGGCGCCGACAATATCATCTAGAAAGGTATGACATTCTCCGGTTGATTTATCATTTAATCGCTTCAGGATACCGGGCTTAAGTTTATCTACATATCCATAGTTGGTAAAGCCAATGGAGCCATATACATTAACAATGCTTAATGCAAGAATCTCATCCACGCCATACAAACCTTCATCGACACCAATAATGGATTGTATTGGTTCCTCCAATAAGCCCTTTTCAGCTAACATATCTAATTGAATGCCGGTTAAAATGGCATTTTGAACCTCGCGTTTTGAAAGTACGCGTTCCACGTTGTAAATACAATCTTCCAATTGCAAATCATCATGGTATTTATGCTGGAGATACATAACTAATTCACCGATATCTTTTACCGATACGCCGCGATCCATTAGCCATTGTCTTGCAGTCTGTTCCGTTTTATCAATCGATTTATCTTTCATTAAGTGTACACCGACTTCCATTTATAATACGTACAAATAGTGGTTGATGAGCATATTAAAAGGCCTTCTTCCTTATCGGCTAATCATCTATCCTTGCAATCTTTGTAAAATCCATATCGCTTTAATTATGAAATATTCTTCTTTTTATATCTTAGTAAGCATGCTAATAAGAGGTGATTATTTGCTGAATAAAATTTGTATCATAAGAAGACACCCATTTAGTATGCGGAGAAGAATTTACTTTGCTTATGGTTCAAATATATTTTTAGAATATTGTGTATAATAGAACGATAGGGTAAAATTATTTTAATTTTTAATTAATTTAATATTGTAAACGGTTATGTTTATATTTATAATGTCTTCTATACATAAACAAATGTATTTTTGTAGTAGACAAAAAGGGGGAGATAGGGTGAAACCAATTACAATTGGATTACTGGGACTGGGAACTGTCGGAACAGGTGTGGTACAAATCATTCAGAATCACCAGGAAAAACTGACGCATCAGGTTGGTTGCCCGGTAGAGATTAAAAGAATCCTTGTTAAAGATAAATATAAAGATAGAGCAATGGATGTATCATCCGAACTTTTAACGACTTCCGCAACAGACATCATCTCTGATCCTGAAATAGATATCGTTATTGAGGTAATAGGCGGTGTGGAAGATACTTACTTGTTGCTGATGCAGGCTTTAAATAATAAAAAACATATAGTAACAGCTAATAAAGATCTGATGGCAGTCTATGGACCGGATTTATTGCGTACTGCTTCAGAGAATGGCTGTGATTTATTTTATGAGGCAAGTGTAGCTGGGGGTATCCCTATTTTACGAAGCTTGGTAGATGGACTTGCATCAGATCATATTACAAAAATAATGGGCATTGTAAATGGTACTACGAATTATATTATGACGAAAATGACCAAGGAAAAAGTCTCTTATCAGGAAGCGTTAAAAGAAGCACAGGATCTTGGCTTTGCTGAAGCAGATCCAACTGCCGATGTAGAAGGCTTAGATGCAGCAAGAAAGATGGCGATTCTGGCAACCTTGGGCTTTTCAATGAATATTGGATTGGAAGATGTGAAGGTACAGGGGATTACAACTGTTTCTGATGCGGACCTAGCGCTCTGCAAAAGGCTTGGATACACTATGAAGCTGCTTGGGTTTGCCAATCGAACCGAAAATAAAGTGGAGGTGAGCGTCCAGCCCACCCTTTTACCGGAGGAACATCCTCTTGCTACCGTAAATGACGAATATAATGCGGTGTATGTATATGGGGAGGCAGTTGGTGAGACCATGTTTTACGGACCTGGAGCCGGCAGTCTGCCAACAGCAACAGCAGTAGTATCGGATCTTGTTGCCATCATGAAAAATATGAGGCTGGATGTAAATGGGCGAAGTGCAGTTATACCTCAATTTGATAAAAAATTAAAAACGAATGAAGAAATTAATAGCAAATTTTTTCTGCGGATTCATGTGAAGGATGAAGTTGGTGTTTTTGCACAGCTAACTGCTATTTTTGCTAACCATGGAATAAGCTTTGAGAAAATCATGCAGCTGCCAATTAAGGTCAACGAATTATCGGAAATTGTACTTGTATCACATAAGGCTCCAGTGGCTAATTTTGAAAACGTATTGCGTGAGCTGGAAACCAATGAAAAAGTTTACTCCATAAAAAGTACGTATCGAGTTGAAGGGGGAGCATAGAATGAGCTGGAATGGGTTACTGCAGGAATTTAAAGAATTTTTACCGGTGAATAACCAGACCCCGAATTTAAGTCTGTTGGAGGGGAATACGCCGTTAATTCGCTGTCATAATCTTTCAAAGGAGTTGGGGATTGATTTATATGTTAAATATGAAGGTGCCAATCCAACAGGCTCCTTTAAAGATCGGGGAATGGTGATGGCAGTAGCAAAAGCCATAGAAGAAGGCAGTGATACGATTATATGTGCTTCAACCGGCAATACATCCGCTGCAGCTGCAGCCTACGCAGCCCGATCCGGGCTACGCTGCATTGTTGTTATTCCTGATGGGAAAATTGCCATGGGTAAGTTAGCTCAGGCAGTTATGTATGGAGCCGAAATCTATGCCATTAAAGGGAACTTCGATCAGGCATTGGCTATGGTCCGCTCCATCAGTGCCAAATTTCCCATCACACTTGTCAATTCGGTGAATCCTTACAGAATTGAAGGGCAAAAAACGGCTGCTTTTGAGATATGTAAACAATTGGGTAAGGCCCCTGATGTGCTCGCAATACCGGTTGGAAATGCCGGTAATATTACAGCGTATTGGAAAGGGTTTAAGGAATATCATGAGCAATGCCAGAGTGGGCTTCCGGAAATGAGAGGATTCGAAGCGGAAGGTGCGGCTGCGATTGTACATAATCGGGTGTTCGAACAACCAGAAACCATAGCCACTGCGATTCGTATCGGAAATCCGGCCAGTTGGGAATATGCCGTTGAGGCGGTAAAGGAATCAAACGGAAAAATAGATGAAATCAATGATGATGATATTATCAAGGCTTATCAGTTATTAGCCAGAAAAGAAGGAATATTTGCCGAACCAGCTTCCTGTGCTTCCATTGCAGGTATCTATAAACAATTGCAAACAGGAGAAATAAAGAAGGGACAAACAGTTGTCGCAGTATTAACCGGTAACGGGCTTAAAGACCCAAATACGGCTGTGGAGTACAGTCAAATACAACCAACTGTTATTGAAAACGATGAAGAAGAATTGGTAAGATGCTTTGGCGGTGTAGTCTCATCATGAACCAGCCTGACATGTTGCGTATTAAAATACCGGCAAGTACAGCCAATCTGGGACCGGGATTTGACTCAATTGGAATCGCACTGGGCTTGTATTTGACGATAGAAGCAATGCCATCAGATGAATGGATGGTTATTATCAAATCGGATGAATTAAAGAAAACTCCTTCGGATGAAAGTAATTTTATTGTTCGTATGGCTAAGAAAGCTGCAGCCTATTTTGGGGCAGAAATGCCGGTCTGCAGATTGATGGTGAAAAGTGAAATACCGTTGGCAAGAGGTCTGGGCAGCAGTGCGTCAGCAATTGTAGCGGGACTTGAGCTTGCCAATGTCTTTTGTAATCTGAATTTGAGCAAGGAAGAAAAACTAAGATTTGCGAGTTTAGAGGAAGGGCATCCAGATAATGTGGGTGCATCCATTTACGGTGGCATGATTGTCGGCATTCATAATGATTGTGAATCAACCCTTGTATCATTACCGATTGGGGATGTCGGGGCAATTGTAACGATTCCTCCGTTTGAGTTGAACACTGAAAGAGCACGTGAAGTATTGCCAACTCATCTGTCCCATTCTCAAGCTGTTTCTTCAAGTGCTGCAGCGAACATTTTGGTAGCCGCTGCTGCTACAAATGATTGGAAACTGGTTGGAGAGATGATGGAAAGAGATGATTTCCATGAAAAGTATCGAAGTGAGTTAATGCCTCACTATTCTAGAATTAAACGTTTAGCAAAAGAGGAAGGAGCTTATGGCAGTTCAATCAGCGGTGCCGGGCCAACCATTTTTTCTTTAGCTCCTTCACATTCTGTTCCACTTATTTGTGAACGTCTTAAAGGAGAGTTTCCTGAAATGAATATCCTTCATATTCCAATGGTCAATACGGGTTCTATTATACAACTGACGGATTTAAATTAAAAACAGCGATTCCCCTATAATTGGGGAATCGCTGCTATTTGTGTTTTGATCATTAGAAAACTTGTTCAACTTCAACAACGCCTGGAACTTCTTCAAGAAGTGCACGTTCGATGCCAGCTTTCAATGTGATTGTGGAGCTGGGACAGCTTCCGCAAGCCCCTAAAAGACGTAATTTTACAATTCCATCATCCACATCAACCAGCTCACAGTCGCCGCCGTCGCGAAGAAGAAATGGACGTAATTTATCTAGTACTTCCTGAACTTGCCCAAATAATTCTTGTTCTGCCATGGCTATCGACTCCTTTCCTAATCATATTATAATGATTTTACCTTAAAAAAGCTATCTACATTCCTTAGCTTATAGTTAAAATTTGTTTCCTATATTAAATTTATGTATGATGAAAAGAAAAGCGATAAAATAGGGGGAAAACAGGTGACGGTTGCAAATTTATATGTATACGGAGCCACACAAATATGTGCAAGCTGTGTTGGAATGCCATCATCAAAAGAAACATATGAATGGCTGCAGGCTGCCTTATCGAGAAAATTCCCAAGTCACCCATTAACGATCACATACATCGATATTTTTAACCCACCAGAAGATCCGAAAATTAAAGAAATAGCTGAGAAAGTTGCCGAAGGAGAATATTTTTATCCTTTAGTCATCTTGGACGGGAAAGTAGTCGGAGAAGGAAGCCCTCGATTAAAGGTAATAACTGAAGCTTTACGAGATTACGGATATAAAAGTGAATAATTATTTGGATAAAGCTTGCAGCCTACTTTTAGGGTCTGCAAGCTTGTTTTTTAATAATCGATATATTCGAACCATCAACATAGGGTCCTATTATCCATTATGATACTTGTACATCCACAAAACCCCTGACTTTAACAGCCGCGCCATTCTGCCAGTAATAATAGTACGTTCAGACATTAGCCCGAAACCATGTTTTTTACCAAGGGATCCTAGAATTCCCTTCAGTTTAATTGGAGGGAAGGATTCTGGGAGCGGTTCTCCGGCCCATTTTTTAACCAGTACCTGATAAATTTGTTCACCTTGCCCCTCTGCCAATTGCGCACTTGGGGCATGTCCAAGGCTTGCGCAATCTCCAATGACAAATACATCTGGATAGCCTGGGATGGTGTGCTGGACTGTCAGTTTTATTTTGTTACCGCTGTCTTTTTCAACAGGCAGTTCTCTGACTGGCTGTACTGGCTGAATGCCAGCGGTCCAAACAATGGCATCACATGGAATGGAAACGTCACCATTATAAAGCAGGTTAGGTTCTATCTTAGTAATATTACTATTTGGGACTAAGTCTACACGATGTTCATGAAACCAGCTTTCCACATAATTACTAAGTTTTTTAGGAAATGCTGATAAAATATGGTCATTACGGTCAAAAAGCTTAATATTTAAATCCGGGCGTCCTTCAATCAATTCACTAGCTAGTTCAATTCCGCTTAATCCTCCGCCAATGATGGCAACTACTTTACCTGGTCCGAGGTTATTCAGTGCTTGATAGGTACTGCGAGATTTATCAATAGACTGTATGCTATAGGTATATTCTGCGGCTCCAGGCACATTATGATAATTGTCCTCACAGCCCAGGCCGATAATCAGTTCATCATATGTAAGCGGTTCCTGATCTTTTAATAGAACTTTCTTATTTGATAAATCGATAGAGGATACTTCACCGTACTTGTATTGAATTCTTTCGTGCTGAGGAAATGATACACGAATAGTGTGGTCAGAAATGGAACCAGCGGCAAGCGCATAAAATTCAGTTTTTAAACAATGATAAGGAATTCGATCGACCAAAGTAACATGAATATCTGCGGGAAAATGATGATCAGTGAGCTTGTTAAGTATTCTCATACCACCATACCCACCACCGAGGATGACTAAGTTTTTCATAGAAATGACGACTCCTTTGTTGGGATACAATTTTCTAATTTTAAACTATGCTAGAATACTAAATTCAAAGTAGTGCTATAAAAATATTAAATTATTATAATAGATGTCAATATTGTAAAATTCCATACAAAGTATATCGAAAATAGGAAAAAATAACAACTGAATTGTGTATAATTTGTGAAAAGTCACATTATTACTCCGTTTCGGATGTCCTAATTTAAAAACATTTTCTCTATCACATCTCTCGGCAGATGGAGTATAAAAAGGTAACTGATTCACCTTAATTAATTGACTATTATATCATTTTAGAGTAGGATTTTGGTTGTGCTAAGGGGTGACAATAGTATGAAACCAATAATTGAATTTTGTGTCAGTAATCTTGTCAGCGGTTCACAGGCCGCTATGGAGATTTTAGATAAAGATCCTAATTTGGATGTTATTGAATATGGGTGTCTTAGTTATTGTGGAATTTGCTCTGCCAGTATGTATGCCCTTGTAAATGGAGAAGTCGTAACAGGGGACAGTCCGGAAGAATTAGTAGATCATATTTATGAATATCTGGAAGAGAACCCAATGTTTTAATATAATAAAAAGGGAAGAAATAGGCATACTCTGCTTATTTCTTCCCTATTTTTTGTATAAAGAATTACTCATCATCATTGGTATCTTCAGTATAAGGATCTTCCTCATATGGTTTTAAATCGCCAAAGGATGTCATGATACCTTCTTCATCCAATAAATCCTTTAATTGCTCAAGTTCTGCTGTAGGATAGATTTGAACATTTTTCCCTTCAATATCGTTTCCAGCGAAATTTTCAATATCCTCCACATATCCAATATATTCATCGGAATTTAAATAGACCTGATCATAGTGCTCTTTTGGATCATAATAATCAGATGGGGTATCTGAACTCCCCCACTCCGCAACAGCCTGCCAGGAATCTTCTTCATCAAAGCCATTTACTTCTGTCTCATGCTTTTTTTCATATAATGGATGCAGGACCTGTTCTTCTATTGGACGTTCGTGAGAAACGGTTTGCTCAGTACTGTGCTCGATGCAATAAGTGGTAGATGGTATTGCTTGAAGCCGCTCAAAAGGGATGTCTTTACCGCATACTTCACATTTACCATAGGTTCCTTGTTCAATTGCCTGTAAAGCTCTATTTACCTGATTAAGTTCATTCTCAAAATGTTCATTTAAGGCTAGGTCTTTACCACGTTCATATAGCTCAGTGGCGGTATCCGCAGGATGGTTATCATATGTAGAGAGTTCTCCTACATAATTATAAAAATTTTCATCTTCCCCTATGCCAAAATGATTATTCAGGGAAATGTGATGTTCAAGTTCCTTTTTTTCATCTGCTAATTTTGATTGAAGATTGGATTGTTGTTCGGAAGAAAGCATCAAGGAAACTCCTTTCAATTTCGTCTTTCTATTTTCTTTCATTCCGCTGCTGTTTATGTAAAAAATATTAATTAATCTTTTGGATAAAATAATATAGTCATTTAGGTAAAGTGTTATTTAAAAGCGTATATCTTATTCAAAAACGTGCGAACAGCAGCATATTATGGGCAGTTTTAAGGTTGAGAGGACACCGGTTAATGTATATACTAATAAATAGAGGATTTAATTTCCTTCTAACTTTTTATAAGGGGGAAGTATGGTAATGAATAATGATGTCATTATTGTAACAGAAGCAGCAGCTTTTCAAATAAATACGATGATAAAAGAAAGCGGGGAAGATCAGCCATATTTGCGTGTTTCCGTCCATGGTGGAGGGTGCAGCGGTTTATCGTATGGCATGAACTTTGAGCAAAAAAAACAAGATAGTGATATTGAAACCATACAGCATGAAATTCATTTTCTTGTGAATAAAGAGGACGCGCCTATCCTGACTGGAACGCGTATAGACTATAAACAATCGATGCTCGGCGGAGGTTTTACGATTGATAATCCGAATGCCATTGCCACATGTGGTTGTGGGTCTTCATTTCGTACAGCTAAAGTTACGGGTAATCCAGAGCAATGTTAAACTAACAAATCAATACTGATTTAGTTGGAATTCCTTCTTTAAACAGATGCGATCAAAAAGGTATCTATTGAGAAGGAATTTTTTATATGAGACTAAGGCATTTTAAGGTTCCTGCTAAATACAAAAATAACCTCTCCCAATAAGAGCGGGGAGAGGGAGACTAGTTGTTTTTATATTACACTTCAGCCAAGGCTTCCTTAATAGGAAAAGGGCCTTCAATACAATAAAATTTCTTATTAAAAGTCGTATCTATTTCTAATGTATCAACTAAAACCTGTGCAACTTCATTACGTGAAATCATTCCATCATCATCGATAGATTCTGCCGCCAGTATTTTAAATGTGCCATCAGAATCAATCATTTTGCCTGGACGGACAATTGTATACTTTAACCTACTGGATCCAGTTAAATAATTCTCCGTCATCCTTGTTTCCTCCAATAAGGAATAAAGAACACATGGTGCTTCATCCGGTTTGTCAGCATAAACGGAGCTTAGCATGACGAAGCGCTCTATGCCCGCTTTTTCACACTCACGTATAAAGTGGATAGCTCCGTGCTGTGTTACATGGGAGATCGTATCATGAATACTAGGATTTGTTACATCGACTGCGTAAATAACTGCGTGCATGCCCTCCAATTGGAGAGAATCGGTTATTTCTCCGAACATGGGTTCAGCACCAAGACTTCTAACTAATGAAGCAAGATTTTCATCATGTACTAAACAGTATGCCTGATGAGAAGACTTATTCAAAAGCTCAAGTACTCGCTGGCCTGTGCGATTGTTTGCACCGACTATTAACACATTCATTGTAATCACCTCACTAGTAACTCATACCCGCTTCATAGGGGGCCTGACTCTGGTATTTACTAGTACGTAAGGGAAGAATTTGTATACATACAAAGAGGGAAGGTTGGGTTCTAAAAAAAGAAGGAATTCAGAATGTGTTAGCATAGGAGCTTACATCCTGAATTCCTTTATTTATTCTGCATGGCGCGTCTTGACCAGTTTTAATTCAATAAATCAATCCTTAAACATACTTGTACTGTGAAGGGGCTGGATTCTTGCTTTAGGATCCATATATGCTTTTGCATTGTTAATAGCCGTAGGAGCTTCACCAAATCCACAGGCAATTAGCTTCACTTTCCCATCATATGTGCAAATATCTCCTGCTGCATATATACCAGGTATATTAGTTTCCATTTTGCTATTCACAATGATGGAATTTTTCTCGATATTAAGTCCCCACTCTTTAATAGGTCCAAGTGAAGAAACAAAGCCAAACGTAACTAATACGTCATCAACATCAATCGTTTCTTTATGATCCCCGGTTGCATCATCCAACACGATTTGTTTAATGGATTCCCCATCGCCAACTAATTCAGATGGTATATATGGAGTCTTTATGATTACACTTGAATTTTTAAGATTTTCCACACTATGTTCATGGGCACGGAATTTATCCCGGCGATGAACAAGGGTTACTTCCTCGGCGATAGGCTCAAGCATTAATGCCCAGTCTACTGCAGAGTCCCCTCCGCCACATACGACGACTTTTTTACCGGCAAATTTATTTAAATCATCAACAAAATAATGAAGATTTTTCCCTTCATAATTAGACGCATTTTCAAGTTCAAGGCGCCTTGGCTGGAATGCTCCATTACCGGCTGTGATGATGATCGTGTTTGAATAATGAACTTCCTTATCGGTTGTTACTTTAAAAACGCCATCTGCCTGTTTTTCAACATTCTCGACAGCTTGTTCAAGGCAAATGGTTGGATCGAACTTAGCCATTTGTTCCTTTAGGTTATTAACTAATTCTTGAGCGAGTATTTTGGGAAAACCCGCTACATCATAAATATATTTCTCGGGATAGAGTGCGGATAATTGTCCGCCTAGCTGGGGCAGACTTTCGATGATTTTCACTGAGGCTTGCCTCATACCACCATAGAAAGCAGTGAACAATCCTACAGGTCCTCCACCTATGATCGTTACGTCATATACTTTTTGATCTTCTTTCACTTGATTACCCCCTATATTGTAAATAAATCTTTAATAAATAGTACCATATATCTTGGTATAACGTTCCTCTAAAGGATATGTGTGTATATAAAGATAATAAGAGTAAATATTCAAAAAAGTCAAAGGTAATACCGTTACTTATTTTTTTATCCTTTTTATATCCAGCGCTTGAAAAAATAACCAAAAGAGAATATAGTAATCTATAGCGAAATGTTAATATTTTGTGACATTTTTGACGTGATATACGTGAATGATATCACAAGATGTTTGAATTTTTATATCATATAAAAAAGGTGGACGTGATACTAGTGAAAAAGCCTCAAATTGTTATTCTAGGAGCCGGTTATGGCGGATTGTTAACAGCTAAGCGTTTGCAAAATAAAATTAATGTGAATGAAGCTGAAATTACACTAATTAATAAGCATCGTTATCATTATGAAACAACTTGGCTGCATGAAGCGTCTGCGGGTACCATACATCACAATAAAGTACGCTATGATATTAGCAGTATCATTGATCGTAATAAGGTAGCCATGATTGAAGATACCGTTGTAGAAATAAAAAAAGATGAGAAAGTGATAGTTTGCGAGAATGGCACTGTTTCATATGATTATTTAGTGGTTGCTTTAGGTGCTGAATCTGAAACATTTGGTATTGAAGGATTAAAGGAATATGCATTCAGTATTTCCAGTGTGAATAAAGCACGTCATATTCGTGAACATATTGATTATCAGTTCTCCCAATACCAAACGGATAAAAAGGAAGAAAGACTGACCATTATAGTAGGCGGTGCTGGATTTACAGGTATTGAATTTATTGGAGAGCTTGCTAATCGTATGCCGGCTCTTTGTGAAGAATATGATGTTGATCCTAATAAAGCACGTATTATTTGTGTAGAAGCAGCACCTACAGCATTGCCAGGCTTTGATCCGGAGCTTGTACAATATGCTGTTGCACGATTGGAGAAAAAAGGTGTTGAGTTTATGATTGGTACACCAGTCAAAGGCTGCACGGAAGAGGGAATTCTGGTCGGAAAAGGCGAAGACGATACAGAATTAATAAAAGCCGGTACAGTTATCTGGGCAGCGGGTGTCAGAGGAAGCAGTATCATTGAAAAGTCAGGTATTGAGGCGATGCGCGGCCGTGTGAAAGTGGAGCCTACTTTGCAGGCGCCCGGTCTTGAAAATGTTTTTGTCATTGGAGATTGTGCGTTAATCATTAATGAAGAGATTAATCGTCCTTACCCGCCAACAGCACAAATTTCTATGCAGCAGGCAGAAGTTTGCTCCGAAAATATTGCTGCCCTTATTCGAGGAGAGAAAATGAAAGATTTCGTATTTGAACCAAAAGGCACTGTATGTTCACTTGGGGATGATGATGCTATTGGAGTCGTTTTTGGCAAAAAATTAAAAGGTACAAAAGCAGCTGCGATGAAAAAAATCATTGATAATCGTGCCTTATACATGATGGGTGGCTTGCCGCTTCTCATGAAAAAGGGTAAATTTAAATTAATTTAATAAAGGTATAATATAGTTTGAAAGAAAGCTGTCCGATTATACTCGAGACAGCTTTTTGTATAGATAATAAAAAAAATCTAGGAAAAGGTGCTCATATGATAGAAAGAAGCAAATATGTCTGGTTAGGTGTAGCAGGATTGGTCGTAACAAAGGATGGCAGATGGCTTGTTGTGAAGAAGTCTTATGGCGGTTTAAAAGGGAAATGGTCATTGCCGGCGGGTTTTGTACAGCCGGGAGAAACAGCAGATGAAGCAGTGGTTAGAGAGATTAAAGAAGAGACGGGGATTGAGACGAAAATCATTGGATTATTTGGTCTTAGAACAGGTGTTATACGTAATGAGATCAGTGATAATATGCTGCTATTTTTATTGGAACCAATTTCCGGAGAGATTTCGATACAAAAAACTGAATTATTGGATGTTGCTTTTATGGACCAGGAGACAATTAAAAAGGATCCGGACAGTTCATTGTTATTGACGGAGTTAAATGATAAGCATGCATCCCTTCATAAGAAACCGCTTGAAGGAATCAATCCTGGGGATGTCTTTCAATACACCGCTTATAAATTATTTATATAATTTATAAGCGGTGTATAAGGGAGTATTTAAAAGGAAATTTAACTTGTATACGCTTACATTAAATTACTGAGTCTTTTGGGGTGCTTTTCATTTACCAAATTTTCTGTTATATTATCAGAAAATTCAATTAAATTAGGGGTTGATCATATTATGAATCAAAAAGCCTATCAGTGCCCGTATTGCTATGGAAAGGGATATTTTCAATTATTGCTTGGAGGATCTGAAACATGCTCATGTTGCGGAGGAAGTGGTAAAACAAAAAACACTAAATAAATGTTATTTTTCAAAAACAACCCAATTGACGAAAATTATTCCATCCTATAAACTTACTTTTGTACGACTAAGGGGGAGTTATAGAGAATGGGCATGTCAATTCCGGTTGTAATTATATCAGTTGTATTGTTCTTTATTCTTTTTTTCGGATTGGGCTTTATTTTAAATATGTTATTTAGAAAGACATGGATTATGGCCGTTATTTATCCTTTGGCAGCATTATATTTTATTAACAGTGTTAAGTTAACGGAGTACTTTGTAAATCCATCTTCTAGCTTTCAATCATTAAAAGAGCATTTATTCAATCTTGCCTCTGCAGATGCAATTATCCTAGCCGCAGGTTTAGCAGGGTCGATTGTTTCAGGTATCGTTATAAGAATACTTCGTACCATGGGATACAGAATGTTTTAACCCTTTTCGAGCAATCGTTAAAGGGTTTTTTATTTGAAAAAATATAGATAGTTCTGAAAAACGAATAGATAATCTGGTATTGGGAAAAATGGTTTGTGTGAAAGGAGAAATCGTCACATGGACCATACTTTTAAATTTATCAGAGCAATTTCACTCGTTTTTTTATTCTTACTGGCTACCGTTGTAACCCTTTCATATTTTACAGGAATTAGTGTTCATGAGTTTCCTGTTTTTCGCCATATACATTCTAAAATAGTAAGGGAAAATCCTAAGCCCAAAGAGCAAATATCGTTATCAAGCTATGACACAACTTCCTCTGTTAAACAAATAAAATCAGCGTCCACGCTGGAAGAAAATGATAATTGGAATAAATACCCGGCTAAAGAAGTGATTGCTACAGGTTATACAGCAGGATACGAGTCAACTGGGAAAAATCCAAACCATCCCAGCTACGGAATCACCTATTCCGGTGTTAGGGTAAAACGTGACTTATATTCAACGATTGCAGCGGACACAAGTGTCTTTCCAATTGGGACCATTCTTTTTATCCCATCCTATGGGTATGGAGTGGTTGCTGATACAGGTTCAGCCATAAAGGGGAATAAAATAGATCTTTATTACGATACCGTGGACGATGTATATCAGAAATGGGGGAAAAAGCAGCTGAAGGTGTATGTAGTCAGTATGGGAACAGGCAAGCTGACTGAACCTGAGCTAAAAGCTTTGAATGAAACAGAGAGCTTGCAAGTATTTAGAAATCAAATTATTAATAACAAGTAGTGAAATATTTTTCTTCCTTTACCGTTCCTCATGGGCGGTTTTTTTATGATTTAAATTCGGTGTTCGCTATATAGCTTTTTTATATACTCCCCAGTTTAATTGCACGATTAATAAGTGGTAATAATACCGATACATGACTTTCCTCTGTAAACTCTCTGAACTGTATGTGAATACCGTATTGATGCAATTGATTAAGTTCTTCGGAAATTTCAGCAGCATTTTTATTCATTCCGCTAAAGTGTAGCTTTTCCAGCTCGCCTACCCCGACCAAAATCTTTATTTGCCGCTCTGATTGCTTTACCTTATGGATGAATGCTTCTTTCTCACTTCTAAAAAACTGTATATCCCAATGAATAGAGGGGCTTCCTGCAATGTATGTATGAAAAGTATCTGGCTCTGAAAAAAGAGTTTGTAAAACAAATAATCCGCCTAGTGAATGGCCAAATAGTGTTTGTTTGTCTATATTGACCGGCAGATGGCGCTCAATTTCAGGTTTAACTTTCTCTTTAATAAATGTAATGAAAGATTCAGCTCCGCCATGAGACGGCCATTCCAAGCCTGCTGGGTGCGGCGGTAAATCCTCTTTTGATATTGCCCTAGTAAAATCATAGACACGGTAAGGAGAGAATGGCTGATCTGTGTGATAACCAATTCCAACAATAATCGCTGGATACACGCCAGTTTTTTCCGGCTTTCTCATCTGCACACGCATTGCATCAACAAAGGTGCCAAATACAGAGTTTGCATCCAACGCATAGATAACCGGGTATCCTTCAGGAGGAGGAACAGTATCCGGCTTGTAAATAAAAATACGATAAAACCGGTCCTGTTTCTGATTGTACATATCTATTTCCCAGGTATTGGGTAAAGAAATATTTTGCTGCCAAGGCAAGCTGTCTTCCATAGGATTTTTTTGGGGTGTCTCTCTCATTTATTGACCTCTTTTCATTTGATTCAAAAGATTATTTGACAAATTAAGTATAAATCATTCAAAAATTTACATAAAATTAATTGAAAATTCCAGTTTGTTAGTATATATTTTATATAATACTTGATAATGATTATCATTTTCAATACTTTCTGCGATAAATATGGGGGTAGGAAAAACAATAGTTAAGTTAGAGTGAAAGCGAGTACATAGAAAAAAGATTAGATGGAGGAAGAGGAAAATGAGTATTAAAAAGAATTTATTAATAGTGGGTTTATCCGCAATGATTTGCCTTGGTTTGGCAGCATGCAATGGTACTGAGACACAAATAAAACAATCCGACAATAAAGTTCAAGCTAATGAAAGCAAGAAATCAGAAGATAAAACTCAAACGATTACATACCTAGATAAAGAATATACGGTACCTTCTGAAGTGAAAAAGATTGCTACAGCGAGTCTTGAATCCATGGAGGATGCAGCAATTTTAGGAGTTAAGCCTGTAGGCGCTATTACAATTGCCGGAGAACTACCTGCTTATTTGGCTGAAGATTTGGCTGGTGCCAAGTCGATAGGGGAAAAAACACAGCCAAATTATGAAACGTTACTTGGATTAAAGCCTGATGTAATCCTTTGGACTTCCAAAGCGAAGGAGAATGTTACTGAACAATTAACGAAGGTTGCACCAACATTCCCATACTCCCATATCTCAACAAATTGGGAAGATAACTTAAATTTAATGGCTCATTTGACAGGTAAAGAAACTGAAGCAGATATGATTATTTCTGGTTATAAGAAAGATGCTGAGGAAGCAAAAGAACAATTGGGTGAATCTCTGAAAGGGAAAAAGGCAATGGTACTTCGTATCCGAGGAGGCAATGTCTATGTGTATCCGGAAAGTATGTACCTTAACCCAGTTCTATACAATGATTTAGGACTTGAGGTACCGGAAGTGGTAAAATCTGCGAAGGCACAGGAAGTTATCTCAATGGAAAAGCTTGCGGAAGTGAATCCGGATTATGTGTTCCTTCAATTCGAAGAAAGTGAAAATGCTGATAAACCGAAAGCATTAGAAGAACTAGAAGCTAATCCAATTTGGAAAAGTATGAATGCTGCTAAAAACGAAAAAGTATTCGTTAATACTGTGGATCCTCTTGCCCAGGGCGGTACGGCATGGAGTAAGACGGCTTTCCTCGAAGCTGCAACCAGCTCTTTGACTGAGTAAGGTTGAAGGTGTATGGATAAGAGGGAATTACCTTTATTGATAATATGTGCGGCACCCATTCTTATACTCCTTATCATCCTGTTATCCGTTTTTTATGGAGCCAAAAATATAGATTATATAACGATTTGGAATGCCCTTTTTCATTATGATGCCGGTAATGTAGACCATGCCATTATTATGACATCCCGTTTACCGAGAGCAATAGGCGCACTTCTTGTTGGAGCTTTCCTTGCCATATCAGGTGCACTAATGCAGGGGATGACAAGAAACTATCTTGCATCCCCTTCCATTATGGGGGTGGCAGACGGTTCAGCTTTTATCATTACTGTATCAATGATTTTCCTACCGAATATGACATCTATTAAAATGATTTTGTTGTCAATGGTTGGTTCAGCGCTCGGTGCAGGAATTGTTTATGGATTTGGCTCTATGCTTCCCAATGGTTTATCACCTGTTCGTTTGGCAATTATAGGTACTGTAATTGGGACGTTTCTGAGCAGCCTGTCTCAAGCATTGGCCTCCTATTACCAAGTCTCCCAGAATATTAGTTTTTGGTATAATGCGAGATTGCATCAAATAGATTCAGAGCTCCTTGGACTGGCTGTACCAATTGGAATAGTTGGAATCTTCCTTGCCTTACTAGTTTCCAAATCCGTAACGATTCTTTCTCTTGGTGAAGAAGTTTCAATCAGCCTGGGCCAGCGTACCGGATTAGTCAAAGTAATTTGTATTCTGTCTGTTATTTGTTTAACGGGTACGGCAATTGCATTAGTAGGAAAAGTTGGTTTCGTAGGCTTAATCATTCCGCACATTAGCCGTATGCTTGTCGGCGTTGATTATAAATGGATAATTCCTTGTGCAGGCATACTCGGGGCTGTATTTCTTGGTTTATGTGACGTTTTAAGCAGGTTTATTAATTATCCCTTTGAAACACCGATTGGCGTTGTGACTGCATTGATTGGTGTACCATTCTTCCTCTATTTAATCAGAACAAAAGGAGGAAGAGGCCTTGCATAAAGTTTCAAAACTAAGATATTACATAACATTATGGCTGATTGTACTCGCTATTACAGCAGTCATCGTTTATAGCTTGATGGCCGGAACCTTTCAATTGTCTGTTATCGATGTAATAAAGACATTAGCTCGAATAGACGTAAATCCGGAACACGATTTGGTCATCTTTGATTTTAGGTTACCGAGGATTCTGATTGGCTGTCTGGTTGGGATCGGGCTTGGAATAGCCGGTGCTGTGATTCAGGGAGTGACGAAGAATGGCTTGGCCGATCCAGGAATACTTGGTATTAATGCCGGTGCTGGTACGGCTGTAGTTTTATTTATGTTTTTCTTTCATAGCGTATTTCAAGGAATGACATGGCTCTCCATTATGGCTATGCCCTTATTTGGTCTCGTTGGAGGATTGCTGGCGGCCTTAATTATATTCGCCTTTTCATGGAAAAATGGTTCCCTTGATGTAGAACGACTCATCTTGACTGGAATAGCGATTGGTTCAGCTTTTGGTGCCGTTTCCTTATATTTGTCGCTGAAAATGAAAGCAACTGATTTTGAAATGGCAGTTGTGTGGATCACAGGCAGCATTTATGATGCCAATTGGCTTTACATACTTGCCATAGCCCCCTGGCTGTTTATATGTATACCGATCATTCTAAAAAAGGCCTATATACTTGATTTGCTCCAATTAGAGGATAGTAGCGCTATCAGTTTAGGTATAGCCATTAATAAAGAAAAATCAATCTTACTTCTCAGCAGTATCGGCTTAATAAGCGCTTGTGTATCAGTATCAGGCAGTATTGGATTTATTGGCTTAATGGCGCCGCATATATCGCGCTATCTTGTTGGTGTTCAAAATAGATTTGTTATCCCTGTGAGTGCAGCAATCGGTGCGCTGTTGGTAGTCTCTTCTGATTATATTGCCAAAACAATCATTGCCCCTGCTGAACTGCCAGTTGGTATTATCGTATCCATTATTGGGGTACCATTCTTCTTGTATTTACTCAAAAAGGCGAAAGCATAAAGGGGGGATATTTGATATGAGTATTCTGCGTACAGAAAATCTTGAAGCCTGTTATGAAAAAAAGACCGTGTTTCAAAATTTAAACTTAGACATTACTAAAGGAAAAATAACGACTATTATTGGACCGAACGGTTGTGGAAAATCTACTTTATTAAAAACAATGGGACGTATACTGAAACAAAAGCAAGGGAAGGTATTTTTGCAAGAGCAAGATATGAACACGATTTCAACGAAGGAGATTGCCAGACGGCTTTCTATGCTGCCGCAAAGCCCGGTTGCACCGGGCTTGTTGGGTGTGGAGGAATTGGTATCCTATGGACGTTATCCACATCGTAAAAATAATAAAATAATGACGAATGAAGATATGGAAATCATTGAATGGGCAATGGATATAACTAAAACATCCCCTTTCCGAAACCGAAGCATCGCAAGCTTATCTGGTGGGCAAAGACAAAAGGTTTGGCTAGCCATGGCCCTAGCTCAGAAAACAGATATCATCCTCTTAGACGAGCCCACAACATACTTGGATATGGCCCACCAGCTGGATGTATTGCAAATTATTCAGGAACTCAATCGCCAAGAAAAAAGTACAATTGTAATGGTTCTTCATGATATTAACCATGCCTCCAGATACTCAGACCATATCATAGCCATGAAAGACGGCAGTATAATCAAATCCGGCACACCAACCGAAATCATTAACCAAGAAGTACTAAAAACCGTATTCCAAATAGAAGCCAGAATCATCATCGACCCATATGACCAAGCGCCGGTATGTGTTGGATATAATCTATAGTGCTGAAACGGCTTGCTCAGAAGCGAGGAGCATAAGACAGGGGCTCGGAAGGAGGAGTTCTTCCCTCCTGTAGAGGTGAGTTTCTAGCCGTTGAAGCCGGATTGCATAAAAGCTGAGGCGACCATTTCAAGGAACAAAGACTAAGAACGCCATGTCCTGTGACAACGTCTTTGTGACCAACATCCTGTTGGCCTCCGCAACTAATTCACAGAGGATAATAGTCCTCTGTTTTTTTATGTCTAAAGGAAGGGTAAAATAGGCAAGATATGTCGGGGTAAATCGTTTAATTTTTCAGTGAATGGAATGCGTCATTTGTTCTAAATTATGATGCCAATGGTAAGATAATAGGTAAGGATAGTTAATGTCAGTAAGAAAAGGCATGAATAAAGATAAACGATCAGGAGGAGTAGTATGTTTAAAGTTTATAATGAAAATCCGAGTCAACTACATATGCCTGTTTTGGTAACTGGAGCATTTAATCATCCAGTTACGCTTGCAGCGACTTTATCGGAAGCGGATAAAATGATGAATAGTAAGCTTCAGGAGCTTGCCAAGGTTGGAGATATTTCCGCTCGGAAGAAAAAAGTTTCGACATTGCATACACTTGATCTTATTCCACCGGAGAGATTGGTGTTCGTTGGATTGGGGAAACAAAAAGATTTAACATTCGAAGAGCTGAAAGAAGCATTTGGCAAAATGTTTCAGAAAGTCGAAGGTCGTGGATGGACAAAGATTAGCGTCGACTTAACGTCATTCCTGACAGATGTCATTACGGTGGAGGATGCAGCACATGCTTTAGGAGAAGCATTAGCCTTGTCTACGTATGAATTTGAAGGATATAAGCATAAGAAAAATGAACCAGATCAGAAAATAGAAGAGGTTTCTGTATATACGGAAGCCGACCGAGAGCTAGTTGAGTCTTCCCTTTTTGTTGGATATACATATGGAAAAGGAACCAATTCAGCTCGGACTTTAGTAAATCTTCCAGGTAATATGCTAACGTCTACAGATATGGCCAATTATGCTAAAGGGCTGGCTGATAAGTATCAGTTTGAGTGCGAAATCCTTGAAAAAGAAGATATGCAGGAGCTTGGAATGGGAGCCTTGCTTGCCGTCAACCAAGGATCTGCTGAACCACCTAAAATGATTGTCCTAAAATATCAAGGGAAATCTGACTGGACAGATGTAATTGGTTTGGTTGGCAAAGGAATTACATTTGATACAGGCGGATATTCAATAAAGACAAAAGCAGGGATAGTTGGAATGAAAACGGATATGGGGGGAGCAGCCGCTGTCCTTGGAGCTATGGAGATAATTGGGGAATTGAGACCTGAACAAAATGTTGTGGCTGTTATTCCATCAACAGATAATATGATTTCCGGAAATGCCTTCAAACCGGATGATGTCATAGTTTCCATGGCTGGTAAAACAATTGAGGTCTTGAATACAGATGCCGAGGGGCGTCTTGTGTTGGCAGATGCGATTACATATGCTAAACAGCATGGAGCGGATTATTTAGTTGATGTAGCTACATTAACCGGGGGAGTTATTACAGCATTAGGTGTAGAAATGACAGGTGCGATGACAAATCATGAAAGCTGGTTTGAGGAAGTCTTAAAAGCATCTGATGAAGCTGGAGAACCCATGTGGAGATTGCCAATTACCGAAAGGGATAAAGCGCGTGTTCGCAATAGCAAAATAGCTGATCTTAATAATTCGCCGGGAGCAGAGGGGCATGCCATTATGGGAGGTGCATTTGTTGGTGAGTTTGCCGAGGAGACTCCATGGGTGCATTTAGATATAGCTGGTACATCTACAAGACGTTCCAGCTATGAACTTGGACCATCAGGTGCTACTGGTGTAATGGCGAGGACATTGGCTGTATTGGTTGAACGTTTTGGTTTGGATGGTGAAGATTAATCTAATCTCATAAATAGATTTAAATGGGAATGTTATCCTTGTAAGAGGGCATACGCCCTTACCTGCTGTTAGGTTTCTGCATACATAATAGTGTAGGCATTTAAACAAACAGGAGGTATTTTACAGATGGATTACAGACAGAGAAGACCATGGGGCAGACCGTGGGGCGGACCGTGGGGAAGACCATGGGGTAGACCAGGTTTTGGTTTTGGATTTGGAGGTCCGATCGGGGGATTTGGTTTAGGATTAGCCGGCGGATTAATAGGTGGAGCATTGCTTAGCAGACCATGGGGATATGGATATGGTTATCCTCCGTATGGATATGGGTCCCCATGGGGATATGGTGGCGGATTTTATTAATAATAATTTGTAAACAAAACCAGCAGTTATCAAACTGCTGGTTTTTAGCTCCATCGTATGACTACCCCAACTTCACAACAGGGAGGACTGGTTTGTTTATCAGCAAAAACCAGCCGAATTCCCTCCGGATCGTAATAGATGGAAGGAGCTATTCGAATACCGGTTGAAAGCAATAATCGATTCACTTCGCTTAGGTTATTAAACTCAGAGGCTGCCATAATTTGACGAGCTAAATCTTGAGATGCAGAGATCTGATTGGCAATTCTTAATGCTTCAGTCAGATAGGACGCGGTTCGATTGGCAGAATTCTTAAATTTTGTTGTATCTATAGCAGGAACTTTTCTGTTATATGAAGAATAAGAATTCATACCAGTAACAGATGGATGGATCCATGTGGGTATGTGGTAATGAGGACCTAGACTTTGAGCCCAGTTATAAAACTGTTGATTTGCATACATATGGGCACCTCCTCTTACGAAATAAAATACCTTATAACTATATATAAGAGAAGGTAGATTGTATTAGACCAAAAAATAAGCAACGGTTAGGTTGCTTATTTAGGGGATAGATGATGTTCGTTTAGATATCGTTGCGATGCTCGACTAAATCAATAACACCAAGAGCAATATGGGCAAGCCCAAATCCAAATAGTGCATTGGCAATCATTTTATTGCTATTATGCTTTTGTTTAAGGGCATAACCAGTAGCAGCAACAGCGGTACCTAATACAGTTGGAACCATTCCTTCTCGAAGATCCATTTGACCAATCCTCCATCATCTAGATATGCTTTTTGTAAAGTCTTACAGATATCCAGTTCATCTTTTTTCGAAGGGATTCACCTTAAAAATCAGAATAGGAATCAGTTGTAAGAAAGCTTTACTCCTTTATTTTTCCGCTCTTTATCTAATTCATAACAAATAAGCAATGGAAAGGATGCCTTTAATTGGATTTAAGTAAAACATTGATGGGTACATTAGGGATAGAAATAGTTGAGGTCTGTGAAGGAAGAGTTGTTGCAACCATGCCTGTTGACCATCGGACACACCAGCCGATGGGACTTCTTCACGGTGGCGCATCGGTGGCTCTTGCCGAAACGGTCGCCAGTCTTGGTGGATATACAATGGTTGACGAGGAGAAAGAAGCAGTCGTTGGTTTAGAGATTAATGCGAATCATCTTAAAAGCAAAAGGGAAGGCTTGGTGACCGCAACAGGAAATATTGTACACAGAGGAAAAAAAACAATGGTATGGGAAATTAAAATAACGGATGAAGAGAACGAATTAATATGTATCAGCAGATGTACGCTTGCTGTTATTCAAATAAAAAAATGAGGATGTTTTACAAGGTCTAAAGCGATCTTGTAAGCATCCTCTTTTTCTGTCATTAGCTATTTTTTTGTTTTTTTGCCTTTTTTAAATCATCACGCACACTATGTTTCCACAATTTAACGCCTGTATTATAGGCTGCACGGCTGATTAAATGTCCGGCAACCGGAGCTGTCATAAAAATAAAGAAGATAGCTAACAGGATACGGGAGTTAAAATGGCCCTCTGTAATCCAGAAATATAAGAATGTGCCAAGCAATACAAGGGTTACACCCAAAGTGGATGTTTTAGAAGCTGCATGGTTCCGCGTATAGACATCGGGTAAACGGAGTATTCCAAGAGCTGATACAACGGTTAATATAGAACCGATTAAAACGATACAAACAAAAATATAGGAACTAATTTCGTTCATTTTCTATGATTTCCCCTTTCTCCAGGAATTTCGAAAAGGCAACCGTACCAGTGAACGAAAGAATACTGATCAGAAGGATAACCTCTAAAAACATGGATGTGCTGAGCAATAAAGATAGTATGGCAATCATGCAAATTAAGTTCATGCCAATAGCATCCAATGCCATTACACGATCAGGGATGCTTGGTCCCTTAATTACTCTATAAATTAGAATGAGCATCGAAATAGCTATACAGACTAAAGAAAGCTGAAGGATGAAATTAATCATTACTCACTCACCTCCAGAATAAGCCGCTCAAATGAATTTTTTATACTTTCTTGCATCTCTGGAATCTCCGATATGTTTAATGCATGGATGAATAATGTTTTGTTATCAGAAGAAATATCCAGAACTAATGTACCGGGAGTTAAGGTAATCAGACAGGACAGAAGAGTGATCTGCCAATCCGATTTAAGTTTGGTTTCATAAGTAAAAATTCCTGGCTTCAGTTCAAGCTTTGGTCTGATGATTGTTTTAAAAACGTCGAAGTTTGCAATCAATAATTCTCGTATAAATATCCCCAGAAGGTGAAGGACAGCCACTACCTTATGCAAATAAAACCGAGTCGAAAAAAAGCGTCTGAATAGAAAAAGAATAATCGCCCCAATTAAATAGCCGATAATAAAGGAAGCGGCTGTATTTGACGTCGTCAGGAACATCCAGGTCAAGGCTAGAATTACATTTAATAATATTTGATAAGACATATCTTCATCACTCCTTTAGTACGGCCTGAATGTAATCTGATGGATTCATTAAAACATCAACCGCATCAGAAACATACGTATAAACAACTTCAGAGCCCAATCCGTACAATATTGAGACTACAAGTAAAATGCCGATCGGCAATAGTAAAAAACGGTTATCTTTCTTGGAGAAGTTCTCATCGTAAACTTTTTTCTCTCCCCAGAACGCGAATATGAAAATGCGCATCACGGAATATAAAACAATTAAACTTGAGAATAGGACTACCAATCCTCCTACGTAATGCCTTTCATCAAAGGCACCCTGAATGATTAGTAATTTTCCTGTAAAGCCGCTGAAAGGTGGAACCCCTGCTAACGATATAGCCGCTATGAAGAACATCCAAGCTAAAAGTGGAGATTCGTGAATTAACCCACCCATGCGCTTAATATTACTTGTCCCTGTTTTGGCCATCATTACTCCAATAAGCAGAAACAGGGCTGCTTTAATCATCATGTCATGAATTGTATACATAATTGAACCGGATATGGATGCGGTATTCATGATTGAAATACCGAAGATTATAACACCAATGGCAATTACGATATTGTAAATGATGATTTTTTTACCATCCATATAGGCCAATACACCGATACAGCCAAATACAATGGTTAAAATTCCAAGGTACTCCAGCAATGTATGCGTATAATCAGTATGATGATAAAACATAATGGTAAAGGTTCTTAGGATGGAATAAACACCAACCTTCGTTAATAATGAACCAAACAAAGCCAGGATTGGAATTGGCGGCGCAAAGTATGAGCCGGGCATCCAAAAATATAAAGGAAAAATGGCTGCCTTCAATCCAAACACGATTAGAAACAGAACAGCGATAACCGTGATGATTCCCGGCTGGTCTACTTCCGCAATTCTTTCTGAGATATCTGCCATATTCAGCGTACCTACAACAGAGTATAAGAATGCAACAGCAGCAACAAAAAGGCCAGAAGCAATTACATTTACAAGCAAATATTTAATAGACTCGCGAAGCTGTACTTTTGTACCACCTGTCACAAGTAATACATAAGATGACATCAGCATTACTTCAAAAAATACAAATAAGTTGAATATATCTCCGGTCAAAAATGCCCCGTTAACACCTACAATTAAAAATTGGATAAGGGCATAGTAGAAATATTTTTCACGGTTTGCATCAATATTTTTAAAAGAATAAATAATCGTTACTAATGTAATAAGAGATGTAGTTAAAACCAGTAAGGCTGCCAGCATATCCGCTACAAGACTAATTCCGAAAGGGGCATCCCAGCTGCCGGCCTGCAAGGTTAGAATGCCATTTGTTTTTACCTCTATTAAAAGTGAAAAGGTAACTACCAGGACCAGTATAGAAGAGGCCAAGGCGACTATTCGTTGGGCATTTATTTTTTTCGCAAGGAATAACAATAAAATTCCTGTCAATAACGGAAGTAAAATAGGTAATATAACAAGGTTATTCATATGACTTATTTCCTCTCAGTTGATCCATGTTATCCGTTCCAAGTTCCTGATAGGAACGATAGGCCAATACCAGGAAGAAAGATGTGACACCGAAGCTAATTACAATCGCTGTCAGGATTAATGCCTGTGGCAGCGGATCCACATAGGATTTGGCGTGTTCACTTAAGATAGGCACAGCTCCTTGTTTTAATCCTCCCATGGTAAGAACCAATAAATTCACCGCATGGCTCAATATGCTTGTTCCAATAATGATACGAAGCAAGCTTTTTGATAAAAGTAAATAGGTGGAAATCGTAAATAGAATTCCTATAGCAAAACACATTAAAATCTCCATCATTCACTCTCCCCAATCGTTTGAATAATGGTCATTGTCACGCCGATTACAACTAGATAAACACCCGTATCAAAGATAACTGCTGTATGAAGGGATGTTTTTCCAAGGAGCGGCAAATCAAAATAATCAAAGGCGTGCGTCAGGAAAGGAGCATCGAAGAATAACGCACCAGCTCCAGTCCCGACAGATAACAACAACCCCACAGCTATCAACGATAAATAATTTACCGGCAGAAAACTTTTTACGGTTTTTAAATCAAATGCCAGCAATAAAAGAATGATGGCAGAAGAAGTCATAAGACCACCGATAAATCCACCGCCCGGCGTATAGTGTCCGGCAAAGAAAATGTGTATAGAGAACAAAATAATAATAAAAGTTGCGATTTTAGTAACCGTCTGTAAAATTAAATCATTTGTTTTCATTCTTCCCCTCCTCTTTTCGTGAGACGGAGTTTAATCATGGTGTAAATTCCCATGGCTGCAATGGATAATACGGTGATTTCAAACATGGTATCCAAACCACGGAAGTCAACCAGGATTACGTTAACCATATTCTCTCCACCAGCTTCTTTGTACGTAACCTCTTTATAAAATTCAGAGATGGATTCAAATAGCTTCGTACTGTGAGAAGCCAGCGCGATAAGTGTCATCGTAATTCCGACACCGAGAGAGATTGCCAGGTTTGTCAATTTAAAACGCATACGCTTTTCCTTTGGTTTATACTTCGGCAAGTGATAGAAACAAAGCAAGAACAGCGATGTAGATACTGTTTCAATGACAAATTGAGTTAAGGCTAAATCAGGTGCCCTAAATAGAACAAATAAAAGTGATACCGTATAACCAACCGCTCCCATTAAAATGATTGAAGTCAGTCTCGATTTTGCAAATAGAATCATGATTGAAGCCAGAACTAAGATAAAGATCAAAATAACTTCGTATACCCCAATTGGAGTCATACTGGTTGTTTCGAATGCAAAGCTATCGGTTTTCCAAACCGTATAAAGTAAACTGATAATCAAGAAGCCAAATATATAAACTAAATAATCATGGATACTCCCGTTCATATATCCGCGGGTAATGAGACGTGAACCTGTATCCAGTGATCTTAATCCCATATTATATGCATTGTTTAATGTGTATTTATCAGATAAATACGTATAAATCTTGCTCCATTTTGGATAGAACTTATACAAGATAATTCCTAAGATGACAACTCCGATTGTCATTAATAATGCGCCATTTACTCCGTGCCACATTTGTATATGAAGATGCGGAGGGTTTCCGTTTTCATAAAGGCTCGGCAGGATAGCTGCAGTAGCTGGCTCAATAATTGTTGAAGTAAGGATGTTTGGAAATAATCCAAAAATAATAACCAAGGCTGCAAGCGTGATTGGTGAAATCAATAATCCAATCGGTGCTTCATGTGGTTTTTTCGTTAATTTTTCAGGCTGAAGTTTGCCGCCAAATGTTCTAAATAAAAGAATCATACAGTAAACAAATGTGAATACACTTGCCAGCCATCCAATAACAGGGAATAAATTACCCCATGTTTGCAGGTTAAGAAAATCTGCTTTTGTTATATCTAATAGGCTGCCAAAGAACATTTCCTTACTCAAGAAGCCATTGAATGGAGGCAAGCCTGCCATTGAGAATGCTCCGATTGCAGCAATAGTAAAAGTGATTGGCATTATGGTCATTAATCCGCCCAGTTTACGAATATCCCTAGTTCCCGTTTCGTGATCAATTATACCGACTGCCATGAATAATGAACCTTTAAAGGTTGCATGGTTAATTAGGTGAAAAACAGCTGCCGAAACAGCGGCAATATATACATTATTCTCGGCTGATCCAAAATGGAGGGAAGCCGCACCGATGCCAAGCAGGGACATGATTAAGCCGAGCTGGCTGACTGTTGAGTAGGCAAGAATCCCTTTTAAATCATACTGACGTACTGCATTAAAGGAACCCCAAATTAAGGTTATGATACCGACCAGGCCGATAATCCATACCCATTCACCTGATAAAGCAAATATAGGGCTCAAACGTGCTACTAAATAGATACCTGCTTTAACCATCGTTGCTGAATGAAGATATGCACTGACTGGTGTAGGTGCTTCCATTGCATCAGGTAACCAAATGTGGAATGGGAATTGGGCAGACTTCGTGAATGCCCCTAATAAAACGAGTATCATCGAAAAATAAAAAAGAGGATGGTTTACCAAATCAGGAGCCATTGAAATTAATTCTCTGATGCTGAAGGTATTTCCCATTACAGAGAGGGTTATAAAACCTCCTAGCATGGATAAGCCACCTAAAAAGGTGATTAATAATGATTTTTGCGCTCCGTAGCGAGATCCTTTTCTCTCATGCCAATAGCCAATCAGCAGGAAGGAAGAAAGGCTGGTAAATTCCCAAAACGTATAAAGGACGATTAAGTTGTCAGATAGGACAACCCCAAGCATAGCCCCCATAAATAATAGTAAATAAACATAAAAATTACTCAGTTTTTCTTTTGTTTTGTCCATATAAAAGATGGAGTACAGAATAACTAGTGTACCAATACCTGTGATCAGCATAGCGAAGAGCAGGCCTAATCCGTCTACATAAACATCAAATGATATGTTTAGTGAAGGAATCCACTCAAAACTAGCTGTTATGGATTGATGATCCGTTATTTCAGGCAGGAACGTAAACAAATAACCAAATAATACGATAGGTATAATAAGTACGAACCATCCGGTATGTATTTTACGAGCATATTTGCCTATAAACGGAATACATATCGCAGCCAAAAAAGGCAGTAATATACTCAAGTGAAGCATTGACATAAGGACCTCCCTTAAAAAATTATAAAATATTGAAAAATTACAACAAAATGTACCAATCCGTACATTCAGCATAGCAAATTATACAGCAAATTTATATTAGACTGTACTTGAAAAGACTGGTATTCATGTGTTTTAACCATGTATTATATGAAGGAAAAAATTTAAAAATTTAATTCTCCTTTCTGATAAATGGTTTATAATGGGAAAATGTGAAGTATAAGGAATAATGAAAATGAAGAATACATATGTAACAGGTTATTTTCCCTTATTATCGATAATGGCATTTAGTCTGTTCTTTGCTGTTCATCTTATGGTAAGAATGATTGTATTTTTAAAAAGCAATGGGCTCTATTCAGGCATGACTGGATTGTTATCAGAGATCCATATTAAATTATCCTTTTTATTATTGTTCTTTATCTGTTTTTTTATGTTACTTGCTGCGTTAAAGCTTCTTGTCGATACCTTTTTGGAACTGTCACTTTTATTTTTCTCAAAGGATAAGGTGGGAGAAGACCTGCAAAAGCTGAGAGGGACTTCTATCATTTTTCTGATAGGTGGACTTATATCTATGTTATGTTGTCTTTGGTTGCTTGCAGGCTGCTTTTTACTTACTTCATTATTCGCTTTTATATACTTTCTGTATAAAATCAGTTCATCCTTATCGGGTACCTGATTGATAGGGATTATATTTTTTCATGTAACTATCTGGGCCGTTCTGTTATTGGCAGTCTGTCTCTCTGTCTTAAAATTATATAATAGTATAATGGCGGGACTTCCGCTGTAAAGGAAAAAGCATGATGAACCTCTAATAGAGAGAATACATCATGCTTTTCCATATTTGTATTTGCGGCTGACTTTTATTTAAAAAATCAATACTGGACGGCTGATCCTTGCCCACCCAGACCCCACCAGTATACGAAGCAGTCATCCCAATAAACCATAAATCATGATAATCATTTGTTGTACCGGTTTTTCCTCCTATATAAGCTACCTGTTTTTTGAAGCAATCGAACAGCTGCAGTATTAACCGATTTGGCCATTGCCTGATTGAGTGGAAGATTGCTATATGTTGAATGACCATAGTTCTCTGGGCAGTAATTTTCGATGCATATCGCTGAAGCGTCTATTTTTTGGATCCTTATTAGTTTTCAAATAAGGCGCATATACCAGCAATGGTTTAATCGTAGATTCTGGCTGACGAAAACTTTAATGGGCTCGATTAAATGTTGAGGGTTTATATGTTTTTCCCCCAATCAATGAGACAAGCTCATGAGTAGAATGATTAATAACTACCGCTGATGCTTCAACGTTTTTATAAGGCAGGATGCTACTAACGGCTGATTTGGCTTTTTCTGAATATCTGAATCGAGAAAAAGTGTGGATCGTAATTCCTGAAAGCAGCAGTTCCGTGATGCGGTTATCTAATTTCTCTGTTAATTGATTAGATTCTTGTTCAGATAAACCAGAAAACTGATAACCATCCTGCTCTGCGACCAGCTGACGAAATTCAGCCAGCGTGTAATCGGTATAATCAGGAAATTCTTGGATTCGTTTGGAAAGATTTAATTTTATTGATTCTTTTAAAATTTGCTCTTTTTCTCCATTCGTTATGAAATTCTTATTCTCAAGTTGCTGCAGAAGTCTAACCTGGCGTTTTTTTGTATTTTGGAAATTAGTCAGCGGGTCATAAAGACTAGGGTTATTAGGAATTGCCGCTAGAAAAGAGAGTTCACCATGCTTGAGATTCTTTGCTGATTTGGAAAAATAAAAATGAGCAGCAGCTTCAATTCCATAGGAACTGTTACCATAGTAAATCGCAATTATGTAAGTATTTAATAGTTAATCTTTTGAAAAATCACGCTCAAGCTGATAGGCGTAAAGCAGTTCAGTTAATTTACGATTATATGTACGTTCATTTGTGAGGAATAAATTTCGAGCGAGCTGTTGTGTAATGGTGCTGCCCCCTTGATGAATTCCCCCGCTTTCCGTATTAATTATGAACGCTCTGCTAATAGCTGATAAATCAAACCCCTTATGTGAATAAAAATGCTGATCCTCTGAAACTACGTAGTTATCCTTTAAAATTTGAGGGATATCAGCATCCTTTATATATTTCCGATTCTCTGTTTGATAGATTTCTCTGATAATTGTCCATCGGAATCTGTGATTGTACTGTTAAGCTGCATGGCTGATTGATCTATTTATAAATTGGTGTCCAAAACATGATTGAGGCTTTGCAATTTGGAAAACTCATTCAGTGTTAATGTACTCAATCCGTATAAGGATGGAACCAGTAATAAAATCATACAAAATCCAATTGATTTTCTCATTTTTACCCACCTGGAATTCTATTCGTATATTTAACTATATCGTATTGATTTTATGGTTAAAAGAGGAAAATTTGGAAGGAGCAATAGATTACACGAAAACAAGGAGGTTGTATCATTGTGAAGAAGGATGACCACTATTTATTCATAGATTTTGAATTTACAATGCCAGAGGATCGAAATAATCCGAATGGGTTCTTTCCTGAAATCATTGAATATGGAATTATCGAGGTAAAGAGTGGAACAATAGTCAATCAATACAATTCTTATGTCCTGCCCAGAGTATTTCAGTCGTTAACGAACCGATGTAAGAACTTTTTGCACATTACCGAAGATGATCTTAAGACAGGGGTGGAATTTGATGTTTTTCACAGTTTACTGCGAGAATTGGATCATCCTAACTCTCCAACGATTGCTACATGGGGAAACATGGATATGAAGGTGTTAAAGCAAAACTGTCAGTATTCAGGACATATATTCCCTTTAACGGGAAAGCAATTGGATTTATCGATTGAGTATCAAAAATTCTTTGGTGACCGAAATCAGACAGGCCTATGGAAAGCAGTTCAGCAATATGGGGACAAGGCTAAAGGCGTTTGGCATCGTGCTTTGGATGATGCCAGAATGACTTATGAACTGTTTACATTAATTGAGCAGGACAGGAGGTATGTGGATAACTATAAGCCAACGACAATCGGAGACGTTGTGGATTTTTCACAGTTATTTAATGGGTTGACGTAAAAAACCAAATCAGTAAAGAGTGATTTGGTTTTTTATGTTTATCATATTGGAAAATACTCGCGCTCTATATTCGATATAGCTGACAAAGACATATCTGACCACTTTGATTCTTCTTTTTGCAATTCCTGTTTTAATGTTTCAAGAGACTGGCGCAGGGATTCTGTGTAATCAGGAATTTCCCCTTTAAACGGTTTCACCATGTTTACCGGGATGTTGGTTTGTTCCCTGTAAGCTAAAGCCTTTCGCTCATGGAAAAAATCAACTTCTGTTTGTTTTGGATGATGAAGATCTCCCTGCATAGGGTGCTTTAATACAGCCAGTATTTTAACAACCATATATCCATTTGTTCGGATATTGGTGATTTCGCCTACATATTTACCGGTTTTATAATGTGCAATCACTTGGTCGCCAATAGTGAGTTCATTCATTTTTATCCCCCATTCATATCTGTTCTTCTCTATCATACCGATGTACCATAATCAATCCTATAAAAAGCTCTTCAGAAAGATGCTTTTTTTTTGAGAATCGTGTAAAGTGAAAAATTGGAGGTAGTTTAAATGAAATGGAAGACCATGATACTATTATTAATAATCCTCCTTGGTGCAGCGATTTGGAATCTGTATATAAAAGATAAGGTATTCCAATCTGGTGATCAAACAACTTTAAAGCTGGATCAAACCATTAAAGAGAAAGAAGGCGAAGATAAAATGACAGTATTACCTCAATTTACAGAAGTACAAGGTAATGAAAGATTAGTGGAGATGGTAACTAATAAAGGTTCCATCCAAATCAAATTATTCCCTGACCAAGCTCCTAAAGCGGTTGAAAATTTCCTGACTCATGCAGAAAATGGATACTACGAGGGGATCATTTTCCACCGCGTGATCAATGATTTCATGATTCAAGGCGGAGATCCAACTGGAACAGGAATGGGTGGAGAAAGCATTTGGGGTAAATCATTCGAAGATGAATTCACGATGGATTTATTTAATTTCCGTGGTGCTTTGTCTATGGCAAATGCCGGCCCTGGTACAAATGGAAGTCAATTCTTTATTGTTCAAAAAGGTGCTGTTGAAGCGAATCTAAAAGGACAAATGGAACAAGCGGGATATCCTCAGGAAGCAGTGGAAAAATACATGGAAATAGGCGGAACTCCTTGGCTTGACCACAGACATACCGTGTTTGGACAAGTTACTGAAGGAATGGATGTTGTAGATGACATCGCAACTACTAAAGTAGGTCCTAACGATAAACCGGTTTATGATGTAGTGATTGAAAAAATCAACATCCTAAAATAATCCCTATAATGTAAGTAGGCTGTCGATGACTCGGCAGCTTTTTTCTTATTTATAAATGAGGATAATCAAATATCACTTATACTCACCCTAGTCGTGTTATAATATGGTTAAAATTCAAATGTTTTCAAATCAGGAAAGGGTGTCTCAAAACATGTCTCAGCCATTAGCGTTTATTATAGGATTATTCTTGTATTTTCCTGAAGATAAAAGAGAATACATTCCAGCCGGATTAACGATGGCCATTTTTACATTGTTTGCAGTGTTAACGATGCGGTTTATCATTGTTTATAATCGTAAGCAGGTACAGAAGGCAAAGGAATTGGAAGAAAAATTAAAAGAGCAAAATATTCAATGATGGCTGCACATGCAAAGTGTGCAGTTTTTTTTTGCCGAAATCTGAGTGGATTCTTCTTAAAATTAAACAAGCATTTGCCAGACTGATTGGCAAATGCTTGTTACATAATTAGTTGAGGTCTTGGAATGCTTCGTGCAATCTGCGCAAGCCCTCAGTGAGAGTGTCCTTAGAGCACCCTATATTCATTCGAACAAATCCTTGGCCATCCTGCCCATATTTCGCACCGGGTTCAAGAGCCAATTTCCCTTTATGGATGAGCCTTTCTGTGATTTCAATATCTGATATTCCTAAATCCCGTAAATCGATCCAAACAAGGAAAGATGCTTGAGGAATCATGATGTTTATTTTCGGTAAATGCTTAGAAACATAATCAGTCAGGATTTCAATATTCTCTTCAATTTTGGATACGGTCTCACTCACCCACTCAGCACCATGGGTGTAGGCCGCTTCCATGGCAGTATAGGCAAGTACATTAATGCCCCCAATACCTTGCTTGAGGAATTGCTGTTCCATTTTTAAGAGGTAATCTTTATTTTCACTTAGGATCAGAGAGCCATGCAATCCAGCGATATTAAAGGTTTTACTAGGAGCCATCAGTGTAATAACATCTTTGCTGATGATTCCGGCAGGTGTGTGAATATTGTCATAAAGAATCAGGTCAGCGTGAATTTCATCGGAAATGACAGGCACTTGATAGTGCTGACATAGGCTAATCATTCTCTCAAGGTCTTTCTTTGCCCAAACCGTTCCGCCAGGATTGTGCGGGCTGCATAAGATGAATAATTTTACTCCATTACGAAGCTTGTTTTCAAAGTCTTCAAAATCAATTTCAAATTGATTTTGGTTGATTTTCATTCTATTGGTAACAAGAGTTCGGCCATTACTTTTAACGACATTATGAAATGGACCGTAGACAGGTGTTTGAATCATCACTTGATCTCCAGCTTCAGTAAATGCAAGAACAGCTGCTGATAAGGACGGAACTACACCTGGACTAAAAGAAATATTTTCTCTTTTAAGCGACCATTTATGCTTTTCGTTCATCCAATTTATGATAGCCTGGTATACAGAATCGGAGGCATATGTATATCCGAATATTGGGTGCTGTATGCGGGTAATTAAAGCTTCCTGTACCTGAACAGGCGAAGCCCAGTCCATGTCTGCCACCCACATTGGCCATAAGTCACTGCCTGCGAATAATGAATCAACGTTATCCCATTTATACGAAGCTGTTCCTTTACGATCTATAATGGTTTCTGTATTTGTTGTACTATTCATTTTTTCACCCCGCCTTTATATGATTCCCTTATTTTATCATATATTTACAGACTGGCAGTTTTTGAAGATTTATTAATTGGCTTGTTTTCTCAAATAAATATGGTATGTGAGATGAAAATAATTGATTACATATTCATATGTATAAAATGAGTGTTATAATGGAAAAAGTTTAATTTAAATTAAATTTTCAGATATCTTTATATCTAATGATACTTTTAATGGAGGTGAGGGTATGAACCTTACAGCTAAGGAAATTGAGATTTTGAATATTCTCGAAGAAAACGCCAGAATCCCTCTGGATGATATAGTAAAAATGACAGCAATGTCTAAAGAGGAAGTTGAACTAGCCTTAAAAAAACTGAAAGAATCCAATATTATTGTTGGCTATGCCGCTTTGGTCGATTGGTCGAAAGTTAAAGATCACGAAGGAGTTACTGCCATGATTGATGTGAAAGTAACCCCTAAAAGAGGCGTAGGCTTTGATGAGACAGCAAAACGAATTTATCGCTATGAAGAGGTCACATCCGTTTATTTAATGTCAGGTGCTTATGACTTATCTGTGGTCATTGAGGGCAAGTCGATGAATGAGGTAGCGCGATTTGTTTCAGACAAATTATCGACTCTTGATTCAGTTATTTCTACAACGACTCACTTTATTCTTAAAAAGTATAAACATGATGGGACTGTATTTGCACCTCTTGATGAGGATAAAAGGATTGTGATAACTCCATGATTAAAACGAGTTATCTATCTGATACGGCTCGAGAAATGAAGCCCTCCGGAATACGTAAATTTTTTGATTTGGCAGCAGGCATGGAAGGTATCGTTTCGCTTGGTGTAGGTGAGCCAGATTTTGTTACTCCGTGGCGATACAGGGAAGCTGCTATCCTCTCGATGGAAGAAGGCTATACGTCTTACACAGCAAATGCAGGATTGCTTGATTTACGCGAGGAAATTGCAGCCTATATGAGTAGACGTTTTCAGGTAACATACTCCCCTGAAAATCAAATTATTGTAACTGTAGGTGCAAGTCAGGCAATCGATATCGCCTTACGAGCCATTCTCAACCCAGGAGAAGAAGTAATAGTCGTTGAACCATGCTTCGTATCCTATGCTCCATTAGTGGCATTGGCAGGAGGTAAGCCTGTTTCGGTTGGAACCATGAAAGAATCTGATTTTAAACTGTTACCCGAACAGTTAGAAGCAGCTATAACACCGAAAACGAAGGCGATTATGATTTGTTCACCCAATAATCCAACAGGAACCCAATTGTCTAAGGATGATTTGAAAGCATTAGCTGAAATTGCTATTAAACATGATGTTCTTGTGATTTCCGATGAAATCTATGCGGAACTTGTTTATGATGACGCGTATACCAGCTTTGCAGCCATTGAAGGGATGTATGAACGGACGATTTTAATATCAGGCTTCTCAAAGGGATTTGCTATGACAGGCTGGAGGCTTGGTTTTGTATGTGCAAACAAAGAAATCTCTGAAGCTATGCTGAAAATCCACCAGTATGCGATTATGTGTGCCCCTACATCTGCCCAATATGCTGCTTTGGAGGCCCTGCGATATGGGGCGGGATATGTGGAAGAAATGCGTATGAGCTATAATCATCGAAGAAATTATATTGTTAGTTCATTTAATGAGATTGGTTTGAAGTGCCACACACCGGGTGGAGCATTTTATGCTTTTCCATCCATTGAATCTACTGGCATGAGCTCTGAAGAATTTGCAGAAAAATTATTGATTGAGGAAAAGGTAGCAGTAGTACCAGGCAATGTATTTGGTATAGGCGGAGAAGGGCATATCCGTTGCTCTTACGCTACATCTATCGATCAATTACGGGAAGCCTTAACCAGAATTGAACGATTTTTAAACAATCATTCATAAATTTCCTTAAGGACTTTTACTAAGAGTTTTCTGAGTATAGGGAAAAGATTTTCAAATATAAAAAATGAGGGGGCAACCATAAGTCGTTAAATGACCTATGGTTGCCCCTTTGTTTTGTTCATAAGGATTTGATTATTTTAATTTTAAGTCCTTTAAAAGGAAAAGCATTCTTAAAGACACACCAGGCTATAGAAATCAATGCAGCTAATTAAGGCAATTAGCCGCAATATGTTTGCTTACTTGGGAATCCGGTTCTAAATAAACACGTATTTTAATAGAAATAGAGCCAAGTTGGATGGGAATTCAGCCGAATCTTATTGAAATCCAGCCGACCCAGCCAAATTCCAGCCAAGCTCAATTATTAAAACAGAATGTTGATCAAAAAGAGGCTGGGACAAAAGGTTTCCAATAACTAAAAAAGCCGAACTATTATTAAATGCAGTGTTAGCATTATTTATAATAGTTCGGCTTTTTCTATTTAGATTAATAAAAATCCAATATATCATTCGGCTTTAGACATAGTAAATTTAGTTATGTCCCAGCCTCTTCAAGGCGTAAGGTATCGGTACATAAGTATAGCCACTGCGGAGGGCTACAGGATGTTGGTCATGAAGACGTTGCCACAGGACGTGGCGTTCTTAGTCTTCGTTCCTTTTCCAGCCGTTTCAGCCTTTTAATAATCCAGCTTCAACTCCTAGTCCCTCGAGTCATAAGGATAGCCACTGCGGGAGGGAAGAACACCTCCCTGCGTGCCTCTCTCTTATGCTTTTCGGGCCTGGGCAGTCGTTTCAGCTTTTTAAGTTCCCCATTATCCTTAGGAAGTCGGCTTCGGTTATGTCTTGGGTTTTCTTTAGTATTAATTTCGCTCGCTTTTGCCCCATTGTGTTGATGAGGTGATGGAGTTCGGGATCTAGTTGGCATGGTCCTGTTGGATTGGCGTGCTCCATTAATTCGGAGGCAGGGCAATCCAATGCAGTTGAAATAGTCAGGAGAACCTGGAGGCTTGGTGTTATTTCATTTTCCTCGTATTGCTCAAGTTTGTGAGTGCCGATTCTGGAGCGTAACGCTAGCTCTTCCACACTCATTCCTTTGTCAATTCTGTACTTACGAATATTTTCTCCAATTGTAGCCATTATCAATCCCTCCCGATATTAATAGTTCTCCTTATATTCTACCACCTTACTAAATAATTCCAATAGAGTTCAGGAAGACTAATAAAATTGCGGCAGGGCATACGTAACGGACTAGGATATACCAACCGTTAAACATCCAGTATTTCAATTTCGAGCCATTTTGTAACTCTGTTCTGACTGCGTTTTTATCCATAACGTAACCTATAAATATAGAGATAAATAGTGAACCGAGCGGCAGGGCAAGATTTGAAACAATAAAATCTGCCAGATCAAAGAATGTTTTCCCTGCAATATGAACATCATTTAAAATGCCATAGGATAAAGCACTCGGAATCCCAACAATGAAGGTGATGATTCCAGCCAGCCATGCGGAAGATTTTCGTTTCTCGGGATTTTCTTTTGAAATGACTGCTACAACAATTTCCAAAATGGAAAAGGCGGAGGTAAGAGTCGCAAATAACAATAAGACCATAAAGATGATCATAAAAAATCCTCCGAATGCGATCTCATTAAATACAGCTGGCAGTATGACAAAAACTAGCCCTGGACCTGATGCAGGATCATATCCCAACGCAAATACGGCAGGGAAAATAACAAGTCCTGCTAATAAGGAGATTAAAATATTTAATCCCACAACAGAAAAGCCGGATTTCATCAAATTCTCGTTTTTCGGCAAATAGGAAGCGTAGGTTACCATTACAGATGTTCCCACACTAAGAGCGAAAAAGGCTTGTCCAAGTGCCAGCAATACGGATTCACCAGTGATTTTATTGAAGTCTGGCTGCAAGAAGAATCTAACACCTTCCATAGCTCCATCCAGGGTTAACGATCGAACGGCCAATATAATAAACAAAATGAATAATGCCGGCATCATATACTTGCTTGCCCGTTCAATCCCTTTTTTGATTCCTCCCTGAACCACCCATATTGTCAATAATATGAACAGAATCTGAGAAATGATTGATTCATATGGATTTTCAATAATGTTATTAAATAATGATTCATAATTAGCTACCCCTGTTATCTGCCCAAGTAGACTTCTGCCTAGATAGGATAAAATCCAGCCGCCTACCACACTGTAAAAGGATAGCAACAGAACGGAAGCAATTACACCCATCCACCCCAATAAAAACCATTTAGAATTAGGGGCTATAACTTTATAGGCACTGACTGCATCTTTTTGTGCATTTCGTCCAATGACAAATTCGGCAATTAAAATAGGAGCACCGATAAAAAGTGTGAACGCAATAAATAAAAGGAAGAAGGCTGCACCGCCATTTGTTCCAGCCATGTAGGGGAATTTCCAAATGGCACCCAGTCCAATTGCTGAACCGGCAGCAGCTAAAATAAATCCAATCTTTGATGACCATTGTTCATGTTTTTGCATGTATGCACCTCATAGCTTGTAATCTTATTAATCGTATAATAGTAGCATTATACAGGAATAATTGCCAGAATATTAAATCTGATTGAACAGGTAAGTTATTCCTGTCGGGAAAGGTGTTTATTATTAGGCGATAGGGTAAATAAAAATAGAAGAGTGTGTAGGTCATTTTTGATAATGGCTCAACATTATGCTATAATTTTATATTGCGTATATAAACGAAAAATTTAAACATTTATAGGAGTGTTATTATGACTACAAAATATGAAGTAGGTCAAATTCTTACCGGTAAAGTAACTGGCATTCAGCCTTATGGAGCATTCGTTGCCTTAGACGAAAATACACAAGGACTCGTTCATATTTCTGAAATTACGTACGGGTTTGTGAAAGATATTAATGATCAATTAAAATTAGGCGATGAAGTTAAAATTAAAGTTCTTTCCGTTAATGAAGAAGCTGGAAAAATCGCTTTATCTATCCGTGCTACAGAAGAGCCGCCAGCAGTTAAACAGGAAGCTCGTAAGCCTAAGAAAAAATCTCAACAAGGTTCAGTTAAAATTCCGCCTGCTGAAACACCACAAGGATTCAATACACTTAAAGATAAATTGGAAGAGTGGATTGAACAATCCAAACGCGAAGATCTTATTAAAAAATAATTGAATAGAAATGCAGAAACTGCCCTCATCACTTGTTTCGACTGTGATGAGGGCAGTTTTTTTGTTGTAAACAGTTATTAATTCCAATTGTTCGTAAATTATCGGATAATATAGACAAGACTCAATTATCGTTTAAATGGGTTTTTAGTCGAATGGAATTATACCTTATACGAATGAAAAACTTAGATAGGGGGCCGATTCATGTGACAAAGACAACTGTTTCCAACGAAGTGATTGAACAAACAGAACAATATGGTGCCAGGAACTATCACCCATTGCCGATTGTTATAGCAGAAGCTGAGGGTGTTTGGGTGAAGGATCCAGAGGGAAACCGATATATGGACATGCTGAGTGCTTATTCGGCTGTAAACCAGGGACATCGTCACCCAAGAATTATTCGAGCTTTAAAGGAGCAAGCAGATCGTGTAACTCTGACGTCAAGAGCTTTTCATAATGATCAGCTTGGTCCATGGTATGAAAAAATTTGTAAGCTAGCAAACAAAGACAAAGCACTTCCTATGAATACTGGTGCGGAGGCGGTTGAAACAGCTTTTAAAGCTGCAAGAAGATGGGCCTATGATGTAAAAGGAGTGGAAAAGGACAAGGCAGAATTTATCGCCTGCACTGGGAACTTTCATGGCAGAACGATGCTCGCTGTTTCTCTTTCTTCTGATGAAGAATATAAAAGAGGTTTTGGTCCAATGCTGCCAGGCATTAAGCTTATCCCATTTGGCGATATAGAAGCTTTAAAGGAAGCGATTACTCCCAATACAGCAGGCTTTTTGATTGAGCCAATCCAAGGTGAAGCAGGAATTAATATACCTTCTGAAGGGTTCCTTAAGGGAGCATATGATGTATGTAAGGCTAATGATGTTTTATTTATTGCAGATGAGATTCAGGTAGGGCTTTGCAGAACGGGCAGGATGTTTGCATGTGAGTGGGAGGATGTTGTTCCTGATATTTATATTTTGGGTAAGGCCCTTGGTGGCGGAGTATTCCCAATTTCCTGTATTCTGGCCAATCATGATATTCTTGATGTTTTTAATCCGGGGTCCCATGGATCTACTTTTGGTGGTAATCCATTAGCCTGCGCAGTATCTATGGAGGCTATTGATGTGTTAGTTGAAGAGAATTTGGCTGGAAAATCCGAACATCTGGGAGCCTATCTGAGTGAAGAATTAAGGAAGATTGAAAATCCTATTATAAAAGAAATCAGAGGCCGTGGTTTATTTATTGGTATGGAATTAACGGAATCAGCACGCCCATATTGTGAACGGTTAAAGGATGAGGGCTTATTATGTAAGGAAACTCATGATAATGTCATCCGTTTTGCCCCACCACTTATCATTACCAAAGAAGAGCTTGATTGGGCGATTTCAAAAATTAAAAAGGTATTGTCTGTATAAATGAATAGGCCCATCCAAATAAAGGGATGGGCCTATTCTAGATATTATGATTTTGATGGATTTGGTTGTTCCTGGCTGCTTGTTTGTTCGCTTGGCTTGAATAATAATCCAAGATTGACAAGGCCTGCAATTCCAACAAGTGCATAAATAACACGTGCGAAACCACCAGCTTGGCTTCCGCCCCCAAAAACAGTTGCAACCAAATCGAATTGGAAAAATCCGATAAGTCCCCAGTTAATGGCGCCTATAATTGTTAAGACAAGTGCGGTACGTTGTATACCACTCATTTGATTTCCTCCTTCAAAAAGCATGGTTCAGTTATAGAGTGGTTAAAAAAAGAAAATATTATACATGATTTTAGGTTTTATTAATGAAATTAAAGGAATTAAAGATAAAGAAAACGGAATAATAGGGAGGAAATAGAATTATGCAAAATTTTACATATAAAAATCCGACAAATTTAGTATTTGGTAAGGATACAGTTAAAGAACTGAAAAATTTAATACCAGCCGATTCAAAAAATATTTTATTAATTTATGGTGGGGGAAGCATAAAGAAAAATGGCTTATATGATCGTGTTGTTGATGAGCTGAAGCACAGAGAACTAACCTATCATGAATTATCTGGAGTAGAACCAAATCCGCGTATCTCTACTGTGCGCAAAGGTGTCGATATATGCCGAGAAAATGAGGTTGATTTTCTTTTAGCTATTGGCGGAGGTAGTGTTATTGATTGTACGAAGGCAATTGCGGCAGGTGTTGTGTATGAGGGAGATCCATGGGATTTAGTCACCAAGAAAGCCAAAGTAAAGGGCGCTATGCCGTTTGGTACAGTTTTAACACTGGCAGCCACAGGCTCTGAAATGAACTCTGGCAGTGTGATTACGAATTGGGAGACACAGGAGAAGCACGGGTGGGGTTCACCCTATGCATACCCTCAGTTTTCTATCCTGGATCCGGTTAATACGTTCACAGTTCCTCGCGATCAGACGATTTACGGAATGGTTGATATGATGTCACATGTGTTGGAAACATATTTTAACCACACAGAAAATACACCTTTACAGGATAGAATGTGTGAATCAGTGTTAAAAACAGTTAAAGAAACGGCTCCAAAATTACTGAACGATATGGAAAATTATCAGTATCGGGAAACTATTCTTTACTGTGGAACGGTGGCTTTAAATGGTACATTGAGTGTGGGTATCCGTGGCGATTGGGCAACGCATAATATCGAACATGCTGTGTCAGCTGTCTATGATATTCCTCATGCAGGGGGTCTGGCAATCCTATTTCCAAACTGGATGAAGCACTGTATGCACGAAAATCTTGATAAGTTAGTCAGATTGGGAACTGAGGTATTTGACGTTGATTCAGCTGGTAAATCAAAAGAGGAAATCGCTAATGATTGTATCCGTAATATAAGAGATTTCTGGACAGGAATCGGTGCTCCATCCCGATTGGCTGATTATGATATAGACGATTCCAAAATAGAGTTAATAGCAGACAAAGCAATGGTGAATGGAGAGTTCGGAAACTTTAAAAAGCTTAATAAAGAGGATGTACTATCTATTCTCAAAGCATCTTTATAGTTTGAAAAAAAGGTCTTCCTGTAAGACCTTTTTCTCAATGTTACGAAATGTAAACGCTTGAAATTTTTGAAGCTATTAGTCGCAACTTGATTATCATTTTCGGATTCTGTAAAGTGAAAATGAGGAAACTGAATGGAGGACAAAAAATGACTCATATTAAATTTGATTATTCAAAAGCACTAGAATTTTTCCAAGAGCATGAAGTGTCTTATATGAAGGATACTGTAAAGCAACTGCATCATACAATCCATGAAAAAACAGGAGCTGGTAATGATTATCTTGGATGGTTATCTTTGCCTTCCTATTATGATAAAGAAGAGTTTGCACGTATAAAGAAAGCAGCAGAAAAGATTAAAAACGATTCTGATATCTTATTAGTTATTGGGATTGGCGGATCTTATCTTGGAGCTAGAGCGGCAATTGAAATGCTTCAACACAGCTTCTTTAATATTCTGCCTAGTGAAAAGCGTAAAGCTCCGCAAATCATTTTTGCAGGTAACAATATCAGTTCTACATATATGCGCGATTTAATGGATCTTCTTGAAGGAAAAGATTTCTCGATTAATGTTATATCTAAATCCGGTACAACTACTGAACCAGCGATTGCCTTCCGTATTTTCCGTAAGCTATTGGAAGAAAAATATGGCGCAGAAGCAGCAAAGGGCCGCATTTATGCAACTACAGATAAAGCTAGAGGCGCTTTAAAAACAGTTGCTGATGAAGAAGGGTTTGAAACATTTGTCATTCCTGATGATGTAGGCGGACGTTATTCTGTTCTTACAGCTGTTGGATTACTGCCGATTGCTGCAAGCGGAGCGGATATCGATGTTATCATGAAAGGTGCAGCTGCAGCTGAGCAAGATTATTCTGAATCTGAATTAGAGAACAATGAGGCGTATCAATATGCAGTTGTTCGTAATCTTCTTTATCGTAAAGGGAAAACCATTGAGATGTTGATTAACTATGAGCCATCCTTACAGTATTTCTCCGAGTGGTGGAAACAGCTCTTTGGTGAAAGTGAAGGAAAAGATCAAAAAGGAGTTTATCCATCTTCTGCGAACTTCTCAACTGATCTTCACTCATTAGGACAATACGTGCAGGAAGGTCGCAGAGATCTGTTTGAAACAGTTATAAAAGTAGAAAAGCCACGCCATGAATTAGTTCTTGAAGAGGCAGCAAATGATTTGGATAACCTCAATTATTTAGCTGGACAAACAGTAGATTTCGTGAATAATAAGGCATTTGAGGGTACATTATTAGCTCATACAGATGGCGGAGTTCCGAACTTGGTTGTGAGCATTCCGGCACTTGATGAATATACATTTGGTTATATGGTCTACTTCTTCGAAAAAGCATGCGCAATGAGCTGCTATTTAATGGGGGTAAATCCATTTGATCAGCCAGGTGTCGAAGCATATAAAGTTAATATGTTCGCTTTACTTGGCAAAGCTGGCTTTGAAGAAAAGAAAGCTGAGCTTGAAAAACGATTAAATTCTTAATATTATGTTCGTGCAAAAAATACCCGGTAAATGAACCGGGTATTTTTTATATGTACCATAGTTGAGAATATTAGGTGTTGAAGGCTGCCAATACCAGACATACCTTTCCTTCTATCAGTGGATATTAATAAAGGATCTAAAGGAAGGAAGGGATAACATGATTGAAATACCATCACGTCTAACAAATACAATAACAAATTATGTGTATGCCCATCATCAGCTTGGAAGCCATGGGTTTATCGTTGGCGGGAACTGGGATTATAAGCATGGTTATTTTGATTATCTAATGGATGGCGGTAGTAAATCAAATTATATTAGGATTCCCTTTACCACCATTAAGGGGTCTATAGAAGATAAAAACGGAGTAATCCGCTTTGGGACTCCTTACTTATTATCTTATGAAGCTAAAACCGGTGCCCAATTTTATATGAATCACCACCCATATTCAGATGAATGTGAATTTGATCATTACTCAAATCCATCAGATAATGTGTACGGTGGTGATTCAGGTTTGGAAAGATATTTAGATCTAGGCAGAGTATTAGTAAATGAAGCGGAAATTGCTGTGTTGGGATATGAATAAAATTATCTTGAAGACGGCTCTTGTTCGACTGTTTCTATAATGGTTTGGCTAATAATCGTATTAGTTGCAATAATACGATCTGCACCAGCTCGTTTGGCATTTTTCATTTGAAAGGGAGCCATTATTTCACAAATACAAGTGGCTTCTGGATAAAGGCCTTTAATACACAGTAAGGAAGCGATGACATGCAAATCAGAAGCACGTTCAGTTTTCGAGCGATCTGCTGTTAAAATGATGAATTCACTCTCGGTTACATTTGCATGAATCCATGTCTGTTCATTTGTACTGTCATTTTTCAAAAAAAAGATATGAGTGTCTGGCATTGGATGGGATTCTAATGTCTCGTCTATGATGACTATATTTCTTCGTGGATTCTCCTTATGCCATGTATCGATTAGCATTTTAGTACATTCATTCCAACCAACTATAATAAGATGCTTACGTTTTGTATAGATGGCAGAACCAAGCTGCAGGGCTGTCTGCCGTTTAATCACATAGGATGACATAGATGCGTAGTAGTAAGAAACAAATGCTGCACCAATTAAGATTAATGTACTGGCAGTTAACCTCCCTAAAAGAGTTTTGGGCACAATTTCGCCATACCCCACAGTTGTAATTGATTCAATGGTAAACCATATTCCTTCACCAATGTTGGTAAATGTTGAAGGCTCAATCAGATGCATAAGGATTCCATAGACTAGAATAATGCCAACGATAATAATAATCAGACGAGCAACTAAATGAAGTTTATTGAAAATATACTGAGCAGTATTCATACGTCGTCCTCGCTCTTATCAAAAATCTATTCAATCTAAAATTCCATTGTCCACAACTTTTATTTTAACAGTTGGGTTAATCTCAACTTTTTTTAAATCTAACTTTCCATTCTTCTTATACTCATCAAACAATTTTGGATCCTTAACCATCAGCTTACGGCCAAGCGCGAGTGCATCGCAATTGCTTTTCACTAACGTATCAGTTACTTTTCTAGCTTGTTTCGTTAAGTCCTTAGAAATATGCTTCTCAAGGGTTTTAATTTCGTCCTCTTTAAGCAAACCCTTTGTATATTCAGATACAGAAACCCTTAAGTTTAATGAAACTGTATAGACCGGTTTAGAGTCCTTGATTTTTAATTTTATTTTATGGGTGTTTTTTCGAATAAAAAAGCTAACCTTTTCATCAATTTCATTTTTTTTCTCCGGATTATTTATTGTAAATTGAGTATAGGTTCCTTCTTTGCCAACCATTAATAAGTATAAAGAAGAGTCCTCCCCAATTAAATTTTTACCGGTATAACTTAAGTTATCGAATAAAGCTACTCCCTTTACTTTTACCAGGCCACCCTTAAGTTTTTCTACATAGGGAAGGACAAAATCCTGACCTGGATCAAACATGGCAGGCATAATCGTAGCTAATGATTGCTCAGGAATCATGGAATGGTCTTCTGCACTGTCGAGTAACTCTTGTATGGCTCTACTAATTAAAGTGCCCTTAATATACTCGTCTTTTAAAATGTCTCGTGATTTTCCTTTTGTAATCAAGACTTTTGCGTTTACATTACTTTTTGCATCACGATATAACACATCCAGCAGGGGATAGATATCTGTTTTCGCCAATTCCTCGCCTATTAAAACATTACTTAATTTATTTATTGAGAATTCGCCGGGCGTAATTTGATTCATTTTTTCCCTTAAAATTAATGGAGATGCTCCCTTTACTTTATAACTGGTATTATAGGGTTCTATTTGTCCCCCACCTGCAGGCTTTAATGCACGAATAATTGTAATTAATTCCAGTGGTTCCGGGCCTTTAGCTTTGTCAAAACCTAAACTGAATGCCAGGGAAGTTTTAGATAAAAAATTTTGGTCCCAGCATCCTGTGGTAGCAATCAATATTGATAATATTAAACCTATCTTTAATAGTTTCATGGATCAATCACCTGCCTGATTTTGATGACTCTGGTTTATTTTTCGAATCATAGCAATAGCCAGTAGAAGAATGGGAAACCCTATCATGAACACATAAGTAAAGGGTAGCAAATAATTATTAAGACGAATCATGTTATCCTGCGCTTCCGGAAAAAGAGCACATAGAAGTGAGATTATCAAAGTAATAACCAATACAATGATTTTTTTGTTCTTGAATCGAGTATTTTCTGATATTCCTATTCCTGCTATAAAAATATATAGGACATAGGAAACGAGCATTGGTGAGATCCAGGCGCACATAATAATCAAATCCATCCGTTCAAAAATGCTAAGTATCGTCAATATTTTTAGTAAATAGAGAACTGGAATTGGAACTAGACCTAATGAATATGTACCAAAATGGGCAAGACAGATTACTAATAAAACAAGATAAATCAATGAAATAGTCAGGATTGAAAAAGTAATTACTCTTTTTTTTGTTTTTAATTTGTCATGAAGAAGTGGTAATAATACAAGTAATGAACTTAGGCCTGCATAACCAATCCCCATATGATATGAACCATTCAAAATTTTAGTAACCGGAACATCCCCAACTGGCAGTAGAAATAAAAGATGCATTTTAGGAATGGCAAAAGAAATAGAGAACAGGAGAAAGCCTGTTAACGCTAGGAATGTTATGCCGCTGAACCGCGCGAGTGTAGTTATCGTCCCTTTGGCTATATAGAGTCCCATTAAAATAAAGATTAGGTAAACAACAAATAGCGGTGTGACAGGCAGTGTCCATTCCTTTGATAAATACGTAAAATATAAAGCCGTATAGGTAGCAAGGCCAATGAAATAGATGATATACAGCCAATTCATTATTTTTCCGATCCATTTGCTTGTTAGAATCTCTGTCATTTGGAATAGATTCTTATCCGGTAATCGTTTATGCAATGAAAAGATGACCCATCCAATTAGTTGAAAGAAGATTAAAGTGATGATGGCAGATATCCAGGCATTATGTTTACTATGCTCATTAACAAGATAAGGAATGGCAAAAATCATGACAGAGCTAACGGATTGGACGGTTAAAAAGTATAATTGGTGAGCTGACAATAACTTTTTATTAGAAGCTATCATAGTCCATTTAACTCTCCTTCTTAAATGGTATTTTGAATAGCATTTTCGACAAGCTTTTAAAATTAAACGGCGCGACCGGTGCTAAATAAGGTTTTCCCATAGATTCCAATTCACATAAATGATAGATAATTAAAGTGAATCCAATCGCTATTCCAACTAAGCCAAAAATATAAGTTATAATGATGAGCGGGAAGTTTAGAATACGAATCATTTGTGCGACTTCCTGATTTGGAATAGTAAATGCCGAAATGGCTGTAATCGCAATCACGATTAACATCGTATTAGAAACCAGGTTAGCCTGAACAATTGCAGTACCTATGACCAAAGCACCTACCACACCAATCGTTGGTGAAACGGAACTGGGTAAACGGATGGCGGATTCCTTAAGAAGTTCCAATATGACCACCATAATAAGAGCTTCGATTAAGGGGGAGTAGGGAATGTTCTCCAAAGATCCTTTAACATTTGCTACAAGATTTAACGGGATAATCTCGAAATCAAATGATACAAGAGCGATATAAAATGATGGTAAGGTAATGGCCAGAAATAAGGCAAACAGGCGTAAAATCCGTTCAAATGAGCTTATATAAAAACGGCTTTCAATATCATCCGCTGCATGAAAAAAAGTAAAGAATGTAATTGGCATCAGGAAGACAGTAGAGCTTCCTTCAGTCATTAAGCCAACGGCACCCATTGATAAGTGATGTGCAACCCGATTAGGTTTTTCTGTATTCAAAATTTGCGGAAATGGTGAATAAACTGAGTCTTCTATATAATTTTGAATAACTTCTGTATTGATAGCTGTATCAAGATGAATAGAGTCTAATTTTTTTTCTATTTTTTCTATAACCTCCGGGTCTGCTTTCCCATTTATATAAAAAAGAGCGGCAGTAGCCTTTGGATATGAACCAAGTGTTTTTGTTTTAACCACCAAGTTCTCCGTTTTGACCCTTTTTCTTATCAGATTTAAATTATCTTCAATTTTCTCTACAAACCCTTCATGAGAACCACGTATACTTTGTTCCGATGCAGGTTCCTCAATAGAACGAGTCTTAAAATCTGCTGCTTCTACTAAATAACAGGCTGTATCACCTTCTTTAAACAGAGCAATATTACCGTCGAGCATATTATTAATAATATCTTCAAAACAGGTATAAGCAGAAACATGTGCCACAGGTAAGTTAGCAGGGCTGAGTGAAGAGTTAACCACTAATGGTTCTATCAGAAAATGATCGATAATATCCTTTTTAACGATTGTTTTGATGAATGCCATTCCATATTTGTGATCACCATTTGAGAAATAACGTGTATCGAAATCTTGTGTATTAGAAAAGGCTGTTTTCAGTTTTTCAATATTATCTTCTACATGACAGGTTGTTTGTAAGCTCCGTATATCTGGAGTAGATGCCTCGTTCGATTGTACTTGTTCGTTAGTCTGGTTTGTCGTTCTCTTTTTAAAGAATTTCATATCCATCACCTAAACCTTAATTGATAAACGTTAGTATTAGTTAACTAAGGAATATTATTCAATTGATTGCAGGTGTGCTGGATTATGAATTGCTGCAAAACTTGATTGAAAATAAGATAGCCAAAAGTTATAGTAAGCAAATTAGGCCTTTGATTCATGGATAATTCTGGAGTTAAATCTTTTTGATTTAGTTTAGAGGGGGAGGAATATAAAAACCTCCGTTTACATTGATTTAAACGGAGGTTTATCTGTTATAAAATTTACTTTGTATTTGGATACTCAATTTCCTTTCTCCACTTTTTACGTTCCCTTTTATCCATTATCCATAAAAATACAAATCTAAATCCTAAGATAATGGAGATAAATACACCGGTTAATGTTACAAATAATGCTAAGTATTCGAGCCGATTATAACTCGATAATAAACTGGACCAATTAATATTCCCTTTAAGTTGTTCAGAAACTAAATTCATTCCGAATATTCCAGTTATGACTGAATAGAGGGTTAAAATTTGTAAAAGCATATTGCCTTGTTTGGATGTGAAATTTTCTTGATATTGATTTAAGTTTTGTAGCGTTGCACGTGTATCCTCGAATAAATCGTCTACCTTAAACCTTTCTCTTAGCCGGATAAAAATATCACGGCCCTTAGAGTTGGTTGCCAGTTCAAAAAAATAATAATTGGATGAGAAGGCATTGATGGCATGGATTAATTTTTCTACTTGTTTTGTATCCTGTGAAATTCTCACACGTGAATATTCATTTGCCACCTTAAGCAAAGTGATTTTATGAAATAAAGTGAGCATTAATCCGTAATAGTATTCGCCATAAAAGGTACTGGCAATATTATTAAATGCATCATTAGTACAAGTGGTTATACAAGCAATACCCTGCTCATCGGGTATGTAATAGGTAAACGGTGCCCAACGGGTATAAACGATAGAATCCATATATTGATCAATAAATTGTTGATTATTACAACTAATATATGGCTTTTTATTTGGAGAATACCCATCCAGATTACCTAATCGGTAAATATCGTAATCCTCGATTTTTTCATCAGGTACCAATCCAATCAAGGACTGAACATATAAATGATTATTTTCAAAAAATGGGAAGGATTCAAAGTACGCATTATCCTCAGTACTATCATCCATATATTTTTTTATCTCAGGCATGAGACAATCTAACAAAAAGCGCTCAACATGGTCGAATTCCTGATTTTCGTAGATTATTTTGGAAGTAGGCTGATTTTGTTCCATGATCCTAAATTCTGAAGCAAAATGAATGACTTCAGAAAGATCCAATGATTGACCTTGGTCATCCAAATGAACACGTATGGTTAAAAAACCTAATTGATATGGACATACGGTTATATCAATGGATTCAACTACAAATTTGGTGCTGCAATACTTTGTTTGTAATGTACCAGAAACCAGATACATTTTGGAATACCGTTGAAATCCTTTCCCATCCTCCTTTTTAGGGAATAAAATTCGATTTGTAAAAGGAAGAAAAAAATTCTCCATATTTTCGTGATCTATTTCAAACCTGCCATAGAAATCGTCTTCTTTTTCGAGGTTATCCAGTCTAAACCATTTAAACTGATTTTTTTTCAATTTCTCAACCAAATCATCTTCCTTTCCGCGTATAAGCGAAAATGGGAATACAAATTGGAAGTTGGCACTAGAAACCTGTTTTTCAGTTATCGAGAGCTCTTTCATGAGAAAAATTCCTTTCTAAGTACTTAATAAGCTTATTGAAGGTTTTTACCCTTGAAAGCGTAAAGTTAATCTGGATAAATTTTACGAAAAAAACACACAGATTGGATAAACCTGTGTGTTTTACTCTATTAATATTGGTAATATGGGTTTGAATATTGTGATGGATCTGTGGCAAATTCCTCATAGGAATACGGATCGCGACCTTGAGATGAAAAGCCTCCGTAACCTGATTGTCCTTGACCCCATCCTTGGCCCCACTGCTGTCCTTGCCAGCCGTGATGTGGGAATCCGTGGCCTCCGCCATATCCGTGATGTTGATGATGGTGATGGCCTGGATGGTAAGGCATATGGTGTCCATATCCTCCGCCTGAATAATGAGGGTATCCCATACCGCCGTGATATCCGTGATGATGTTGATGATGGCCCATACCACCACCATAATGACCGTGTTGCCCATGTCCATAACCGCTGCCATAATAGCCTTGTTGTCTCATTTCATGTGGGAAATTTACATTTTGCTGATCATATTCATTTGGCATTCCATTCACTCCTTCTGAACTGGTTCCTTATAGTATATGTGTCTATATAAAGAAGGAGCTTATTCGTCTAAAAGATGGGCGATGGCTCAAACAGAATGTATTGTATTATTTCCTTTTGTATGGTTTGTCTCTTTAATTTGCTTCCTTCTCTTTTTCCGTTCCAAAGTAGGCTCTAAATACCTTTTTCCCAATATCCATATTCATACGATGTCCATTTGATTGATACGCCCACGGTACTACAACGCTTATAGCGATTTCCGGATTATCATGTGGTGCGTACGCAGCAAATGTGATATTCCATGTTTCCGGTTGTTCGGTTCCTGGTGTCCATTTTGGTCCATCATAGAAGGCTTCTGCTGTACCTGTCTTGCCAGCTGGTCTATATGGTTCTCTACCCATTTCTTTGTATCCGGTTCCTGTTGACGTTTGGGTAACAAGCCGTAACCCTTCTTTAACACGATTAATCCAATCTTCATTCATACTCAATTGGTTTTGGAATTTAGGTTCAATTTCTTGGAAGATTGGTCCAAGTTTTCCTTTTTCAAGTACTGGTTCACGAAGCTCCTTAACAACACGAGGCTGAATACGATATCCACCATTGGCGATGGTAGAGATATATTGCGCAAGCTGCAACGGAGTATATGTGTCATATTGCCCGATCGCCAAGTCCATCAGTTTACCGGCACCCAATTCTGTCCCCTTGTAGCCAATTTGTTCTCCGGGCAGATCGATACCTGTTCGTTTACCCAATCCAAACTCATAGAAATGATTTCGCATCATATCAAATGCTTCAGGTTTTACAGATAATGGTCCGTTCGGAACATAATTGCCTTCACCAATTGCAATAGCTGTTTTAAACATATACACATTGGATGATCGCTGTAAGGCAGTTAAGTCAGAAACGTACCCCATATTTGTATAGGATTTTTTTATCGGTGTTTCTTTTATGATCATTGGAGCATCATATAGAGTGGTTCCGGGATTAAGAACCCCTTCCTGATAACCGGTTAATACGGTGGCTGCTTTGACTGCCGACCCCATTGCATATGCAGTTGTATAAGTCCCTTGGGCAAAGTCCTTCATTTCATATTTATTTTTTTCGTCATCCCAAACATATTGTTTGCCTGCTAACGCTAATATTTCGCCAGTATTAGGATTCATGGCTACAACAAATGCTCGATCAAGATAAGGTGCATAATACGCTGCTTTTTTAGCTCTTAACTCTTCTTCAATAATGGTTTCCACTTTCTTTTGGAAATCTATGTCAATTGTCAGAACTAGGTCCTTTCCACGTTGACCATCACTAAGTTCTTCTATGGATAAAATATTTCCGCTTTTATCGAGTTTGTTTTTTGACTTAGCTTTTTGGCCATGTAAAATATCTTCATATTGAAGTTCAAGGTTTGAAACACCGACACGCTCGTTAAGACTGTATCCACGGGAAGAATAATATTCGACCTTTTCCTTTGGGAGACCTTCATCAGATGAGGTTGTTCTGCCAAGGATAGATCTTAAAGTACTGTCAAGCGGATATGCACGATTCCAATCGACTGAGGTATCGACTCCAGGCAATTCATCCAGATTTTCAGTGACCCGAGCCATTTCTTCATCGGTGACATCCTTATTCTTAACAATTTGTGGAGTCAAGTATGTTCCGCTGTTAAACTTACGGAAAATAGCGAGAGTTTTTAACTCTGCCTTTGTGAATGAAGATAACTCTTCTTCAGTGATACGCTCGAGCTGAAGTTTATATAATTCTTTATCCTTCTTATCAGAAAGCTCTTTTTTTGTTACTTTTTTCCCTGCTACCTTCGGATTCATAATAATCCAAAAGTCCTTGAGGTCCCGTTCTTTTATATCTTCCAGGTCATCTTTACTAATATCGATTAATTCAGATAGTTTCTCGGCTGTCTCTACCATTTCCTTTGTTTTTGCTGTTTTACTGCGCGTATAGGTGATTGCATTGACAGGTTGATTATCAACTATTAATTTATGATTTTTATCATAAATCAGGCCGCGTGGTACAGGTTTGTTAATGGTGATATCCTCTGTCCTTTCGACTTCTTTCTTGAAGGATTCACCATGAGCAATCTGTAAAAATCCTAATCGTAAAATTAAGGCTGTGAATAGTAAAAAGACAACAAAAAGTAATATATTTGTTCGCGTATTAACGGATTGCTTTTTTTTCTTTTTCTTTCGTTGGGGATTCTTCAATCTCTCAACCTCCAAAAATTATAAAAAATGTCTTATTTTCATTTTAATGGATTAATATGGATATTACTATTGATTTTGTTCTATTTTCATATTCAATTCGCAAGGGCGAAACAAATGATTGTTTTTAGATGAAAAAGAATGGGAAACTAGTAAATAGTATCTTTTTTACTTTAGGGAGGGGAATATAGGGATGAAGAGTATATGCTTTCCACAACAAATGTATATTAATGGAGAATGGAGAGACAGTGAAAATACAATAAATGTATATAATCCAGCTACATGCGAGGTGATAGGAAGCGTTCCGAATGGATCTGAATCTGATGCAAAGGATGCGGTTGAGGCAGCTTATAAGAGTGGAGTGGCATGGTCAAAATTTACTGCAGAGGAGCGGAGTACAAAACTCCGGGAATGGTCCAGATTAATAGATGTACATATAGATGAATTAGCAGAAATTATGACGCTTGAGCAGGGTAAACCATTTGAAGAGGCGAAAGGGGAATTACGCTACGCCAACAGTTTTATTACCTGGTTTGCTGAAGAGGGTAGACGTGTATACGGCGAGACAATCCCGGCATCTTCACCTAATAAACGGATATTCGTTCAAAAACAGCCTGTCGGGGTGATAGCAGCGATTACACCTTGGAATTTTCCGGCTGCCATGATTACGAGAAAAGTGGCACCGGCATTGGCAGCAGGATGTACGGTTGTTCTGAAGCCATCTGAAGAAACACCATTCACAGCCTTGAAATTGATTGAGTTGGCTGAAAAAGCTGATATCCCTGCCGGAGTCATTAATATTGTTACAGGTGATGCAAAGCGTATCGTGTCTGTTTGGCAGAAGGATTCAAGAGTCCGCAAAATTACATTCACCGGTTCGACTGAAGTAGGGAAGATTTTAATGAAAGATGCTGCAGATACGGTGAAGAAGATTTCTCTCGAACTAGGAGGACTTGCGCCTTTTATTGTAACAAAGCATGCTGATATTGAAAAAGCAGTTCAGGGAGCAATCGATTCCAAATTCCGTAATGCGGGTCAGACGTGTGTATGCGCCAACCGGATATTTGTCCAACAATCAATTATGGATGAATTTACTAATCTATACACGGAAAAAGTCAAACAATTAAAGGTAGGCAATGGATTGATAAAGGGAAATAATATTGGCCCGCTCATAAATGAGGAAGCTGTAAAAAAGGTTATGTCACACCTCGATGATGCGAAAGAAAAGGGCGCAACCATTCTTACAGGTGGATATGTTCCGAAAGACATGCCGGGACATTTTATAACTCCTGCAATTATCTCGGGTGCGACTGATGATATGCTGTGTATGAAAGAAGAAACCTTTGGCCCAATTGCTCCAATTTCAGTGTTTGATCAAGTTGAAGAAGCGGTAGAACGTGCAAATCATACACCATTTGGATTGGCTGCTTATGTTTTCTCGGATAATATTCGGGAGGCTGTTTGGATAGCTGAAAATCTGGAATATGGGATTGTTGGAGTTAATGATGGGTTGCCTTCAACAGCGCAGGCACCTTTTGGAGGATTTAAAGAGAGTGGACTGGGCAGAGAAGGAAGCCATTATGGAATAGATGAATATTTAGAGATTAAATACATTTCACTGGGTTTATAAAGAAGAGTGAGGGATTGTATCTATATGATGAAAAAATTTGAAAATCTTGATCGCGTAGGGAATGATCATACATTTCTGGATATGTATCGGTGGAATAAAGAACGGCGGAGAAAACAAAAGGATTTAAAAACTCAAATTAGCCGTGTTGATAACCCGCAGATTGAGGAGCTAAAAAGAAATCAATCCCGAACTTCTATAACCTGGATTGGCCATTCAACCTTTTTAATTCAAATGGCAGGGATAAATATTTTGACTGACCCAGTTTGGGCGAGGCGGATGGGTGTTCAAACCCGACTGACAGAACCGGGTTTGAAGATAGATGACCTACCATCAATCGATGCCGTTTTAATTTCTCATGGACATTATGATCATCTGGATTTCCCGACCATCCAAAAATTGAAGGGTGACCCGGTTTATTATGTACCCATTGGTCTGGGAAAAGCTTTCTTAAAAAGAGGGTATGGGAAAGTTCATGAAGCAAACTGGTGGGAGACATTCGTACATGGAGATGTATCTTTTCATTTTGTTCCTGCGCAGCATTGGACAAGACGAGGGGCTTTTGATATGAATACTTCCCACTGGGGAGGATGGGTGATTGAAAAAGTCAATACATCTGAAAAGGTCTATTTTGTTGGAGACACAGGTTATTTCAGAGGATTTAAAGATATAGCGGAGAAGTTCCAAATCAATTATGTACTTATGCCAATTGGAGCATATGAGCCTGAATGGTTTATGGCAAGCTCTCATATTAATCCTGAAGATGCTATCAAAGCATTTTTAGAATTGAAGGGGGACTATTTTATCCCTATGCATTACGGTGCCTATCGATTGGCTGATGATACAGGACCAGAAGCATTAGAGCGATTGTTGGATGAGTGGAGCAGGAGACAGTTGCAGAAAGAACAATTGAAGGCATTACTAATAGGAGAGACTTTGTGGGGGAATTAACAAGGGGCAGTCGCTAATATATTTATGCGACTGCCCCTTGTTTAATTTATTGGCCTTTTTTCAAGACGATTTGCCATTCGGCACTGCCTGTTTGTTCAAAATTAGTAATCTCATGACCTTCTTTTGCGGCCCAGCGCGGAATGCTTTCTGTTCCTTGGGTGCAATCAAAATTGATGATTAATTCTTCGCCAACAGCCATTTCTACCATTGCCACTTTCGCCTCTTCTAGTGGGAAGGGGCAAACCATTCCGTTTGTCTCGAGTACTTTTGCCATAATGTATACCCTCCTATTAAATTAGGCCACCGCTGTATTACCGGTACCTGCTTTTTGTTTTTTTTTGTTTTCGGATAATTGTAAAGTAAGTAGCCGTCCATGTTCCTAATAAGAAGAAGACAACAGCAACCCAGCCTTGCCAAGTAAACAGAGCAGTATTTACAAGCCCATTTCCGATGGTACATCCGCCTGCAAGCGATGCACCAAAGCCCATGATAAGTCCACCGCTAGCATTGTATGCAAGTGTTCTTTTATCCGGAAGGCGCCATTTGAATTCATTGCTGCCGCGAGCGGCAATATAGGATCCAAGGCCAATACCAAGTACAAGGAAAACTCCCCAGTTTAATAGGGATGTATCACCATTAACAAAGAATGTTAACAACTGTGCGGTTGGAGTTGTGATCCCAAGACCGGCCATTCGCCCTGTTGCTTCACTTAAAGGCCATGCAAGAATAGCGATGAGGCCAACGAGCAGCGCCGTGATGAATGGATGCCAGCGTTTCTCAAATAAAATATGGGCAATCCCTGTTTTCTGTTGTTTCATTTTAAAGGATGGCAGCTTAGGCTGTTTTAAGTTACGGTATACGAAAAATCCAATAAGTAATGCAAAAGCAATGACAAGTACCCATGGAGATAGGTTGAAAGTTTCATGGATATACGTATCGCTGGTTCTATAGGATAGTACATTTCCGCCCACAGCGCTTAATATCCCAAACTTAGTCATTGCGGCACCAAGTGCATAGCCGCCTAATGCAATCCAGCTCCCAATTAACCCTTCACCAGCCCGATACCAAGTACCAGTAGCACATCCTCCGGCTAGAACCATACCAATTCCGAAGATAAATCCGCCAACAATCGTTCCTAACCACGGAAATGCATCCGCTTGGATGGTGATGATTCCGTTAGCTGCAAGTGCATATACACCAATTGCCTGAATGGCAATAACGATCATGGTTGCGAGAAACATGCGTCCATCCCTAGCGAGAAGCAGGTCACGGTATGCTCCGACAACACAAAAACGTCCTCTTTGTAAGACAAAGCCTAAGAGAAGTCCGACGATAAGGCCATAACTAATAATTTGTATCATGATGAGATCCCTCCGTTGTTTGGATAGATGTATATTACAATAAACCTTATAAGATTACTACGAATTAAAGGAAGATTGTATAAAAATGATTCTTAAGTAGGAGTTTAAATGGATTTCACCTGTAACTTAGTAGGAATGCCTTTTTTGAGTTTTTATTACAAAAGCCTAAGTTGATGAAACCTTTCAGCGATCGTTGGGTTAAAGGAATATTATTTTAGAAGCAATTTTACAGGTGCTTAAAATCGTTACAATTTTCCTGAATTTTCATTTTATCATTGGTAATGATTATCACTAGATGTTGATTTTACTATTTTCATTGACTATAATTAAAGACGACTCAATAATGATTATCATTATCAGTAATGTTGTTGAGAAACTAATTTGATGGGGATTTCAATGAGACTATGGATGTTAGTATTAGTAACTATTATCCTATCCTTTATTTCGCTATTTATAGGGGCTATTGATATTAAACCGAGTGATTTACTAGATTTAGATTCAGACAAGACGCAAATCTTCTTGATGAGTCGATTACCACGGTTAATGGCCATTATTTTAGCTGGTGCAGGAATGGGAATTGCGGGCTTAATTATGCAAAGCTTAAGCCGAAACAAGTTTGTATCACCGACAACGGCTGGTACGCTAGATGCAGCAAAACTAGGTGTCATTGTCTCTATGGTGTTTTTTACTAATATGTCCTATATGGGGCAAATACTATTTAGTTTTGCATTCGCATTAATTGGTACATTTATTTTTATGAATTTACTTGAGCGCATTAAATTCAAAGATGTCATATTCGTCCCTCTTATCGGAATTATGTACGGTAATATCATCGGGGCGATTTCAACATTCATTGGATATGAAGCGGATGTTCTGCAAAATGTAGATACGTTTTTCTTGGGGAGTTTTACCTTGATCGTTTCAGGACGCTATGAACTGTTGTATGTAGCGGTTCCAGCAATTATCATTGCTTATCTATATGCAAATAAATTCACAGTAGCTGGTATGGGTGAGGATTTTGCGAAAAACCTGGGTTTAAGTTATCGTACAGTGTTAAACATTGGTCTAGTTATCGTAGCGGTAATTTCTACAACAGTCATTTTAACGGTAGGGATTATTCCGTTTTTAGGGTTGATTGTACCAAATCTGGTTTCCCTTTATCTGGGCGATAATTTACGTAAAACAATCCCTCATACAATATTCATGGGGGCGGCATTCTTATTGGCATGTGATATTCTAAGCCGATTGATTGTCCATCCATATGAGATACCTGTAAATACTACAGTTGCAGTAATTGGCAGTGCGATCTTCTTAATTATGTTGTTTAGGGGGAAAGCATATGCGAAAAAATAGTGTAAAGCTAATTATTTTAGCTGTTATTGCAATTGGATGTATGGCTTTATTTGCTTTCTATAATATTCAGGGCGGTTTTAGTTACGCCTTTCCAAAGCGTATTGAGCGCATAGTTGCTATGGTTATTACCGGAACGGCAATTGCGTATGCAAGTGTTATATTCCAAACCATTACACATAACCGTTTATTAACACCATCTGTTATGGGGATCGACTCGATGTATGAAGTCGTTCAAACTGTCATTTATTTTACGGCAGGGTCGGCTTCAATCTTCGTTGTAAGCCGTTACTTAAACTTTAGTGTAGCAATCATTGCGATGGTAGTATTCGCATTGATTTTGTATCGTTTTTTATTCAGGGCAGATAAATATCCAATTTTTCTTCTATTATTAGCAGGTATGATACTTGGAACATTACTCGGAAGTCTGGTAACGTTCATGCAAGTTCTAATTGATCCTGTGGAATATGAAAGTTTGCAAGCTCGCTTGTTTGCCAGCTTTATGAACGTGAAGACGGAATTACTGAGCATTGCTATTGTTATTTTATGTACCGCCTTTATATATGGCTATCGGTTATTACGTGATTTAGATGTTGTATCACTAGGTCGAGATAACGCGATTAATCTTGGTGTCGCCTATGATAAAATCGTGCTGAAAGTGCTGATTCTATCGTCTATTTTAATCGCTACTTCTACCGCACTGGTTGGACCTGTAACATTTTTAGGATTAATTGTGGCGAATTTAGCCTATCAATATTTGGCTACATATAAGCATTCGATATTAATCATTGGGGCAAGCTTGATCAGTATTATTGCGCTTGTCGGAGGACAATTTCTTGTTCAGCATGTTTTCCATTTGAATACAACGATTAGTGTCGTTATTAACTTTGTCGGTGGGATTTACTTTATTTACTTATTACTAAGGGAAAGTAGGAAAGCAGGATGATTGATATTAAAGGGCTTTCTAAAAGCTTTGGGAAAAAATCTGTTATTGAAAATGTAACATTGCAAATCCAACCAAGAGCTATCACTTCTTTTATTGGTCCAAATGGCGCTGGTAAATCAACGTTATTATCAATGGTGAGCCGTCTCTTAGATGCTGATACAGGTGAAGTATTTTTAGATCAAACTGACGTTAAGAAAATGAAATCAGATGCTTTTGCAAAGCGGGTGGCTATTTTAAGGCAGACCAATCACTTGAATATTCGTTTAACCGTACGCGAGCTTGTTTCTTTTGGACGCTATCCATATTCAAAAGGGCGGCTGAATGCAGATGATGAACGAATTGTAGACCAAGCACTGGAGTATTTAAATTTAACAGATATGCAGGATAAGCTGTTGGATGAGTTATCAGGCGGTCAAAAACAACGTGCCTTTATTTCAATGGTTATTGCACAAGATACGGATTATATTTTATTAGATGAGCCATTAAACAATCTGGATATGAAACACTCTGTGCAAATTATGAAAATACTGCGCAAGCTGGTAGATGAGTTAGGGAAAACGGTTGTAATTGTCTTGCATGATATCAACTTTGCTTCTGTATACTCTGATCGCATAGTGGCGTTAAAGGATGGGCGTCTGATAAAGGACGGTCCAGCGCATGAGATTATTAACTCAGAATCCTTGCGTGATGTATATGACATGCATATTCCTGTACAAGAGCAAGATGGATGTCGTATATGTGTATACTTTAATTCACATTAGATTCTAAAATAGATTCTGGCCTTATATTTTTGGAACAATTGACAGCAGCAAAATCTTGTTCAAGTTAAGGGTCATACACTTAAGTTTCCATGAGGACTCTAAAATAGATTTTATTTTGGAGTCTTTTTTTTGTTAAGTATTTCTTTCGATAAGGATTTTTTATCTGATATTTAACTTTTTAAGGGGAGAAAATCACGAGAAGAATACGTAGTCATCTATGTCTAATTCTCGTTGGATCAGATGAAATAATAAAATTATTATCAAACACTTCAAAAGTGTTGACATATTTTGTGATTCTCATTTAGAATGAGAATGTCGATTGAAAATGATAATCGTTTTCAATTGAAGTACATATTTAGGGGGAGAACGAAGAATGAAGAAGTGGAAAATTTTAACTGCTATGGCGGCGTTAACATTAGCGCTGACAGCTTGTAATACAGGCGATGAGTCAACAACAGGGGACTCTTCTGAGACAAAACAAACAGAAGAAAAAGGAACTACTGAAAGTTCTAAATTCCCAATGACAGTATCTTCCTTAACCGATTCTCGTGAAGACGAAGAAGGTAAAACAACTACTTTTGAAGAAGTAAAATTAGATAAAATGCCAGAACGCATTGTAGCTCTTGATTATGGCTTTTTAGATACACTTGATGCATTAGGTGTTGAAGGAATCGTAGGCGTAGCTGCTGGTGGCGGTAAAGGAAATATGCCAGCGCATTTAAAAGAAAAATATGTTGCTGAGGGTGTTGCCGATGTTGGTACACTAAAGCAAATCGATTTTGAAGCAGTAGCAGCTGCTGAGCCGGATGTTATTTTCATCTCTGGTCGTCAAACACCATTTTATGAACAATTAAAAGAAATCACACCTAACGTTATTTTCATTGGTTCTGACAATGATAATTACATAGAGGCTGTATATGAAACAGTTGATTTAGCAGCTCAAATCTTTGATAAAGAAGAAAAAGGCAAAGAATTGAAAGCTTCATTACAAGAAAAAGTTGATGCAGTAAAAGAAAAAGCTGCTGGTTATGAAAATGCATTGGTAGCGATGTACAATGACAAGAAAATCTCCGGTTTCGACAATGGTGAAGATTCACGTTTCGCATATGTATATAATGACTTTGGCTTCAAGCCAGCAACAACTGATATCGAAGCATCTTCCCACGGTTCTGATTTCTCTTATGAGTCAATCCTTTCTGTTGATCCAGAAGTATTGTTAATTATCGACCGTACTGCTTCTGATGTAGAAACAATTAAAAAAGATATTGAAAATGATATTATCAAAAAAACTAGTGCTTACAAAGAAGGCAAAATTGTCTACTTAGACGGTGTTAACTGGTACTTCTCAAGTAACGGTGTAACGACTGAAGCAGAAAAATTAGATGAAATCTTAAATGAATTAAAATAATCTTCATAACAAGGAGCATGTCTCAAGTGGGGCATGCTCCTTTAATAAGGAGCGATTAGGTATGTTTGTTCAAATTCGTAAATGGATAGTGACAGAGGGCAATTCAGGCAAGGTATTGGAACGCTTCAAAAAGAAGCCAGATCAAGGTCCGTCGTTAATTGAGCAGCGTGAAGGCTTTATAAGTCGGGAGTTGTTAGTGAAAAAAACAACGCGTGGGGAAGAAGAAGTTGTCATGATTATCCGCTGGGAATCAGAGGAAGCATGGAAAGCATGGGAAAAGAGTCCTGAGCATATCGCTGGTCATAAAGCGAAAATCAAGGAGCACGGAGGTAAGCCTCCAAAGCCGGAATACGTAATCAATATGGAACATGGCAATTACATTGTAGTCGAATAAAAAAACAAAACGCCCCTAAATAAGGGCGTTTGTTTTATAATGTAAACCTTATTTCAAGTTAGAAAAGAAGCGTTACAGAATGATGGCCAGCAATTGTTTATCATTTTTAAAATTCAAAAGTTGGTGTGGACTCATCCATTATTTTAAAGGTGTATCCTTTATGTTTCAGACGGCGAATGATTTCCGGAAGCCCATCCACGATTGTTGTATTGCCGTTAAAATCATGCAGGAGGATATAGAGATTTTCTTTTTCACCTACCCCTTGCATAATTAATTTAAGTAATTTTTTTTCTGGAATTGGAGGATTTAATCCATCGTTAGCATCGCAGTTCCAATCATAATATTTATATCCTCTTTTTATTACCTCAGTCTTTAATTGATCCATTAAATCAGTCCCGGCATATTGTTTTGCGACATAGTTATTGGAGCCGCCGGGGAATCGTAGGATTTTCGGGCTTACGCCTACTTCCCTTTCCAAAAATTCTTCCAGTTGAGTAATGTCTTTAAAAAAAGTATCCTTGGATCGATAGATTTTGGAATAATTATGAGAATAGGAATGCAGTCCAAGAGCGTGTCCATTTTTTACGATATCTTTATATAAATACATATGTCCCGGGCTGGCTGTTCCCGTTACAAAAAAGGTTGCCTTAACATCCTGAACTTTGAGGATATCGAGGATTTCCTGTGTGATGTTTGAGGGACCATCATCAAAACTGAGGTAGGCTGTCTTTGCAAATGTTTCAGATGGAATAAGAAGCTGGATAATGAGCAATGTGAGAACAGATAGAGTACGCATAATAAACTCCTATGGATTAAGTGATTTTAATATAGTTTTTGATTCTTGTTAAAAAATATTCCTAAACGGAGTTGAATAATTGGGTAAAATGTTTAATAAAGAGATTGAACATGTATAATAGACATAAGCATTTTAGAAAGGTTGATAAAGATGATCGAGATACAAAGTTATACAGTTGAGAAACTGGAAGACCCGTTTGGTATCCTTTCTGGAGAAAGGTTCGAATATGTACTGGAGATTTCCGTTCCCGAGGAAGATGAACTATATACCGATAAGGGTCTTCTGTTGCGTGTTATATATGTAATGGATGAAAATCAGGACCAAATTTCAAAATATGAGTTTATAGAAAGTGAAACACAAAGTATTTTGGATTTTGAGCTTGAGGAAGATGAATTATCGATGGTTTTACAATTTTGCAGGGAACATACTGATGTTGAATATGAAGAAGAATGAAGATAGCTGATTATATAAAAAATATAAATATTGAATAGTGTAAGAGTGCCTTATTTATTAGGATAATAGGGAAACCGGTGCAAATCCGGTGCAGCCCCCGCTACTGTATACGCGGATGAAATGATTTGTAAACCACCGGCTCTTTGTTTAGAGCATGGGAAGGTAAATCAGAGTAAATTGATGCGTCAGCCAGGAGACCTGCTCTTTCTTTTGTATGTACTATTTTTCGGAGGGAAAAGTAGGCGTCCAATCCTGTTATTATAATGTGGATTTTCGCCTTAGCTTTTTTCGAGCTAAGGCTTTTTTATTATGTTGGAAAGGGGAATAACTATGCTAAAAAAGCAAAACTATTTATTTTTATTTATGCTAATGCTTACGCTATCTATGTTAATGTTTGGGTGTTCGTCAACTGAAGATGACTCAAACCAGAAGAAAGAGGTTTCTGAATCAACGTCCACAGCCTTTCCTGTTGAGGTAAGGGATGGATCCGGAGAAAGCATCAAGATTGAGGAAAAGCCGGACACGATCGTATCCTTGCTGCCAAGCAATACTGAAACGGCCTATGCACTAGGTCTTGGAGAGAAAATCATTGGTGTATCAGATTATTGTAATTTTCCTACAGAAGCTGCTGACAAACCTAAGGTCGGCGGGTTAGAAATCAATATTGAAAAAGTGTTGGAATTAAATCCGGATCTTTTATTGCTTTCTGCCAGTCATTTTAATAATGCTAAGGATACCATTAAACAATTCCAGACAGCTGGTATTGATGTTATTATCGTACCTGACGCCAATTCGTTTGATGGTGCATATGGAACAATTGAATTGATTGCTAAAGCAACCGGAACATCAGACAAAGCTGATGAAATTATTTCGGATATGAAAAAAGAAGTAGCAGAAATTAAAGAGAAAGCAAGTGCTATAAAAGATAAGAAGAAGGTTTGGATTGAAGTATCTTCCTCACCGGATTTATATACAGCGGCTAACGGAACCTATATAGACGAAATGCTTGATATCATTCAGGCAGAGAATATTGCCGCTGATCAAGAGGGTTGGGTAACAATGAATGAAGAACAAGTCATTGATCGCAATCCTGATGTTATTCTTACTACATATGGCTATTATATTGAAAATCCAGAAGAAAAGGTATATGGAAGAAAAGCTTGGTCCGAGGTACCTGCCGTTCAAAATAAGCAGGTTTATGATGTAGATAATGACACAGTGTCAAGACCGGGACCACGTTTAACAGAAGGCTTGCAATTGATAGCTGAAAAAATCTATCCTGAAATATTTAAATAAACATTTTCATTTAAGAGCCGCCCATTTTACTTTGGGAGGCTCTTTTTTTGTTGAAGAAAATAAATTAAATTTTCTAACAATTTTGTTGAAATTTCCCTTTTGTGTAGGTATGATGATACCAATACGTATTCGTACTCACACATGGGATTGGAATGATAAGAATGTTATATGTAAATGACCTGCCGACCGAAGCAAGAGATAAAATGCTATATGCAGCCCTGCAATTATTCACTACAAGAGGTTACAAGAATACATCAGTTCTGGACATAGTTGAGTATGCACATGTCTCGAAAACAACGTTCTACCAACAATTCGGCAATAAAGAGACTTTGATTGTTGCACTTTGTGAAAGTTTGATTGGAGAAGTTGCAGAAGAGATTAAGCTTGCAGCTTTACGGGAACCACGCATTGGTTATAAAGCATATGCCGGAATTCTTCGCTATTTGGAAATTTGCTTTTCCAATAAGGCTGTTGCCAATTTTATTTTACTCGAATCAGTCGGAGTTTCTTTCGAAGTAGAACTGGTCAGACGAGAAGCACTTAAAAGTTTCGCAGATCTTATCTTTTTTTTTGCTTACCAGGAGTTTCCGGAGAATGTGAATGAACAGGAAGTTAGGATCATCTCTCAGGCAATGGTTGGAGCAATCAATGAGGTCGTCATTCAAAAATTCCGGGAACCAAATCACCAAAAGACAGATGTAGAATATCTTGCTAGATTATTAAACCGATTGGTCATGCGCTCATTTAGCAGTCTCTCAAATTAATAAACTATTGATATGAAGGAGGGAGAAAGTTGGTTTCTTTTTTACCAAGTGAGGAAGAAAAGGCATTTGTTGATGTAGCAAAGGATTTTGCAATTAAAAAGATCCGTCCCTATGCCAGGCAAACGGAAAAAAATCAGGGTGTAAGTGAGGACGTGGTCAGAAAGTTGAGTGACCTTGGATTATTAAATTTGGAACTGCCTGAATCATACGGTGGCCTGGAATTGCCGCTCGTTTCCCAGGTACAGATTGTTGAGGCGCTTGCTTATGGTGACCTTGATACTATTCAGGGGCTTCCAGGAGCCGGGGAGGGAGCATCGTTTATTCGACTAAAAGAGGATCATAACGCATTTTCTTTTTATCAAACTCAGTGTGAAACGGGAATTTGCCCAACAGTCGCCTTTGTTTATCCCAATCAACATAAACTCCAAATTAAAAAAATAGACAATGGATACATCATTGATGGAGAAACGAGTCCGCTGAAAAATGCCAGAAAGGCTGAATATCTATTAATTGCAGGAACTGCTACTAATGGTGAAGCGGTGTTGTTCTGGATAGATCAAGACAATAATCATTCTTGGAGAGTGCTTGACGGTGATTATCGCTTGGGGCTATTGAGTGCCGGCTTTTCGAGAATTCAGCTTAAAGAAGTAAGCGTTTCCAAAAACAATATTTTGGCTAGTGGTGCCGAAGCTGAAACTTGGATGGATCAATCATTGAGCCGTGTACGTACGTTAGAGGCTGCAAAAGAAATTGGTGTTATGGCAGCTGCCCTTGATTACACAGTTGAATATACCTCCCAGAGAAAAGCGTTTGGGGTAGAAATCGCAAAATTCCAGGGTGTTTCTTTTAACCTTGCACAAATGGCTATCCAGACGGGTGCAGCAAGGCATCTTGTTTTATATACGGCAAAACAAATTGATGAAGGTGAAACTGATGCTGTTTTCCACAGTATCCAGGCACTTAAAAAAGCCCATCAATCGCTTCGATATGTAACAGATTCAGCTGTACAGCTCCTTGGTGGGCATGGATATGTTCAGGACCATCCTGTTGAGAAGTGGATGAGGGACGCTCAGGCACAAGTCGGTTGGTTTGAACAAGAGGGCGATTTAGAAATCAGGGCAGGAAACTGGATCATGTATGGTAAGGAGAGGGGGATGAGTAATGATCACATACGAGTTGACGCCACATCAAAGTCAAGTTAAGGAAGTGGTCCATTGGTTTGCTGAAAATGAAATGCGACCGGTATCCATGATTGCCGATCAATTAAAGAAAGTACCGGATGATTGGCTGGATAAAGTAAATCAACTCGGAATTTCTTTAAGCATGTCTTCTTTTGGAGAGTCCAATGATGATAAAAAGAAAAAAGATTTAAAAAAAGCGAAGGAGCGCCAAGGAAATCGATTGGGAGTCATTGCCTCTGAGGAATTAGGCTGGGGAGATTGCGCGATTGCCTTGACACTACCCGGGCCAGGGCTTGGAGGTCCGCCTGTTCAGCATAGCGGCACACCGGAACAAAAGGAACGTTTTTTATCCATTTTCTCCAGAGATGAGAAACCGAAGTGGGGAGCATATGCTTTGACTGAACCAGAGGCAGGTTCTGATGTATCCGGTTTACAGACGACAGCTGTTAAAGTGGACGGCGGTTATGTGATAAACGGGCAGAAGATATTTATTACAAATGGCAAAAGAGCTTCCTGGGTTGTTGTATTTGCTACGGTAGACCGCAATTTAGGTAGGGCTGGTCACCGGGCATTTGTTATAGAAAAAGGTACACCCGGCTTCTCATGCTCGAGATTGGCGGAAAAAATGGGTCTTCGTGCTTCTGAAACAGCAGAACTTGTGTTTGAGGATTGCTTTGTTCCGGATGGAAACCTTTTAGGTGGAGAAGAGGCCTATGTCAATAAAGCGAATGGATCAGGTGGCTTCAGGGTTGCTATGAAAACATTCGATAACACAAGGCCCATAATCGCAGCTATGGCTACCGGAATTGCAAGAGCGTCCTATGAATATACATTGGATTTTGTAAAAAGAGAATATCCTCAGCACGGCAATCATTATCATCAAGCCCTGAGACTCTTCTCAGAGATGCAGCAAAAAATTCAGGGAGCTCGTCTGTTAACCTGGGAAGCTGCCTGGAAAGCAGATTTGGGAAAACCGAATGCAAAAGAAGCAGCCATGTGTAAGGCCTATGGTGGAAAGATTGCTTTGGAGGTTACTTCAGCCTGTCAGGAAATACTCGGTCCATATGGTCTTGAGGGACATCTAGTCGAGAAATTATATCGTGACGCAAAAATTTATGACATTTTTGAAGGGACTAATCAAATTCAGCAATTAATTATTGCGCGTCATCTGTATGAACCATATGGTATTCGTGTGTAATGATTTTATAAATACGTTCAGGAGGTGGTGAAACGACAGGACAAAAATGCTGCATCTAAATAAAACTGAAAAATAAAAAAATATCCTTTAATAATAAAGGGAGGAATTTTAAAATGGGAAAAGCAATTGAAGATTATACATTAAGAGAGTCTTTTGAAAAAATTGAGGAAGCACTTAAAAACGATCCTCAGCCAATTCAAGGAATTACGACACGCTATCAATTCACAATCACCGGTTCCGAAGAAGGAATCTATCAGCTTAATATACACGATGGTCAGGCAGAGGTAGTCGAAGGAGAAGAAACACCAGCGGATTGTACACTCACCATGTCTGTCGAAAACTTCCGCCAATTCCTTCTCGGCAAACTAAACGGAACCGTAGCCTTCATGTCCGGCAAACTAAAAATCAAAGGCGACATCGGAAAAGCAATCAAACTAGAAGGAATACTGAAACAATATAACGTAAAGGAATATTTATAAGAAAGGCTGAGGCGACTGTTCAGCTCCGACAAGCATAAGAGGAGTCACGTAGGGAGGTGTTCTCCCTCCAGCAGTGGCTACACTTATGACTCGAGGAGCTAGGAGCCGAAGCTAGATCTCAAGAAAAGCTGGAGTGGCTTGCTCAAAAGCGAGGAGCATAAGACAGAGGCTCATAGGGGATGAACTTCCCCCGAAGAGGCTATGCTTATGTCCCGAGCTTTTAGCCACGGAAGCTAGATCTCGCTAAAAACGGAGACCATGTAAGGTGGACCAAAGACTAAAAACGCCACATCGTGTGGCAACGTCTTCGTGACCCTACGACGTGTAGGCCTAAGGGAGGTGTTTTATGAAACCTGCAAATTTGGTAGAGATGGTTTGGAGAACAGCCGAAAAAAATTCACAAAAGAATGGTTTTTTGGTTAAAGTAGCAGGTGAATATAAGGGGATCACATACAGGGATTTTTGGATACAGGTTTCACAAACGGCTGCCGGACTGGCACATTATGGGGTTGGCTTTGGTGATCATGTAGCCATATTATCTGATAATAATCCTTACTGGGCTATAAGCGATATAGCGATTATGAGTTTGGGTGCAGTCAGTGTGCCAATCCATTCAACTTTACCATCTGATCAGATTTCTTACATTCTCAGTAATGCAGACTGTAAGTTTCTTTTTGTAGAAAATCAAAAGCAACTGCAAAAGATTCTTGCTAATTCTACTCTCGATAAACTGATTATCTTTTATCCCGGTGATTCCTTAGCAGAAAAGAAAGAAGATATGCTGACAATGGAACAATTAATGTCAGCAGGTGAAAAACATCCTTTATTTAACTGGGAAGATGAGTTCCAGGCAATAACAAGAGATGATTTAGCAACGATTATTCATACCTCGGGAACAACTGGTTATCCAAAAGGTGCAATGTTAACGCATGGAAATATTTTATCAAATGTTGAAGGCGTTCAATTTTGGGTGTTGGAAGCCCGGCCTGACGACATCATGTTATCCCACTTACCACTATCCCACATATTTGAACGTATGGCAGGTCAATTTTTTCCTTTGTCAGTTGGTGCAACAATTGCTTATGCAGAAAATATTGATACCGTACAACAAAACCTTCTAGAAGTACAACCTACCATCCTAGTCAGTGTCCCATTGTTATTTGAAAAAGTATATGCCCAGGCTCAAAAGATGGTCGAATCCGGTACCCCTATTCGCAGAAAAATTTTTGACTGGGCACTTAAAGTCGGAAATACAAGATATAAATATTATTTATCCAGTGCTACAGATGTAATGGTTCGTAAAAGTGAACTACCGAAAGAGTTTAGGAGAAAGTGGAAAATAGCTGATAAACTTGTCTACCAAAAAGTAAAAAAACAATTGGGTGGAAGAATCAGAGGCTTTATATCAGGCGGAGGAGCTTTAAATCCAGAAATCGGGAAGTTTTTCTGGAGTGTTGATCTTCCGGTCCTTGAAGGATATGGCCTGACAGAAACCTCCCCCGTTATCTGCGTAAATCCGTTTTCCAGAACCAAAGTTGGAACAGTAGGAAAACCATTGCCGAACCTGGACGTCCATATCTCAGATGATGGTGAGGTACTTGTTAAAGGCCCAAGTATCATGAAAGGTTACTATCATGATGAAGAGGCTACCAAGGAACACTTTGAAAATGGGTGGTTCAAGACTGGCGATATAGGCGAGTTTGATGAAGATGGCTTCTTAAGAATTGTGGATCGAAAGAAGCGGATTATAGTACTTACTTCGGGGATAAATGTGGCTCCACAGCCTGTGGAAAATGCACTTCACCAAAGTATTTATATAGAAAATGCCGTTTTGGTTGGACAAAATCAGAAGTATGTAATCGTCTTATTAACTCTAAATTATGAAAATCTTAAGAGCTGGTGCAAAAGGAAGGGCATTCGTGGTTCTGTCAATGAGTTGGTTACGAATAAAAAAGTACAGGAATTGATTACGAGAGAAGTAAAATCCAATACTCATAAATTCGCACGCTATGAACAGCCCAAAAAACTAATCATTGTAACGAAAGAATGGACTGTGGAGGGTGGGGAGATGACTCCGTCCTTAAAGGTACGTTTTAAAGAAATAGAAGAAAAGTATAAAGAAGTTATTGAACAAATGTATGAAGAAGACGCATATACAGAGATCGAGGTAGCTGCTAATGAAGTAGCAGTTGGCCTGTCATTGCCTAAATCGAAAGGAGATTAATAAGTATGTCATTTTCACTGGAAGGAAAAGTAGCTCTTGTTACCGGTGCTATTATCCCGGCAACACAAAAGGTATTGGATAAGGCAGGTCTTTCCATGGATGATATCGATATTTTTGAAGTGAATGAAGCCTTTGCTTCAGTTGTATTAGCATGGGCGAAAGAGCTGGAACCAGATATGGATAAAGTAAATCCGAATGGAGGAGCGATCGCATTGGGCCATCCTCTGGGCGCAAGTGGAGCTCGTATTATAGCCACTTTACTTAATGAATTGGAAAGAACAAATGGAAGATTTGGGCTTGCAACCATGTGTATCGGTTTTGGTCAGGCAATTGCTGTAATACTGGAAAGGGAGGTAGGGGAATGGGGCAAAATTGTTTGTTGGAGGTAACTGATAAGGTGGCAATCATTACGATTAATCGACCTCCCCTAAATACATTGAGCAGAGATACATTATATGAGATTGGCACCTATTTGGATGATATCGAAAATAATCATATGATTAGAGCTATTATATTAGTCGGAGCGGGAGAAAAATCTTTTTCAGCTGGTGCAGATGTAAATGAATTTTCAGATTTAGCGGATCCGGAAAAAGCGAGGGAAATGATTCAATGGATGCATGATCTATTTAACCGAATTGAGTCTTTCTCTAAACCTATCATTGCAAGTATAAACGGTCGTGCGCTGGGTGGTGGGAATGAATTGCAAATGGCTTGCCACTTGGTAATAGCTGCAGACACAGCAGAGTTTGCTCTTCCAGAAATAAAGCTCGGAATTATGCCTGGCTATGGGGGGACCCAACGGCTGCCAAGATTGATTGGCCGCAGGCGGGCTCTTGAATTAATCTTAAGCGGTGAAAAAATTTCGGCGATAAAAGCATTGGAGTATGGTTTAATCAACAAAGTTGTGCCTGCTAAAATGCTGAAGTATGAAACTTTAGCGATTGCAGCCAATTTAGCTGAAGGGCCGCCGCTTGCGCTTAAAGGGATCCTTGATTCTGTGGGGAGAGGTACAGAAGTTTCCTTAGAAGATGGAATCTCAATTGAACTAGAGAATATGCTGAAAATAGCCCGTTCGGAGGATGCGATGGAGGGAATCAGTGCCTTCTTTATGAAGCGAAAGGCAGAGTTTTCAGGTAAATAAATTAGATAGTGTCTGCATGGTCCGTTTATTTGTTGGATTAAATAGGAACAGCCCATTGGATTATGGATTACCAACGGGCTGTTAGGTTCGTTTACTTTACTTTTCGTTTACTTTACTTTATGGAATCCTTCTTCCATTAAATAAGATTTTGCTTCATTGTAGGATGGGAATGTGCCATCTAGGTTTAAGCCAGCATATACATTCCACATATCCTCTTCTGCTATAACGGTAAGAGTATGTCCTTCGTTATTCCTCCAGATTTCTTCTTCACCTGCTATATCGCCAGCATAATCTTCATAAGGATCAGTAGATAGAAGCTCTATGGATTTAGCTATGATAGTTTCTAATTGCTCAGCGGAAAAATCCTTGATATTCACCAATCCCTTTTGACCCACACGGTACCCAGGAATGCCTTCTGCATAAACGAAACCATTACCGTTTGGATGCAGGTGATAAACAACATTCGATTTATCTAATTTGCTTTCAGGATATTGATAGTTGATACGCCCAAGTGAAACATTTTTACGTTCGAGTTCCTTAAAGGACTCTATAATTGCAATTTTTTCTTCAAAAGTTAACATATTGCCTCCAAAAAAGTGGATTTTACTATTTGTCCATTATACCATTAGTGGATAGATTACGTTATGCTCAATGAATGTATTTATGGATCGAGATAAATAAGGGAGGTTAGAAAAATGAACAATGGAAAGAATCGTAGTGATATACGAGCAGGACTGGAAGTCGATATCGTGTTAAAAAAAGACCAGCGCTCAGGTGCATTAACTCGCGGTATCGTTAAAGATATTTTAACCAATTCAGCAACACATCCGCATGGCATTAAGGTACGGTTAACGGATGGCCAGGTGGGACGGGTTCAGCAGATTATTAAATAATGTATCGAATCTTGAAGGCGTACAAGCTCCCACTCTATAAAAAAGAAGCTGATTCAATGATCAGCTTCTTTTTTATATGATTATGAATCTTTATGGTGAAATGGACATTTCCCAGCGATTGGTTCTATATCATCACCGATAAAGTATTGCTTCCATTCATTATGGTTTTGATCCCCATAATGACTGATATCCGGATGCTTAGGGAGCTGATCCCATTTCTCTACTCGTTCACGAACTTTCTCTCTGGACATGATTCCGCCTTTTTCAGTCCCTTCAAGTCCTTCAAAAATCATTCGCGGTTGAAAGCCAAGAACTAAACTATTACCGAGGTCACGGGTTTTCCGTTGCTTGTAGGCAGGGCAATTGCCGAAGATAAAGAATGGTTCACCGGCAAAGTGAAAGTCCCAAAGGAAATGTTCAGGATCCTTCGGTTTATCCTCAGGCCAAAGCTTCGGATCATGCTCGTGTAAATACTGTAGGATTCTCCAAAAATAATCTCTATAGTAAGGGATATCGCGTTCCTCTTTTTCAGGTTCAACAAAAACAAATAAACCGTGTCTTATATGAGGTGGATTCTTAAATAGTTCAAGAAAGCTTTCTACTGCTTTTGGAAGAGAGGACCAATCATTATGAGTCATATACGCATAACGGAGTTCTCCTTTATTTTCTGCTTTCATACCAAAGTAACATGGAAATGTTGGGTTTGTAACAATGTTATGAAATGTTTGGTATTCTTCTGTTACCCATTGTGGTACGATTTGTGGATTGGTCATATCTTGTTTTTCTAATAAACTTAAATTTGTTTTTGTATCCGGCATATAATAATTCCCCTATATATTCATTTTAGTAAGTTCTTTATTCCCTATTAATAGTCTTTGAAACATTTTGAAAGACAGTAAAATATTGTTTTGCAGAACGCTAAAAAATCAGGAGATTAATCGCTGAACAATTTAAAGTCACACTACTTTATCAAACGGTATAACATGCATATCTTCTTTTGAAATTATACCTGCCACTCTTTTATCAGAGGACCATCCTTACCGTTAATAGGATCAGTCTTTGGGATGGGAACCTTGCTAATTTCCTCTAATACTTCAGGACGTTCATTTTCTTTCCCGTATTTAGTGTTATAGTCCATCCCATTTGGATAAGCTCCAACGACAGAAAAGTCAGAGCTGGCTCTAAGGCGTTTATGGCCGGTTCCGGCTGGAAGAATAATCACATCACCTGACTGAACATGAATCTTCCTTCCTGTTTCACCGCCAATCATAAGGGTGGCTTCACCTCTAATAACCCCTAGTACCTCATGAGAATTACTGTGATAATGATGATAGTCAAATACCCCATTTGTCCAACTATTTAGCCATTGATTTTCATTAAATAGGCTTTCCATAGTGGATTCAGGGCTGTCTACAGCTTGATTATATAGAATGACTGGTAAGTTTGGATTATTAGGTATCCTACCATCATCCTCGAAGAAAAAAGTTTGATACGGATTCATTTGTACTCCTCCTCCTGTATTCACAAAATTCCCTTTTTAGATGATGATAAACAAGTCAACCTGGATATTTTTGTGTGGGAGTTTTTCGGAAATACTTATGTTTTTTCTAAACTAGTATCTGCCCAACTACGAATTTTGCCGTTTTTAAAGACAGGGCATGAACATACAATAATGAATAATAACTTGGTCCATGTTAATATCTTGACAAGCTGCCACGGTTTTCCAAGATTAGCGATAATACTAGCCATAAAGTGCAAAAGAATGAATGCGAATAAGGGTGTAAAGGAAGGCTGATTGTAAAATTTCGTTTAAAAGTACAGAAACAAGATAATTTTATAGAATAATAAATTCCTTTTAAACAGTGAAGTATCCATGCTATAATGCACAAAAATATATATTTATCTCTATAAATATACAAAAATAACCAGGGAGGGAGACCTTATGAGAGAAGTAACTTTACTTGATATATTTGAGCATCGCATTGCTCAAAAATATTTAAATCGTTCTGGCTTGGCACATGCAATTGCCGTTGCTTACCATGCCTTTCATTTAGCGAAAGAACAGAATATCGATGTCGATTCTGCAGCAAAAGCAGGTCTGCTCCATGACATTGGACATTTTACTTGGTACCGTAATGGTAAATGGGATTATGATTTATATAGAAAGAACGATATACATCCAATTAAGGGCGCTGAAAGAGCGCATAAATTATTAATAAGGCTTGGTGAAAATCCGGTTCAGGCGAAAACGATCTCCCTCGCAATTTTATTTCATACAGATTCCTTTTTACCTTCAAATGATATTGTTAGAACACCTCTTCAACAGATTGTTAAATGGGCAGATGAAAAAGATGAAGAGGAAGGCGGCCTTCACCATTATCGGAAGATTGAGTATGAAAGAGCGAAAGCCAGTATTATAAAACTCGATTCCATGATTGATGAAGAATTAAAAGAACATAAAAAAATGATATAAATTAAATCCCCATCTGTAAAAAACGGAGGGGATTTTTTAGTTAACATCATTAGAATTTGAATTATTCATAAAATGTTCTCTTTAAGCATTTCTAAAATACGAATATAATAAACTTGGATAGATTGATAATTATTTCCATATGATGATGTGGAAGACGTATTACATAGATTGGAGAGAACATACATGAGTTTCAAAACTCCACAGGAAATTGCCATAGCAGCAGTAGAAGCAGGTGTGAAGAAGACCAGTTTACCTTTAACAAATTTATTACTATTGGGATTTTTGGGCGGTGCTTATATATCTGTGGGTTATTTACTATATATCCGAGTAACCGCAAGCTTGCCTGAAGACTGGGGGACCTTTGGAACATTTATTGGTGCATCTGTTTTCCCACTTGGACTTATTTTAATTTTAATTGCAGGCGGAGAATTATTGACTGGTAATATGATGGCAGTGCCAATGGCCTGGCTTGCCAAACGGATTCCTTTCTCACGATTAGTTCACAATTGGTTTTGGATTACGATTAGCAACTTCGCAGGTGCTATTTTTGTAGCTTATTTCTTTGGCCACTTAGGAGAGTTTACAGCCAGCGGTGTCTTTCTCGAAAAAACGGTGGACGTGGCTGCTCATAAAATAGATGTTGATTTTTGGCCGGCTCTTATTTCAGGTGTTGGTTGTAACTGGCTTGTGGCATTAGGTGTTTGGCTTTCATACAGTGCAAACGATATCGCAGGAAAAATAGCAGGGATATGGTTTCCAATCATGGCATTTGTAGCAATTGGCTTTCAGCACGTAGTAGCGAATATGTTTGTGATTCCGGCAGCAATATTTGAAGGTTATTTTACCTGGATGGATTATTTTAATAACTTTGTACCTGTCTTTTTGGGGAATGCCATAGGCGGATCTATTCTTGTTGCTTTTGTTTACTGGAAATCCTATCAATCCTATATAAACCCTACCACCAAGAAAATAAAATCGGAAAGTATGTAACAATTGTGAGAGGCAGTCGGTCGTTTCACTATATGATACTCCTATAAAAACACTTAGATTTAATAAAATCCGTGTTTTTATTTCATCTGTTCCATTTTGGGCTAGATAATCATGCCGATCAACGCCATCCCATATTTATAAAAGTGTAGTAGTATTACTGCATAACCATGTTACCTAAATATGAAGAAAAAGGGCTAAACAACATAGCGCCTTTTTCAAGTTTGCAGTCAAGAATATTATTTTGTTATTTAAGCCTATGATGAACGTGGGAATCAAGATAGCCTGTCTTATATTAAAAAACAGTTCAATCTTCTTCACTCTGTCGGGCAGCCCATAGAACAATGGCTAATATCATAAACAATATTTCCATTAAAGGATCGTTTGTTACGGCTTTTAATAGCACTAAAAGGATGACCCCGTTTACAGGATTTTCGTCTGTCAGCATAATCACAATAATATCCAGCAGCGGGAGGGCGAAATCCAATATATTTAAGTCATTTTCAGATTCCATTCTTACAGTCCCTTCCGTTTTTTATCATCGTATTCGAAATAAATGAAGAAGTGCGTTTTTGCTGAGACAAAGGGCGTAGGAAAAGAGCGTGGCAGGATACATATCTAAATAATTAGAAGCAAGTGGAGAGTGATAATTTGAGTATTGAATTGCTCAAGGCAGATGAAAAGGATGCAGCAGTTTTATTTGCCATCCAACGCAAATCGTTCATGCCTTTATTAGAAAAATATAAGGATTACGATACGAATCCTGCAAATGAAAAAGTAGATCGGCTGATCCTACGATTAAACAATCCTAATGGTGTATTTTATAAAATTATGTTCAATAAACAGCTAGTTGGAGCCATTAATATTCTGTGGAGAGAGGGGACCGAAGAATATAAAATCAGTCCCATGTTCATTTTACCTGAATATCAGGGGATGGGAATTGCACAGGAAACAATAAAAATCATTGAAGATTATTATTGCAAAGCAAAAAGCTGGGAACTGGCCACGATAAAAGAAGAAGAACGGAATTGTCATCTATATGAAAAAATGGGTTATATAAATACCGGTGAACTCCGAAAATTAAATGAGAATACAACACTGATTTTCTATAAAAAGCTTATGGAAGAGCAAGCAGTAGGTCATAAAAGTGAAGAAAGATAATTAATCAATTGTATTCAAATCTGGGGAAAGGCTATTTATACCTTCTTTAAAAATAAGTTATTATCTCCCCTTAACTGAAGATTCTCGGTGTTTTATCGAGATGGAATTTTTTTAAAATAAATTGCTCCGAAGAGGAAATAGTATAAGAGAGGGAACCAATTGAATTGTTTTACGAAAAGCAGAATTTGTATAGTGGAAATACTATTCATTCATGAAAAGAGCTGCCTTCATCGGGAAGACAGCTTAAAATTGGCTTACTTATTCTCTTCTGTTTTATTCTCATCTGTTTGGATATCATCCGGATAAACGATGGTATCAAATGTTTTGGAGGTTTCTTCGTTCTTTAGCTGGAAGGTAACCTTATAATCATCTTCATTTACACCATTAAATAATTGATAGTACAGTGATTGATAAGCTAAATTGAAGAAGGCAAATCCGTCCATACTGCTGTTTTCATAAAGCTCCTGATCCATTTTAATCGTATACTCTGTAAATGATTTATTGTGTTCTATCTTTTTAATTGAAGGAAAGTCTTCATCGGCTTCTATTTCTTTAATGGAAGTGTCTATTGTATCTCCCATCTCTTTCAGCATTTCCTTATGCTTAGATTTGGACATTTTATATGTAACCGATCCATCATTATTTACAATTACTTCTTTTACCCCGTCCTCTTTAGCCTCTTTCTTTAGTTTCACCATATCTGTGTCTTCAAAAAATGATGCAGGTAATGTCACTTCAACATTTACCATTCCCTTATTGACATCCACATTATCGGAATTTTTATTTTCCTCATCCTTTGATGAGCAAGCAACCAGCATAATACTCAATACTAATAGAAAGAGCAGTTTACCACTTTTCATTATGAACCCCCTGAGATGTAATTAATCTTTTATTAACGTAACAAATTTAATAGGTAGTATCTAAATATTCACCGAAAAATATATACTGAAGATTTTGGTAAATTAACTAATGTAATACTTATTTTATGGATAGTAAATAGATTTGATACACAAAAGCATTATAGATAATATAAGAAAAACTTCTATGTTAGAATAATCACAAAGGAGGCAGATGCTATGAATACAGTTCCCTTAATAATTGCTGTTATTGCAGGTATTCTTTATGGTTCCGTACGTTCCGTGAAAAATCAAAATAGTAAAGATGAATCTGCAAAGAAGGAAGCAGGCCTTTACTTACAAAGTATTGTGGTTTGTATTGCTGTTTATTTAATAGTGAGCTTCGTTCAGAGTATCTAAAGACTATACATATTCACTTAAGTAAGGATTTTGATCTAAATTTAAAAGACCGTTTAAGCAGTAGAGACATAAAGTCGCTTTCCTAATTTATAGGAGGCGACTTTTTTACTTAGATGATAAAAAGGAAAATGATTAATCATACCGAATTATTATTTTCATAAGAGGCTTATAGAGAAATAAAAAACATAATAGGGAATGGGATTGATGGAATCAAACTTAATTATTCTAAGAGGAAACTCCGGAAGTGGAAAAACAACCATTGCTAAAAGCATTCAAGATCAGTTAGGAAAAGGTACCCTGTTAGTTTCTCAAGATAATGTTCGGCGTGAGATGTTGAAGGTTCAGGATAGAGAAGGAAATCTTTCGATTGATTTGATTCGTCAAATTGCTGAGTATGGGAAAGGGAGATGTGAACACACCATTGTTGAAGGAATTCTGAATAAAAGTCGCTATGGTCAAATGCTAAATGACTTAATCCAGTTCTATGGCGGAAAGGCATATATCTTTTATTTTGACTTGTCATTCGAAGAAACGGTAAAACGTCATCTCTCACGTGATAAAAAGGAAGAGTTCGGTGTAGATGCTTTACGAAAATGGTGGACCCCAAATGATTATTTGGAAGTGGAAAATGAAGTGAAAGTAACAGGTCATTTAACACATACCGAGATAGTGGATTTGATTTTAATACAACTGCAAGAGTGATGATGATAGCAGGGAGTTAACCTATAGAAGTGAGATACATTAGATTACTGCCTTTGAATAATTTATATTATTTAGAAGTCCGATATGTAAAAACTTTTTGACATTTATGATGAGTATGGATACAATAAAAATGTCAAAAGGTTTTTACATTTTCAAAGGAGCTGTCATTAATGGATTGGTTAGCTATCTTGCTGTTGTTTGTGATTTTAGCAATTTGTGTTTTACTCATCATCGTTACTCTTGTGTCATTACCTCAACTGGGTGATGAAAGAAAAGATTTTATTAAGATGAAAGCTCAGTCGTTTGCATTTGCAGGTGTTATTGGATATTTATTGATTAATCTTGTTGAATCTATTTATGTAACTTTCTGGACAGACAACACTTACGAAGGCATAAATCCATTTACTGCTCTTATAGGTATTTCTTTAGTGTATTTAATCTCACTACTATTTTGCAAAAAGAAATATGGTGGTTAAGTTGAAAAATCATATTAGAGAATTAAGAAAATCAGCAAAGCTATCTCAAGAAGAACTTGCTAAACTTTGCAATGTATCACGACAAACGATAAATGCGATTGAAAACGATAAATATGACCCTACATTACAATTGGCTTTTAGTATAGCTGCAGTATTAGATACAACAGTAGATGAATTGTTTATAAATGAGGATATGGATATGTAATTTTAGACCTTAACTTAAATTAAGGTCTTTTTTTAAGTGCTTAGAAAGTCTTAGGAGTTAAAACCTGTATTCTGAATTTGACTCTCAGAAACCTTCTTTCAAGCAGAAGAAAAAGGAGCAACGACTGTAGCTCCTTAACAAATCATTATTAATTGTTTTTTATGCTATTTGGGGGGAATGGAAATGTACTCGCTGATCATTATGGCTGTAATAGAAAATAACATAATAAATTCTAACTATACAGTAGTACATCTTCACTCATAATTGTTATGGAGGTCCGCTTTGAAGTTCTAAGGTCAAACGCCTAGTTAACAAATTGTGCACTAGTTGTGCAACTCAACCGATTCTTTGCATAGATGTCTCCTGTAAAAAAAGAAAAAACCCTTGATATACAAGGGTTTTCCGGTATGGAGCTAAGGGGATTCGAACCCCTGACCTCTTCGCTGCCAGCGAAGCATTCTCCCGCTGAACTATAGCCCCATAATAAGTAATAAAATTATGTACAACCTTATTTTAACTAATTTAATACGAATGTCAATCTTGTATGAAGTATTTTTGCTGAATCTTCTAACTTAACCAAGCTATAATGCAGGGTAAAAATGAGTAGGAAAGAAACTGCCTATGCTTCTTTCCTGCTCCTATTGATTATGCATTTTCAATTTCAATGCTCATGACTCCATCGATAGAAGAAACGGAATAATAAACATCTGTAATTAGCCTTTTGCTGTCTATTGTGGTTCTTAAACGAATTTGATGACTGTTAGTCAGATCTTTTATGCGAACAGACTTAATTGAAATCTCTTTTTGTTCAATTAAATTTATAATTGGCGCTATACTGTCTTTTTCTGCAATAATTAACTGGAGGTTTAACTCTTTTTCTCTAAACTTTTTTGGCCCAATATAATTAAATAACATGGGCAGCAATTCAACGCTGATGATTAACAAAACTACACCTGCTATTGCTTCCATATAAAAACCTGCACCTACTGTAATCCCTATTCCGCCTGCTCCCCAAATTAATGCTGCAGTAGTTAAACCAGATATACTGTCATTGCCTCTCCTTAATATAACGCCAGCTCCAATAAAACCAATTCCGGATACTATCTGGGCTGCAAGACGGAGCGGATCCATTGTTACTGTGACTCCATATGCTGATCCTTTTGCATTATATGCAGATTCAATAGAGACAATAGTTAATAAACAACTAACGATTGAGATTACTAGAGATGTTTTCAGACCAACAGGTTTTCTTTTGATTTCCCGTTCCAGTCCTATGATAAGCCCTAATACTGCTGATATGCATAATTTAATAATCATCTGTATATCAATTGAGAAATCCATATTGCTAACCTGCCTTTATAAGTTCTTCTATATAGAATAGAATATGAGACGGATCTGTTCCAGAATTATGAATTATGAATATTTATTTGTTTAAATTACAGTTAAAGGGTGGAATAATATATGACTCAGTCACTTTTTAAACCTTATCTTGCCATTGTTGTAGGAGTGATTGCTGTATCCTTCTCAGCGATACTTGTTCGCTATTCGGAAGCCGAGTCTGGAGTCATTGCTTTTTACCGCATGTTATTTTCCTGTTTAATTCTAATTCCGTACTTTTGTAGGGAGGCTGTTAAAGAGATAGGAAGGATTAATAAAAAAGATTGGGTATTATGTGCAGCGGCCGGAGCGTTTCTTGCTTTTCATTTTATTTTTTGGTTTGAGTCTCTTCGGTATACTTCAGTGGCTAATTCAACTGTCCTAGTCACAATGCAGCCTATATTTGCTTTTTTAGGTACCTATTTTTTATTTAAGGAACGAGTATCTATCGGTGGAGTCGTAAGTATTATTGTGGCGATTTCAGGCAGTATATTGATTAGTGCCAGCGATTTTTCGCATAATAAGGGAGCTTTGTTCGGAGATGTACTTGCCTTAGTAGCTTGTGCTCTTGCAACAGCTTATTTCTTGATTGGACAAATGGTACGTAAAAGAATGGGGTTAACTGCTTACACTTTTATTGTATACGGTATTAGCGCAATTATATTATTGATCTATGTATTGGGGAGCGGCCAGGAGTTATTCGATTATCCTAAAAAAGAGTGGTACCTATTTATCTTGCTTGCAATCATTCCTACATTGTTGGGGCATTCACTTTTTAATTGGGCAATTGAATGGGTTAGTGCAACAAAAATATCGATGGCTATATTATTTGAACCAATAGGTGCGGCAGTATTGGCGTACTTTTTATTTAATGAAAGCCTATCGGCTATACAATTGTTTGGTGCATCATTAGTATTGGTGGGGTTATCTTTATTTATATTAATGAATAGAAGAAGAGACGCAATAGAGAATAGCGAAGTTAACTATTAATTGCATTGTAGGGCATCCAAGAAGGATGTCTCTGTTTTTTTTAAATATAATTGGTGTTGAACTTTTTCCGATTTTTAGTGTATTGTTGAAGGAATTTATTCTTATGAACATTAAAGGGCGTGCTTAGTGATCAGGATGGTTAGGCAAACGAACACTGCTAATCTTAATGAAGAGTTGTATGTCAATGTATTGGATATATGTGATTTTTATGATGTTATGTAGAAATAATATAAAAAAGCGAAAAAAAGTAAAAAAGTACTTGCATCCTAATAGTTGTCCATGATATATTAACTATCGTTCACTTCGTTGAACATTCGTTAAAAAAACTTTAAAAAAGTTGTTGACGAAAATAAGTTATTCTGATATAATATAAAAGTCGCTAACGCGAACGAGATAACAAGTTAAAATAAGTCAAAAAAACTTTTAAAAAAAGTTGTTGACAAAGAAAAGTTATCTTGATATAATATAAAAGTCGCTAACACGACATACAGATTGTTCTTTGAAAACTAAACAAAACGAAACGCCAAGCAAGTCTAAAAAAGAGATTTTTAAAATCTCGTCAATTTGCTTTAAAATTTAGCTAGATCAAACATCTTTCGGAGAGTTTGATCCTGGC
>NZ_JBZAJC010000005.1:0-213070 GCF_058215915.1 Pradoshia sp. Z3_51 | reverse complement strand
TCAGTACTATTCCGCAAAAATTTCCGGCAACTAAAGGAATGGTTTTGAAGGTTACCGATAAAGATTTATTAAGCAAAACTGGCGGGATTGTGCAAGGAATGAGTGGGAGTCCAATTATACAAAAAGGGAAGGTTATTGGCGCAGTCACGCATGTTTTTGTCAACGACCCAACAAGCGGATACGGAGTTCATATTGAATGGATGCTCAATGAAGCAGGTATTAATATCTATCAAAAGGATCAAAAAGCAGGGTAATTCAGCCTGCTTTTTCCTTTTATTGGTAGTATAATGGGGAGTAGAGTGGAGATTTTTCGACAATTGAATAATATTATTTGCATGTTAAGACGAAAACAGTCGAAATAAAGAGGATTCAGGAGCAAAACTTGTATTAATATATAATTTTAAGTATTTTTCATTTTTTCAATGCTTTTTATATTGCAATGTCGAATTTCTCGGTTAGAATAAAGATTAGAAATGATAGAAAATAAAGGAAATGTCTGAGGAGGATATCTGGTTGAAAAAAATAAAAGTATGTGTCGTTGATGACAATCGTGAACTTGTTGCTTTATTGGAAGAGTATATATCAGAACAGCCGGATATGGAGATTACAGGGGTTGCCCATAATGGACAGGATTGTTTAAGCATGCTTGAACAGCAAACGCCGGATGTTTTAGTACTTGATATTATCATGCCGCATTTGGATGGTCTGGCCGTTTTGGAGCGAATTAAAGATTCTCAAAAAGGAACGAGTGTTCCGAATGTCATCATGTTAACTGCTTTTGGCCAGGAAGATGTTACGAAAAAAGCGGTTGAACTAGGAGCGTCATATTTTATACTTAAACCATTTGATATGGATAACCTTGTCAATCATATTAGACAGACAGGTGAAAAGGGTGCTGGCATAGCGAGAACGAGCACATATACACCGCGTCAGCCATCGGAATCTAAGCCTCTAAACCTTGATGCAAGTATCACTAGCATTATCCACGAGATTGGGGTACCTGCGCATATTAAAGGCTATATGTATTTACGTGAAGCAATTTCTATGGTTTATAACGACATTGAACTGCTTGGTTCGATTACTAAAGTCCTTTATCCGGATATTGCGAAAAAATTCAACACTACTGCGAGCCGTGTAGAACGTGCTATTCGACATGCAATTGAGGTCGCATGGAGCAGAGGAAACATTGAATCCATCTCCTCATTATTTGGATACACAGTCAGTATGACGAAAGCGAAACCGACAAACAGTGAGTTTATTGCAATGGTCGCTGATAAGCTTCGACTCGAACATAAAGCATCTTAATCATATGTAATTGACGTACTTGTGATCTAACCCTTAGTGGTGCGACGCGATTAATTAATAAACCTTATGTACCAACTGTCTGGTTTATTATCATAAAGAGGTATCTGTGAAATGAAATTTGCATGGATACTTCTTTTCTTTCTAATCATCTGACCTTTAATCTGGATTAAATACCACATATTAGCTACAAAAGTTTACCCGTTTTGTTTTAACCCCTTCTTCATGTACTCCCCTAGCTTTATGCCTTGCAGATTTTCCTAATCTTGTGAGACTCGAAAATGAAAGAACAGCTACCTTTACGGGAATACTGTTTAATAATTACCTCCAGAGAAAATATCCTACTTCCTCCGGTTTTGTTAGTTTGTATTCTAAATCCTGTCCTATAAAATAGATGCATGAAATAAACTGATATAGGGAATAGGAATTTATATGTTTTGAACGGAGGTATGAATATTGACATTAATATTTGGACATAGAGGATATGCTGCTGTGTATCCGGAAAACACGATGATTTCTTTTATCGAAGCCTTTAATGCAGGTGCAGATGGGATTGAATTGGATGTACAATTAACGGAAGATGGTGAGCTTGTTGTCATCCATGATCTAACGGTTGACCGTACGACAGACTCAGAAGGTAATGTTCGTGATTTTACTCTTGCAGAGATTAAAAAGCTCAATGCTGCCAATAACTCCAAAACTGTAGAATTTGCTAGTATACCTACTCTTCGGGAAGTTATGGAGTGGTTGGCTACAAATGATTTACTATTGAACATTGAATTAAAAAATGGGGTATTTCCCTATCCAGGCATGGAAGAAAAAGTGATTGAAATGATTCGTGAGTATGACATGGAAGAGAGGACGGTTTTGTCCTCGTTTAATCACTATAGTATGGTCTATTGTCATCGATTGGCTCCTGAGATTGAAACAGCGCCATTATACTCAGATGGGCTATATATGCCCTGGATTTATGCAAGCTCGATAAAAGCGAAAGGGATTCATCCAAAATACAAAGCAGCACCTAATGAAATCATTGAGGAATCTATGAAAGCTGGGATTGCAGTCAGGCCTTATACGGTGAACCGCAAAGCAGATATGAAGCGATTATTTAAGGTGGGATGCACTGCATTTATTACGGATGACCCAGATAAAGCGATTCAGCTCAGGAATCAATATCAATAATTTCATCTGAACTTATCCATTTTCGTGGTATATTTATCCATATAGATAAATAGGGGATGATGAATTGTTAGTGTTACTCTGTATCGTCGGCTGCATAGTTATAGGGTATTTTACCTTTGCGATATTTGGCTACTTATATGGCGGTATAATTGTTTTGGGAATAGTATTAGGATGTCTTGTCAGAAGCTTATACCTTATAACTAAGGTACATAATTATCTTTTAAAAGATGAGCCAAGAAAAGATAAAGTAAAAGAGGCCTACCAAAAGTATTTGCAAGAAGGCAGATCATATAAGTAGACTAAAATGGGCAGCCTTTGGTTTAAAATTAGATATATGCGTACATAAATAGATCAACTAAAGTAGGATATAGCAATAGGATATCTTTTGGTTGGAGCCTTTCTAATCGTGATATAGTCGAAGCGTGGAATCGTGTTTCGTGAATAGCATTATAACAGACGAACGTATTGTATACGTTCGTTTTTTAGTATGAAAAAAGGTATTTCGGAAATGGAAAACGAATATATACTTTTTCAGCTAACGGTTAGAAGAGTGGAATGAGGTTACCAATTTTAAACTAATTTGTAAAACAAACTTTACTTTTGGTAAAATTAGTTTTACAATTAACTTAACAAATATTTACAAAGGAGGGCTTGTGTGGGAGGAGAGGGATATTTATTATCAAATAGAATTCGTATTCTAAGAGCCGAACGAAAAATGACTCAACAGGATTTAGCTAAAAGCGCAGGGGTTAGCAGACAGACAATTATTTCGATAGAAAAAGGTAACTATACCCCGTCATTAGTGCTAGCCTTTGATATTGCAGAAGCTTTTAATGTTGGGATTAATGAAGTATTCCAGTATAGAAAAAAAGGGGAGGGGTTATAATGGCAGTGTTTCTGCTTATCGCTATAATCGCGTATATATTGATCTTTTTTGGTTCTGTGTTCTTTAGTGTGAAATTCCAATTTGGAGACGAGAGTAAGGATGAGAGAGGGAAGGGTATATTAAACACATCTTACTCAATTGCTTTCCCGATATTCATATTAGGATGGTTCTTTATTTTTTTAATTGATGAATTTATAACACCATTTTCTTTTGATGGTTACAAAATGGCTATATGGTTCTTATTAACTGGAACCTATATTATTCACGCTGTTAGTTTATATAATTTGAAAAGGATTTCATAAAGTTTACTGGAAGTTCAGCCATTAAATAAAATAGTTTTACATCTTTTAGAACTAATTGCGAAATTAGGTCAATTAAGGAGACAGCCAATAAAAGCTGTCTCCTTCTTTAGTCATAAGTACCAAGGTTACGAACAAATCCTTTTATAATTCCCTCACCTCCTGCCTTATCCTCATATAGCGATTAATTTAAATAACATTTCAATTACCAACTCTTTTAAATATGTGTCATAAAAAAAGACCAAATCATGTAGGATCTGGTCTTCAAAATTGGTACTTCTATTGGCGCCCTTGCAAAACTTAATGGTTGTATGCCTGTAAGGATCACCTGAAATTCATTTACGGACAGGTTTCTCACTAAATCGATTTTGAACTTTATTACGTTTTCGATCGCGATAAAACACGAATCCGGCAATAAAAGAAAGTCCGCCAATAAATAATAGTAAACCTAATAAAAATTGTACCCAAAGGGCAGGTAGCATTGGGCTGAGTCTGCCAAAAATCATGTCTCTCATCCATTTAATTCCGAGTGCGGTTAGAAGGCCCGGAATCAATAAAAGCGCAAAGGCGATTATCCGTTGCAATTCATCACGTCCTGATTAAGTGTATTTCTATCTTCAACTTTATAAAATATAGAAAATTTGTCAAGTTTATTCAAATAACTTATGATAGAGGAAACAATGAAAAAATTTGCACTATTCTGTACCCTCACTTCAAAAGGAGGAGATTGCCTTGCAAACAGTTTTGATTATTGGGGCGGGCACTGGAGGGCTATCCATTTTAAAAATCTTACTTGAGGCAAAGGATTATCAGGTTATAGGAGTGGTGGATCGTCATTCGAGTGCAGTGGGACTTCAATTAGCTGAACAAAATCATATAAAAACAGGTAGTGATTGGGTAGATTTTATCACTGATGGCTCGGATATCATTTTTGAAGTGACAGGGGATGAGCAAGTTTACCAGGATATAGCCCGCCATAAAAGTAATCACACTCTTTTAGTTCACGGGCAGATTGCCTTTCTGTTAGCCAATCTGATTCAAGAGAAAGAAAGTTTAATCAGGAAGTCGAAAGAAGAGGCTTATTTACATGAATTAGTTTTGAATGCGACCGATAACGGGATGGTACTTATAAATACAGAAGAGAAAATAATCTTTTTTAATCAGGCTGCAGCAACGATTACGGGTGTCCCCAGAAAACAAGCAATCGGTCAGCACATACATAGAGTTATTCCTGCGTCCCGTCTTCCTGAAATCCTCAAAACAAGAAAAACGGAGAGCAATCAACGGGCTCATTTGGATAAAAATTTAGATGTGGTAACAACCAGAATGCCTATCAAGAATGAAGAAGGCGGTTTACTGGGAGCTTTGGCCGTTTTCAAAGGAATCACGGAATTTACAAGCTTAGCAGAGGAAATTACAAATTTAAAGCATATTCAAAACATGCTCGAAGCTATTATTCATTCGAGTGAAGATGCCATAACTGTAGTGGATGAGGATGGGAATGGAATCTTAATTAATCCTGCGTATACCAGAATTACCGGGTTGACCGAAGAGGATGTCCTGGGCAAACCTGCTACGGCAGATATTACAGAAGGTAAAAGTATGCATATGCAGGTTTTGAAAACAAAAAAACCTGTCCGAGGCGTACGAATGAAGGTGGGGGCATCGAACCGGGATGTGGTGGTTAATGTAGCACCGATTATGGTGAATGGTTATTTGAAGGGAAGCGTTGGCGTCATTCATGACCTTTCTGAAATACAAAGCCTGACACAGGAATTGAAAAGGGCGAGACAAATCATTCGTAATCTAGAAGCTAAATATACATTTGACGATATTATTGGCCAATCTAAAGAGATGAAATTGGCATTGGAGCAGGCCCGTTTATGCGCCCGTACGCCAGTTACCGTATTATTGAGGGGTGAATCGGGTACAGGCAAGGAACTATTCGCCCATGCAATCCATAATGCCAGTGATCGAAAATATAATAAATTCATCCGCGTGAATTGCGCAGCGATATCGGAGTCGCTTTTAGAGAGTGAGTTATTTGGCTACGAAGATGGAGCTTTTTCAGGTGCAAAGCGTGGCGGTAAACGAGGACTGTTTGAAGAAGCCAATAATGGCAGCATATTTCTTGATGAAATTGGTGAGCTTTCTCAAAATATGCAGGCGAAGCTTCTTCGCGTTTTGCAGGAGAATGAAATAGTTCGTGTAGGAGGAACCAAGCCTATTTCCATTGATGTGCGTGTGATAACAGCGACCAATGTCAATCTTGAGAAAGCGATTGCAAAAGGAAACTTCAGAGAAGATTTATATTACCGAATTAACAGAATGCCTATATATATTGAGCCTTTAAGGGAACGTAAGGAAGATATTCCCCCATTATGCGTCCACTTAATCAAAAAGTTGAATTTGGAGTATGGCCGAAGTATTGAGGATATAAGCGGTGAGGCACTCATCATGCTTCAGGAATATGATTGGACTGGAAATGTAAGGGAAATAGAGAATATATTAGGGAGAGCCATAATTTTTATGGATCAGCATGAAAAAATTATACAAAAGAGGCATTTACCTGAAAAATTATTGAAGGCTGCAGAAGGTTCTCCTAACCATACAATCGAAAAAAGATCAACAATAAATGATAAACAAAGTTTAGCGGATCAATTGGATGAAGTGGAGAAAAGCATTATTATGCGTTCTTTAGAAAAGCATAATGGGAATAAAACTGCTGCCAGCCGTGATCTGGGTTTGTCCATTCGTAATTTTTATTATAAATTGCAAAAGTTTAGTCTTGAATAAACTTGCATGCAGAATTTTTCGTGTGTGCAAATTTTTGCAGGTTCTATGAAAAAAGGATTCTTCTAAAAAGGTCGATTACTCAACAAAATTCATGTTGGCACGATTCTTGCATCTAAAGACTGTGGGTGAACCAAAACAAGGGGCCAAGATGGTATGGCTTGAGTTTTACAGCAGCTATGCTGTTCATAACAAGTCTGCAGAGGAGGCAAGTTCAAGCACGATTTAGAATTACACCCTAAAAGGACCTAAAAAGCCAAATAACTTCATTTTAAATCTTAAAGTGTGAAAGGTCAGTAAAAAGTAAAGGTTAGACCGAAGATAGAGAGGGGAAATGAAAAATGGAAATTTTTAAATATATGGAGCAATATGATTATGAACAATTGCTGTTTGTACAGGATAAACAATCTGGTTTAAAAGCTATTATTGCCATACATGATACAACCCTCGGACCTGCGCTTGGCGGCACAAGAATGTGGACATATGATACAGAGGATGCTGCAATAGAGGACGCTCTTCGATTAGCGAAGGGAATGACGTATAAAAATGCAGCTGCCGGCCTGAATCTTGGCGGAGGTAAAACCGTTATTATCGGTGACCCGCGTAAAGATAAAAATGAAGAAATGTTCCGTGCATTTGGGCGTTATATTCAAGGGTTGAATGGAAGATATATTACGGCTGAGGATGTTGGAACAACAGTGGCTGATATGGATATAATTCATGAGGAAACGGACTATGTAACGGGTATTTCACCTGCTTTTGGTTCATCAGGAAATCCATCCCCTGTCACTGCTTATGGCGTGTACAGAGGAATGAAAGCAGCAGCAAAAGAAGCATTTGGCACAGATTCGCTGGAAGGAAAAGTAATTGCTATCCAGGGAGTAGGAAACGTGGCCTATAATCTTTGTAAGCATCTACATGAAGAGGGTGCACAATTAATAGTGACAGATATTAATAAAGAATCAGTGAATCGTGCTGTGGAGGATTTTGGAGCAAAAGCAGTGGATCCTGAAGATATATATAGTGTCGATTGTGATATCTATGCACCTTGTGCGCTCGGTGCAACTATAAATGATGAAACTATTACGCGAATCAAAGCAAGAGTAATTGCGGGTGCAGCTAATAATCAATTAAAGGAAACTCGTCATGGAGATGCCATTCATGAAATGGGTATCGTTTACGCACCTGATTATGTGATTAATGCCGGTGGGGTTATTAATGTCGCAGATGAGTTATATGGCTATAACAAGGATCGGGCATTGAAAAAAGTAGAGGGTATATATAGCAATATTGAAAGAGTCATAGAGATTGCTAAAAGAGACGGAATTCCGACCTATGTTGCAGCGGACCGAATGGCTGAGGAGAGAATTGAAAAATTAAAACAATCCAGAAGCCAGTTTTTATTAAACGGCCGCCATATACTAAATCGTCGCCGTTAGAGTCACCTGAGAATGAAGAGTCCGTATACGTGTAAACTTGCGGACTCTTGTTCTCTAATCAGGCTCATTTCTGGTTTGCGAAAGGGGTTTAACTTAATAATCTCTGACCATGTGGTAAGACCAGTAGAATAAGGATGGAGTTATATGAGAAAGTGTGTATCTCTTAAATATTAAGTACTGAATATAGATGTTAGGATGTGGATTTTAAATGGCAACTGATTATGATTTGGTCATTTTGGGCGGCGGCACAGGCGGCTATGTAGCAGCCATAAGAGGCTCCCAGTTAGGTTTGAAAACAGCTATTGTTGAAAAGGGCAAGCTAGGCGGAACCTGTCTCCATGCTGGATGCATACCGTCAAAAGCACTTTTACGCAGTGCAGAGGTCTACCAAACTATCAAACATGCAGGAGAGTTTGGCGTGGAAGTATCCGAACCTCGTCTAAATTTTCTAAAGGCACAGGAAAGAAAAGAAAGAATCGTTGAACAGCTCCATAAAGGTGTGCAACATCTAATCAAACAAGGAAAAATCGATTTATATGAAGGGTATGGACGCATTCTTGGACCATCCATATTTTCGCCAATGCCAGGGACCATTTCAGTTGAGATGAATAATGGAACGGAAAATGAGATGTTAATTCCAAAAAATGTAATTATTGCAACGGGTTCAAGACCAAAATCCTTGCCGGGTTTAAAAATTGACGGTGAATCCGTAATAACATCAGATGAAGCTTTACAGCTATCCGAACTGCCATCTTCCTTGCTTGTTATCGGAGGAGGAGTTATTGGAGTAGAATGGGCATCGATGATGGCTGATTTTGGAGTGGAGGTAACTATACTGGAATACGCAGATCGTCTTATACCAACAGAAGACCGAGATATTTCGAAAGAGATGCAAAGGATCTTAAAGAAAAAAGGTATTAGGATCGTTACTAAAGCAAAAGTAATGCCAGAAACGCTGCAAACAGGACAGGGCGTATCCATATCCGCAGAATTAAACGGAGAAAAGAAGGAATATAAGGCTGAAAAAATTCTTGTATCGGTTGGTCGCCAGGCAAATGTTGAAGGGATTGGTCTTCAAAACACCGATATACAAATTGATAACGGCGTAATAGCTGTTAATGAGTTTTATCAAACAAAGGAATCGCATATCTATGCCATTGGTGATGTGATTGGAGGCATGCAACTGGCTCATGTCGCAAGCCATGAAGGAATCACTGCAGTGGAGCATATAGCTAACCAAAGTCCACATCCTATCCAATACGATTTTATTTCCAGATGCATATATAGTAGTCCTGAGGCAGCAAGTGTAGGAATCACAGAAGATGAAGCTATTCAGCGCGGTCATAAGGTCAAGGTCGGAAAATTCCCGTTCAAAGCAATTGGAAAGGCATTGGTCTTCGGAGAGTCAGACGGTTTTGTGAAAATGATTTCTGATGAAGAAACGGATGATTTATTAGGTGTACATATGATTGGCCCGCATGTAACAGATATGATTTCTGAGGCAGGCTTGGCCCTTGTATTAAATGCTTCAGCTTGGGAGGTTGCTCATACTATTCATCCGCATCCTTCATTGTCTGAAGTGATTGGAGAAGCAGCTCTGGCTGTTGATGGAAAAGCGATTCATTCGTAAAAATTTGAGCAAGGCTTTAGAGGAGGTTTACTAAATGACAAAAAACAGGCATGAAGTCCTGGGATTAACGGACGAAATGGTATTGGAAATGTATGAAACAATGCTGATGGCAAGGCGTATAGATGAAAGAATGTGGCTGTTAAATCGCTCTGGGAAAATTCCGTTTGTGATTTCCTGTCAGGGTCAGGAGGCAGCTCAGGTTGGAGCAGCTTTTGCCCTTGATAGGGAAAAGGATTATGTACTGCCTTACTATCGCGATATGGGGGTAGTTCTAACATTTGGTATGACACCAACTGAGTTGATGCTCTCAGGATTTGCCAAGCAGGAAGATCCAAACTCCGGCGGCAGGCAGATGCCAGGTCATTTTGGTCAGAAGAAAAATCGAATTGTAACAGGATCATCGCCGGTTACCACTCAAGTTCCCCATGCAGTCGGAATCGCATTGGCTGGAAAAATGGAAAAGAAAGATTTGGTTACATTTGTAACTTTTGGTGAAGGTTCATCAAATCAGGGAGATTTTCATGAAGGTGCCAATTTTGCTGGTGTACATAAACTCCCTGTTATTTTTATGGTTGAAAATAATAAATATGCGATTTCGGTACCAATTGAAAAACAATTAGCCTGTGAAAAAGTGTCAGACCGAGCTATTGGATATGGGATGCCTGGTGTCACAGTAGATGGCAATGATCCGCTCGAAGTGTATAAAGCTGTTAAAGAGGCTGCTGACCGTGCCCGACGCGGGGAAGGCCCTTCTTTGGTTGAAACTGTATCCTACCGGCTTACTCCGCACTCAAGTGATGATGATGATCGAAGCTACCGTGCTCGAGATGAAGTGGAAAAGGCAAAAACGGAGGATCCGATTCTCACATTTGGGGCGTATTTAAAGGAAATTGACCTTCTGGATGAAGAGAAAGAAACAGAAATCAATAAAAGGGTCATGAAAATCGTAAATGAAGCAACAGATTACGCTGAAAATGCTCCGTATGCAAAAGCAGAAGATGCTTTGAAGTTTGTATATGCTGAGACGGAAGGAGAGTAAACCATGCCTGTCATTTCATATATTGATGCAATAACCATGGCGATGAAAGAAGAAATGGAACGAGATGAAAAAGTTTTTATCCTTGGTGAAGATGTTGGCAGAAAAGGAGGAGTGTTTAAGGCTACAAACGGGCTGTACGAGCAATTTAGTGAAGATCGAGTAATTGATACGCCTTTGGCTGAATCTGCTATTGCGGGGGTAGGAATCGGAGCTGCAATGTATGGAATGCGACCGATTGCAGAAATACAATTTGCGGATTTTATTATGCCGGCAATAAACCAAATCATTTCTGAGGCTGCCAAAATCCGCTATCGGTCCAATAATGATTGGCATTGTCCGATGGTCATACGTGCTCCTTACGGTGGTGGGGTACACGGTGCCTTATATCATTCACAATCAGTAGAGGCCATTTTTGCCAACCAGCCTGGTTTAAAAATTGTTATGCCATCTACACCATACGACGCAAAAGGGCTTTTAAAAGCAGCAATACGTGATGAAGATCCTGTACTTTTCTTTGAGCATAAACGTGCGTACCGTCTGATCAAAGGGGAAGTCTCCAATGATGATTATGTATTGCCGATAGGCAAAGCGGATGTAAAAAGAGATGGAGATGATATTACGGTTATCACTTATGGACTTTGTGTTCACTTTGCGCTTCAGGCTGCTGAAAAATTAGCTCAGGATGGAATCTCAGTGCATGTTTTAGATTTAAGGACAGTGTATCCCCTCGATAAGGAAGCAATTATCGAGGCTTCCTCCAAAACTGGTAAAGTGCTATTGATAACGGAAGATACGAAGGAAGGCAGCATAATAAGCGAGGTGGCGGCGATCATTGCCGAGAACTGCTTGTTTGAGCTGGATGCACCAATTAAACGTTTAGCAGGTCCTGATCTTCCGGCGATGCCATATGCTCCAACTATGGAAAAATATTTTATGGTCAACCCGGAAAAAGTGGAAAAAGCCATGAGAGAATTAGCAGAATTTTAAACTGATTGCGAAAGGAGATAAATAGCGAATGCCAATAGAACAGATGAAAATGCCGCAGCTTGGGGAGAGTGTAACAGAAGGGACGATCTCGAGCTGGCTTGTAAAGCCCGGTGACCGAGTGAATAAATATGACCCGATAGCTGAAGTAATGACGGATAAAGTGAATGCCGAAGTTCCATCTTCCTTTACTGGAGTAATTAAAGATTTGATTGCAGCAGAGGGAGAGACACTTCCTGTCGGGGAAGTCATGTGCAGTATCCAACTAGCAGGAGAGCCTGATAGTTCTGAAGAGGCACCAAAGGAAGAAAAGAATCGTTCTGAGGAAAAAAGTGAATCGCTAATTCAGACCGACCAATCTAATAAGGCACGTTATTCTCCGGCCGTATTAAAATTATCCCAGGAACATGGGATTAACCTCGAAAACGTGGCTGGAAGCGGAGCCGGCGGTCGAATTACTCGTAAAGACATTTTGAAAGCTGTGGAGGGCGGCACTGCTGCTAAGGCCCAAGTTAACATTGAAAATGCTGAACCGAAAGCGGATACTCAGATGTATGAGCCTGATTTGGGTGTAAAGCAAAAATCATCAGGCAGTGATATGAAGATAGAAAGTGGAGATCGAGAAATACCTGTAACTGGTATAAGGAAAGCTATTGCACAAAATATGATGCGTTCTAAACATGAGATTCCGCATGCATGGACAATGGTGGAAGCGGATGTAACCAATCTCGTTCAATACCGTGATTCACTTAAGAAGGAATTTAGGCAAAAGGAAGGCTATAATCTAACTTATTTTGCCTTTTTTGTTAAAGCGGTTGCTCAAGCATTAAAAGAGTTTCCAGAAATGAATTCAATGTGGGCTGGAGATAAAATTGTCAGGAAAAAAGATATTAATATCTCGATTGCTGTGTCGACGGATGAAGCGTTGTATGTTCCGGTTATTAAATATGCAGATGAAAAAACAATTAAAGGGATCGCGCGTGAAATTAATGAATTGGCTGAAAAGGTCCGTTCCGGTAAATTAAAGTCCGAGGATATGCAGGGCGGTACCTTTACGGTAAATAATACTGGTTCATTTGGATCCATCCAATCGATGGGAATTATAAACCATCCACAGGCCGCTATCTTGCAAGTGGAGTCAATTGTCAAGAAACCAGTTGTCATGCACGGCAATATGATTGCTATCCGGGATCGGGTCAATTTATGTCTATCACTAGATCACCGTGTTCTTGATGGATTGGTATGCGGAAGGTTTTTGGCTCGAGTGAAAGATATCCTGGAACATATCACAAGCGAAAATACACCGCTATATTAATAGAAAACATGAGGGCACACAGTATGTGTGTCTTCTTTTATTTGCTTGAATCATTTCCCAAGAAATAATTTACTGGATTAAATGGACATTGTATACACCTGTGAATTCATCGACGTTTTTCTTTTCATTTTATTTTAAAGGAATTTTTCTCGGAGTTGAAGAAATGATAGAGTGACTGACGTCTGATTAAGGAGATGTAGCTATGCACTATTTGATAGAACCAATAGCATTTGTGAAGAATAGCAGGAAAGAAATAGTGGATGATGATTGGGGTGCTATTGTATCGTCCATTGAACTGGCTGAGAATATAAGTCAATCGTCTTTAAAAGGTATACACGAATTCTCTCATTTAGAAATTATTTTTTATTTTGACAAAGTGGATGATAGAAATATTCAGTATGAAGCCAGACATCCCAGAAATAATAAAGAATTTCCCGAGGTAGGCGTCTTTGCACAAAGAGGGAAGAATCGGCCGAATAAGCTTGGGGTTACAATCGTTGAATTGGTGGGAGTTAAACAGAGAGTATTAACTGTTAAAGGGCTAGATGCTCTGGATTGTACCCCTATCATAGATATTAAGCCTGTAATGAAAGAATTTTTGCCAAAAGAAAGAGTTCTTCAACCCACCTGGTCAAATACTTTAATGGAGAAGTATTGGTGAATTGATTTAATAAGGACTTAAGAGATTTGCACTATTTTTCCTTTTATTGGAGAAAAAGGTCATTTGCATGATAAGATTAATTAACATACTATTTCGTTAATTGGCGAGGGGAGGGAGCTTTCTTTTAGTAGAAAGCAAGCTATGAATATAAAGGATGCAAAGAATGATAGGTTTCAACAGACAACAGTGGAGGAGTGGGAAAAAGCAGTTCTAAAATCTTTAAAGGGAAAAGAACTGGACACATTACACACTCAAACGTTTGAAAAAATTATTTTGAAACCGCTTTACAATCTGGATTCAGAAAAAGATGAAGTACCCGGTAAACCTCCTTATACAAGAGGAATCTATGAAAATGGCTATCAGCATCACCCGCTAAAAATTTGCCAAGTGGCAACAGGAAGCAATATTAAGGGAACTATACTCGAGGCATTGGAGAATGGGCAAAATACGATTTCCTTTGATGTAAACAAAATGGGCAGTGAAGAACTTATCATACTATTGAATGATTTGCCGATTGAGGACTATCCTTTATTTCTAGAGGCTGGTTCTGGTAACCGGCAGGGAATCATTATGGAAAAGTTAGCTGAGGTTAACGGGCTATCTGATCAACAAGGAGCAGTGGTACGAGATTTAATTACTGAATGGGCTGAAAGAGGGTCTATACCTACTAAAGAAAACAATGCCTTATCTGATTGGTTTCACTATATAAAGAACTGGAATCTATCTTCCTCAACAATAAAAACAATTCTAGTCAATAGTAGGCCTTATCATGAAGCAGGTGCAGATGCCGTCAAAGAGATTGCGTATTCATTATCACTTGGTGCACATTATGTATTTGAAGGCATGCAGGCAGGGTTATCAGCACAAGAAACGGCAGAAAAAATAATTTTTTCATTCTCGATTGATTCCTCCTTTTTCATGCAAATTGCCAAACTTCGAGCTGCGCGAAAGCTTTGGTTTGCGGTTGGTAAGTCATATGGTCAGGAAAACATCTTTAAAATGGACATCCATGCACAGACCTCATTAAGAAATAAAACCGGGTTTGATCATTATGTAAATCTCCTTCGTACAACAAATGAAGCATTGGCAGCTGTAATTGGGAACTGTCAGTATCTCACGGTCATTCCATTCGATCAATTGCAAAGAGAAAAGAGTTCTCTTGGAAAACGCCTGGCAAGAAACATTCCACATATTCTTAGGGAAGAGAGCATGTTAATGAAAACAGCTGATCCAGGCGGGGGTTCTTACTATTTGGAGGCTTTAACAGATGAACTGTGTCAACAGGCATGGGATCAGTTTATTAAACTGGAGAAAAAAGGCGGCATTCTTTCAGAGTTAAAGAAGGGGCAAATACAAGGAGAGTTAGCAGAGCTAGCTAAAAACAGATTATCAGCGGTAGCTATTAGGAAGGAAAAGATGGTGGGTACAAATGTGTATGCTAATCCAAAAGAAGAACGACCGGATCTCACGCAGAATTTAATAGATACGCAAAGCATTCAGAAGAGTGAAAAAGAAATATTCCCGCTTAAACCAATCCGTTTAGCATCAGAATTTGAAGCTATTCGATCGATGAATTTGACCTGGGGAAATGAGATGGAGCAACAGCAAAGAATCATAGTGATTGGGCTGGGCAGCGTCTCTCAATCTAAGCCATATATTGATCTTTCAAAAGAAGTATTGGCGGCAGGGGGGCTGAGTTATACAGAGCGAACCGGAATAGTAAATCAAGAAATGCTGGAAGAGATAATAAGAGGTTGCCAGGGAAGCTATATCCTGATATGCGGTGATGAGAATCACTTGAATACGCCATTATCCAATTTAAAAGTAGACAGCAATATGCATATTTATGCAGTGGGGAATTTTGATTTGGCTATTAAGGAACTTAATTGGAAGAAAATTGACCGACATACAAATATGATTGACCTATTAACCGTATTGTCATCAAGGCAGGGGGTAAAAGCATGAAAAAACCGGATTTTTCACAAATAGATTGGCAGTCTGTCCATGAGGATTTCGTTTCAGATTCAGCAGATATACGTTCGGATATTCCTGACTTTGAAACAAATGAGCAAATACCGTTAAAGTCTCTATATAATCGGGATGATTTAGAACTGGTGGAGCATGTACCGTCCTTCCCGGGGATTGCTCCCTTTACACGGGGACCATATGCAGCGATGTATGTAAACCGTCCATGGACAGTTCGCCAATATGCTGGCTTTTCTACTGCTGAAGAATCAAATGCTTTTTACAGACGGAATTTGGAGATGGGACAAAAAGGGCTATCGGTTGCATTTGATTTAGCGACTCATCGAGGCTATGATTCTGATCACCCACGTGTGGTTGGGGATGTTGGGAAAGCGGGAGTTGCGATTGATTCGATAGAAGACATGAAAATACTATTTTCCGGTATACCACTAGAGAAAATGTCTGTTTCGATGACAATGAATGGGGCCGTATTGCCGATAATGGCATTTTATATTGCTACAGCAAAAGAACAGGGAGTAGATTCATCACGGCTTACCGGAACGATACAGAATGATATTTTAAAAGAATATATGGTACGTAATACGTATATTTATCCACCAGCTATGTCTATGAAAATTATTGCCGATATCTTTGAGTATACCTCCGCTCATATGCCGAAATTTAATAGTATATCAATCTCTGGCTATCATATGCAGGAGGCAGGAGCACCTGCAGATTTGGAGCTTGCCTATACACTGGCTGATGGAATTGAGTATGTGAAAACAGGATTGAAAGCGGGCATACCTATTGATACGTTTGCCCCACGTTTATCGTTTTTTTGGGGTATCGGTATGAACTATTTTATGGAAGTTGCTAAGCTAAGAGCGGCTCGCTTTTTATGGTCAAAACTTATGAAACAATTTGATCCGAAAAATGAAAAATCGCTTGCACTTAGAACACATTCGCAAACATCTGGTTGGAGCCTTGCTGAACAAGATCCATTCAATAATATCGCCAGAACTTTAATAGAGGCACATGCAGCGGCACTCGGGCATACTCAATCCTTACATACAAATGCTTTCGATGAAGCGATTGCGCTGCCGACAGAGTTTTCAGCCAGTATCGCCAGGAATACGCAGTTATTCTTACAGGAGGAAACCGGAATTACAAATGTTATTGATCCATGGGGTGGTTCCTATTATGTCGAGTCCTTAACGAATCGTTTAATTGAGAAAGCATGGGCACATTTGGAAGAGATTGAACAGCTTGGAGGCATGGCGAAAGCAATTGAATCCGGTATTCCAAAGATGAGGATTGAGGAAGCTTCTGCACGCCGGCAAGCAAAGATTGATTCCGGTGAAGAAATCATGATTGGAATCAATCAATACAGGACAGAAGAAAAAGAAGAATTTGATATCCTTGAAATTGATAATTCAAAGGTCCGCGAACAGCAGATTAAACGACTCGAAACGATTAAGGATACGCGTAATCAGGAACAAGTTACAAAAACACTGAATGCATTGACCAAAGCGGCACAGTCTGGCGAAGGAAATTTGTTGGAATTGGCTGTTGAGGCAGCAATTGCAAGAGCAACTCTTGGTGAAATCTCGGATGCGATAGAAGCGGTATCGGGTCGCCACCGCGCTGTTATCCGAACAATCAGCGGAGTCTATGGTTCCCATTATCGGGAGTTAGATAAAATCAATGAAGTTAGAGAATTAACAGAGGAATTTTTGCTTAATGAGGGTCGCCGTCCTCGAATATTAATTGCTAAAATGGGTCAGGACGGTCATGACCGTGGGGCCAAAATTGTTGCATCAGCTTATGCAGATCTTGGATTTGATGTCGATATGGGTCCTTTATTTCAAACACCGGAGGAATCTGCTAAACAGGCAGTTGAAAATGATGTGCATGTCATTGGGATGAGTTCTTTAGCCGGAGGGCATAAAACATTGTTGCCTCAATTGGCCAGTGAACTAAAAAAACTTGGCCGGGAGGATATCGTCATTATTGCAGGAGGCGTCATACCGGAGCAGGACTATGATTATTTATACAAGCATGGTGCTTCAGCTATATTTGGTCCTGGAACCGTCATACCGGAAGCGGCTATCAAAATAGTAAATGAAATTTATAAAAGGCTAGGGTATGAGGAAGTGTCCAGTCATGACAGACCATAATCAGCAATACGAAAGAAAAAGATATAAGAGAGTCCATACGAAGCCCGTTGATACAGAGGAAATTGTCCGGAACTTAAAAGCCGGGCAATTACAAGCATTATCAAAAGCCATTACTTTCGTTGAAAGCAAAGGGGACGTTTATCGTCCGCAGGCTGAAGAGATTTTGCAATCTATCCTCCCCTTTACAGGGAATTCAATTCGCATCGGTATTAGTGGGGTTCCAGGGGCAGGAAAGAGTACATTTATTGAGAATTTGGGGCTATTTTTATGTGAGCTTGGGTATAAAGTGGCCGTACTTGCCATTGACCCAAGCTCTTCCATCAGCGGAGGCAGTATACTTGGGGATAAAACTAGGATGGAAGAACTTTCGAAACATCCAAATGCCTTTATCCGCCCGACCCCATCAGGAGGTAAATTAGGCGGTGTGCACCGTAAAACAAGAGAAAGCATGATGATTTGTGAGGCTGCCGGTTATTCAGTGATCTTAGTGGAAACGGTTGGAGTGGGACAAAGCGAAGCTGAAGTCAGGGATATGGTAGATTTTTTTCTGCTGCTGACTCTTACGGGTGCCGGAGACGAACTGCAAGGAATGAAAAAAGGCATCCTTGAGCTTGTCGATGGAATAGCTGTTAATAAAGCTGATGGGGAAAATGAGAAGTTAGCAATTCGAGCGAAAGAGGAATACCGTCAAATCCTCCGTGATCATATACCGGCTACAAAGGATTGGACTGTCAAAACGTTTACCTGTTCAGCCTTGCATAAAAAAGGTCTGAATGAAATTTGGGAGGCCATTATAGAATTTTCCGTTTTCACAAAGGAAACAGGTGAATTTTCGAATAGGCGAAAGCAGCAGGTCACAAAATGGTTTGAGAGTGAAGTAGAACAACAAATCATTGACCATTTTTATACCAATAAAGCTGTTAAGGAACTATTACCGATTATCGAAGCAAGTGTCAGAGATGGAGAGAAAATAGTTTCAAAAGCAGCTGCTGAATTATTTCATCTGTATTTTTTTTCGAAGGATAAGTAAAATGTAGAGTAGTACATAAAAAAGATGGATAGCCTTATGGCTATCCAAAAGTTTAGGAGTATAGGGGGTCATCTTAATTAAAGGTACTATTCCCCTGTGTAAGTAAACTAAACCTGTCATCTGGAATATTTTATAAAAAACGGCTGCTCTGATACTATAAGGGTAGCTCCGATAGAAAGGAAGATGTTTAAGTGAGCATGAATTTTAATTTATTTATGAACGACGTGGTTCGCCAGGCTCGTCAGGAAATACAAAATGCAGGTTACAAAGAATTAACAACTGCAGAAGAAGTAGATGAGACTCTAAGCAAAAAGGGAACAACGCTTGTTATGGTTAACTCTGTTTGTGGATGTGCAGGTGGTATTGCTCGTCCTGCTGCTTATCATGCAGTGAATTATGATAAAAGACCAGACCAATTGGTAACGGTCTTTGCCGGTCAGGATAAAGAAGCTACTGCCAGAGCAAGAGAATACTTTACGGGCTATCCGCCTTCCTCTCCATCATTCGCTCTTTTAAAAGATGGAAAAATCATTAAAATGGTTGAGCGTCATGAGATTGAAGGGCATGAACCTGTAGAAGTAATTGAAAATCTGCAAAAAATGTTTGATGAATATTGTGAAGAAGTCTAATCGATCTTACCTCAGGTGAAAAGAGGAAAATAAGCTCAAAAAAGATAAGAATGAAAATGTCTAAATATAATAAAATTTTGTATATAATTTTATTATAATGTTATGGGAGAAGTATCATTTTTTGATACTTCTTTTTTAGTTTAACGCGTGAAAACTCAAGAAAAATTAATTATATATACATAATAATTAAATATTTTGCAAAACAGATTTTATGTGTTAAAATACATTTTGTTGCATATATATAATATTTATTAAATCTTAAAATATAGTTTGATAGTTTAATTGTGTAAGGAAATGAAAACTATCATCATGAAAAACACATTATAGTGGGGGTAAAGGACAATGAAAAAATGGTTGCTTAGTTTATTGACAGCAGTATTAGCAGTTTCGGTATTAACGGCTTGTGGAAGTTCTGACGAGTCAGGAAATGGTTCTGAAGATGAAAAAGTTTTAAAAATGGCTACATCGGCTGATTATAAACCATTCGAATACATTGATACAGCGAAAAGTGATGAAATTATCGGATTTGATGTAGATTTGGCAAAAGCGATTGCTGGGAAACTTGGTTATAAAGTAGAAGTTGTCGATATGGATTTTGGCGGTTTAGTAACGGCTGTGAAAAATGGACAAGCTGATTTTGTTATGGCTGGGATGACTCCAACTGAGGAGCGTGAAAAGAATGTGGATTTCTCTGATATTTATTACACAGCGAACCATATGATTGTCACTTCAAAAGATAACAAAATCGAATCAGTTAAAGATCTGGAAAATAAAACTGTCGGGGTACAAATGGGTTCTATTCAAGAAGAAAAAGCTCAGGAATTAGCTAAAATAACAAAAATGACAGTTGAAAACCGTGACAAAATTCCTGAATTGGTACAGGAAATAAAATCTGAACGTTTTGATGCGGCTATTATTGAAGATTTAGTGGCACAAGGGTATCTTGATAAGAATGAAGATTTAACAGGATTCCTTCTTGAAGGAGATGCAGAAGAAGTTGGATCTGCCATTGCTTTCAAAAAAGGCAGTGAATTGCGCGATCAATTTAATGAAGAGTTGAAAAAGATGAAAGAAAATGGTGAACTTGAAGAGTTAGTTCTAAAATGGTTTGGCGGAGACGCTGAATAATAATTTCAGAAAGGGAGAACCCCTTTCTGAAATTTTCTTTTTATTAACAGTGATAGGAGAAAGTACATGAATCTTGATTTTACAGATATTATCCCTTCCATGCCCTATATAATGGAAGGTGTATATACGACATTGCAAATAGCAGCATTGGCTGCATTGTTTGGTTTCTTTCTTGGAACCATTATAGCCTTATGCAAAATCACTACAATTAAGCCGCTCATTTGGTTATCAGATTTTTATACATCTATATTTAGGGGTACTCCATTAGTTCTTCAATTAATGATTATTTATTTTGCTTCACCGCAATTATTTGGTTTTCAGATTGAAGGGTATTGGGCAGCAGTTTTAGCATTTTCTTTAAACTCGGCTGCATATATTTCCGAAATTATCCGTGGGGGGGTTCTTGCGGTAGATAAGGGTCAAAGGGAAGCGGCCATGGCACTTGGTGTTCCATACAGCAGCATGATGGCCAATATCATCCTTCCGCAGGCATATAAAAATATTTTACCTGCCTTAATGAATGAATTCATCACGCTTACAAAGGAATCTGCGATCGTTACAACTATTGGCGTAATGGATATCATGAGACGCGCATACCAAGTTGGGGGACAAACCTTCCAATATTTAGAGCCGCTTCTGTTTGCAGGTTTAATCTATTACGTATTGGTTATGATTTTAACGCTAATCGGAAAAATGCTTGAAAAGAGGTTGCAGCACTGATGATAAAAGTAAAAGAGCTATATAAAAGCTATGGAAAGCTGGAAGTTCTAAAGGGGATTTCCACAGAGATAAAAGAAGGAGAAGTGATTGCTGTAATTGGACCATCCGGTTCCGGTAAATCAACATTTCTTCGTTGTATGAACCTAATGGAAAAACCAACTGGCGGACAGATTTGGATAAAGGGTGAGGAGATTACTGCACCGAAAACAGATGTGTTAGCGATGCGTCAGAATGTAGGAATGGTATTCCAGCACTTTTATCTGTTTCCTCATAAGACGGTTTTGGAAAACATCATGTACGCACCAATGAAAGTCCGCAAAGTCAAGAAAGAGCAAGCCAAAAAGGAAGCAATGGAACTATTGGCAAAAGTAGGAATGGAAGATAAAGCGAATGTGTATCCTGAACGCCTGTCCGGCGGTCAAAAACAAAGGGTAGCCATAGCGCGAGCATTAGCCATGAAACCTGAAATTATGCTGTTTGATGAACCTACTTCAGCGCTTGATCCTGAGATGGTGAAAGAAGTACTCGAAGTTATGAAATCACTGGCAACTTCAGGGATGACAATGGCGATTGTGACGCATGAAATGGGATTTGCCAAGGAAGTAGCCGATCGTGTTTTATTTTTAGATGGAGGAGTGATTGTGGAGGATGCCCCTCCGGCAGAGTTTTTCTCGAATCCTAAATCTGAACGTGCTAAAGACTTCTTGCAAAAGGTACTCTAAAAAGTTTATGCTATTAGTAAAAAGATGGTCTGATTTCAGAGCGTCTTTTTTGCATTAAATTGCATGAGAGGGACTACATAAACTATGTTTAAAATCGGATATCGAACCGTTAAAACGGCTATAGGGACTCCAATTGCTATATACATAGCCCAAATAATTGGGCTTCAGAGTTTTGCCTCTGCTGGAATCATTACTATATTGTGTATTCAAAGAACAAAAAAGCGATCGTTCAGGGCTGCCGGTGAGCGTTTCTTTGCCTGTTCATTGGCCATGCTTTATTCCTTTGCATTTTTTGAACTTCTCGGATATACACCTCCTGTCATTGGATTAATGCTGTTGTTTTTTATTCCGACAACTGTTGCATTAAATATTTCTGGCGGTATTGTGACAAGCAGTGTAATTATTTTGCACTTATACGCTTCTAATTCGATTACATTGTCAAGCTTACTTAATGAATTTTTACTAGTTGTCATTGGGATTACAGTTGCCTTTCTGGTTAACTTTTATATGCCGAACATGGAGCGGGAGCTAAAAAAATACCGAATGGATATTGAAAAGCTCTATAGTATTATTTTTAAGGAATTAAGTAATTATTTGGTGACAGGGAACAGTGCCTGGAGCGGTAAAGAGATTATAGATGCAGAAAATTTAATTCGAAAAGCGGTTTACTATGCAGCTTTGGAGGAAGAAAATCATAAAATAGTCGATGATGCCTCGTACTATCACTATTTTAAACTCCGTGAAAAACAGTTGAGTATCTTAAAGAGAATACTGCCTTTAGCTGCTAAGATGGATTTGTCGGGTGATGAGGTCAGTCATGAACTTGGTGAATACATTGGATTTTTAAGTGATAATGTTCATCATCATAATACCGCTAATGAATACATCGAGATGCTTGAGAAGTTAGTGAAGGAAGTAAAAAAGAAAGAAATTCCAACATCCTTCGATGATTTTGAGAAACGGGCCGCACTTTTCCAGCTGATCAAAGAATTGAAAGACTATCTAATAATCAAAAGTACAGTGAAACCACTGCCAAATTCTAAAGAAAAGAAATGAATGAAAACACAGTTCAGAGCCCATCCTAAACAAAAAGGATGGGTGTTTTTTATGAAATGGATGTCACTCTGGTTATTACTGCAAGTAATGTCTCCAATATGGCCTTTAGGACCCAACCCAATTCCCGGGGATCCGTTTATCGTGATTAATAAACAAACCAATCAGCTAGTATTTTATGTTGATAATCAGGAAAGATATCAATTTTCGATTGCTACTGGAAAGAATGATGAAGATACACCAGAGGGTCTATTTACGATTATTACAAAATTCGAGGATCCTGAATACTCCAGAAAGTCGATTCCTGGTAATGATGAAAGAAACCCACTCGGCTCTAGATGGATGGGGTTTGATGCACGTAAAACGAATGGTAGAAATTACGGGATTCATGGAACGAATCAGGAGGATTCGATTGGAAAAAAGGTGTCTGCTGGCTGTATCCGGATGAAAAATCAAGAAGTTCAGGTATTGTTTGAATTAGTTCCGCTTGGTACAAAGGTGTACATCTATGATAATTTAGAGCCTGCTTCTTTTTATGCGAGACTATTTCATGCCATAAACGAAAAAACCTCATCTGACTCTCCGTGAAGAGAAAAAGATGAGGTTTATTTTTTATAGGAAAGCTGACAAACCGGATAATAAGGTCACCGCGACCATCGTAAAAATCATAATATAAACGATTATCTTCTGTGTACGCTTTTTAGACATAGAGCTACACTCCTTTTACATTCTTCTATTTGATACTACTATGTTTAGCAAAACTCCTCAAGTCTAAAAAAATTTCATTCACTATTTGAGCAAAATATCTTTATAGAATTTTAAGAATGCTCTATTATTTAAGATAGGAAAATAAAGGGGGATTTGTATGCAAAAGGGAATTGACCATATCGGCATTGCTGTTCGTTCCATTTCGAAAGCGCTTCCTTTATATGAGGGGATTTTTGGTATGGTAAATGAAGGGGAAGAAATAGTCGAGAGCCAGGGAGTTAGGGTAGCTTTTTTATCCACTGGTAATACACGAATAGAGTTATTGGAGCCCTTGAATGAATCAAGTGCTGTTGCAAAATTTATTGCAAAAAGAGGGGAAGGCATACACCATATTGCGCTTGAAGTGAGTGATATTAAAGAAAGAATTAAAGAAATAAAGGATAATGGCATTCAATTGATTGATGAAGAACCCAGACCCGGAGCACATCATACACAAGTAGCTTTTATACATCCTAAGTCGGTACAGGGAGTTTTAGTAGAGGTTCTAGAGAAACCGGAACGGGAGGAATAAAATAGTGGATATGTATGAAAGAATAACCGAACTGTATGATAGAAAAAATGATATCGAGCTTGGTGGCGGATGGGATAAGATTGAAAAACAACACGAAAAAGGAAAATTGACAGCTAGAGAGAGAATCGATATTTTGATGGATGATAATAGCTTTGTTGAACTGAATGCTTTTGTTGAACATCGCAACAGAGACTTTGGTTTGGATCAAATAAAAGGGCCTGGCGATGGGGTTGTAACCGGCTATGGCAAAATTGATGGAAGGCCAGTTTATATTTTTTCTCAGGATTTTACCGTATTTGGCGGAGCATTGGGTGAGATGCATGCCAAGAAAATATCATCCATTATGGATTTGGCTGCTAAAAACGGAGCTCCAATAATAGGATTAAATGATTCCGGCGGAGCGAGAATTCAGGAGGGTGTCACCTCGCTGGATGGATATGGCCAGGTTTTTTACCGCAATGTTATCTACTCGGGCGTTGTACCGCAAATATCAGTTATCATGGGTCCATGTGCAGGTGGTGCCGTATATTCTCCAGCCATTACGGATTTCGTTTTTATGGTGGATCAAACAAGCCAAATGTTCATCACCGGTCCAAAAGTGATAGAAACCGTGACTGGGGAAAAAATTAGTTCAGAAGATTTAGGCGGAGCGAAAGTGCATAATTCTATTAGTGGAAATGCACATTTTGAAGGAAAAACTGAGGAAGAAACATTACGTTTGGTAAGGAAATTGCTTTCCTATCTGCCTTTAAATAATGAAGAAAAACCACCAGTAAGTGAATGGACTGAGCAAAATGATTATTGCCCTGATATTGCTGAATTGGTACCTTATGACGGTATCCGTCCTTATGATGTTAGGAAGGTTGTAAAAGCAGTAGTCGATCAGGATTCCTTCTTTGAAATCCAAGAGAGTTTTGCTCGAAACCTAGTGATTGGTTTAGCGAAAATTAAAGGTGAGACAGTCGGTTTGGTATGTAATCAACCGAAATATATGGCGGGAGGACTCGATATCAATTCTTCTGATAAGGCGGCAAGATTTATCCGTTTCTGTGATTCATTTAATATCCCGATTATTACATTTGAGGATGTAACGGGATTCTTTCCGGGAATTAAACAGGAGCATGGAGGAATTATTCGGCATGGTGCGAAAATTTTGTATGCTTATTCGGAAGCAACCGTTCCAAAATTAACGGTGATTTTAAGAAAAGCATATGGGGGAGCATATGTAGCCTTAAACAGTAAATCGATTGGGGCTGATCTTGTCTATGCTTGGCCGAATGCTGAAATCGCTGTGATGGGGCCACAAGGTGCAGCCAATATCATTTTTGCTAAAGAAATTAACAATAGCCCTGATCCTGAAGCCGTACGCCAACAAAAAATTGAAGAATACCGTGTAAAATTTGCTAATCCATATGTAGCGGCAAGTCAAGGGATGGTCGATGATGTTATCGATCCAAGAGAAACCCGAATTAAATTGGCACAGGCTTTAGAGATGCTTCGAACAAAAAAAGAATCAAGGCCGTCAAAAAAACATGGAAATATTCCGCTTTAATTAAATTGAAGAGTCCTATTAAGGGCTCTTTTCTTGTAAACTATTTTTTTTAATAAAGATTAATTTTATCTGATTATTAAACAGCTGACTAAAAGACTTGTAATTTCTCAATGATACTAACCGTACACCTCATTCCCTGAAAAAGGGAATGCCCAAAATTATTATTTGCAAAGGGAAAAACTGTCTGCCATATGTCAAGCGCCTGCTCTTTTCTTATGAGAAAAACATCGGTATACTTATAAAGTAACTTATTCCTGATAGGAGGAAGACAATTGATTAATGAAGAGAGATTATTACAAGAATTCTTAGAATTAGTACAAATTGATTCTGAAACAAAAAATGAAGGACAAATAGCAAAAATCTTAAAAGATAAATTCAGTCTTCTTGGACTAGACGTTTACGAGGACAATGCAAAAGAACTTACTGGCTTTGGAGCAGGCAACTTAATTTGTACGCTGCCTGGCACTAAAGAAGGTGTTGATACGATTTATTTTACATCCCATATGGATACGGTTGTTCCTGGTAACGGTGTCAAACCTTCCATTAAAGATGGTTATGTAGTAACTGATGGTACAACTATTCTTGGGGCAGATGATAAAACTGGTCTTTCCGTTATGCTGGAAGTTATCCGTGTATTAAAAGAAAACAATATTGAGCACGGCACAATCCAGTTCATCATTACAGTTGGTGAAGAATCCGGCTTAGTCGGTGCGAAGGTATTAGATCGTTCTCTTATTAAAGCTACATATGGTTTTGCGTTGGATAGTGATGAAGCTGTTGGCAACATAATTGTTGCAGCACCGACACAAGCTAAAGTTCAGGCTGTTATTAAAGGTAAAACAGCGCATGCAGGCGTTGCGCCGGAAAAAGGTGTTTCTGCGATTACGATTGCGGCTAAAGCCATCGCCAAAATGCCGCTTGGACGAATTGACGAAGAAACTACTGCTAATATTGGCCGCTTTGAGGGCGGTACTCAAACAAACATCGTTTGTGATCACGTAGAAATTCTAGCGGAGGCGCGCTCCCTAATCCCTGAGAAAATGGAAGCTCAGGTTGCGAAAATGAAAGATGCCTTTGAATCAACAGCTGCAGAAATGGGCGGTACTGCTGAAGTAGAGGTAACGGTTATGTATCCTGGTTTTAAATATGATCATGGTGATCATGTGGTGGAAGTTGCTAAAAAAGCAGCCGTTAAAATCGGCCGTGAACCAAAACTTCAGCACAGCGGTGGAGGCAGTGATGCGAATGTCATTGCTGGACACGGCATTCCTACAGTTAATCTTGCGGTAGGATATGAGGATATCCATACTACAAGTGAAAAAATGCCAATTGCTGAGCTTAATAAGCTTGGTGAAATGGTACTTGCGATTATTGAAGAAGTAGCAAGTCCATCTAAATAATAGTGTTTGTTCAAGGTGCCACTGGATTATTCCGGTGGCCATTTTACATAAAATTGTTTAGTGCCGGATAAACAGTGAATATAAGGGAATAAGAGGGTTTAAAGAGATGGAACAACGTCAAGTAAAAAAAGGCGGAAGAGTCATTTTACATGTGGATATGAATAGCTTCTACGCCTCAGTTGAAATGGCACATAATCCTGAATTGAAAGGCAAGCCATTGGCGATTGCCGGGAATGCAAAAGAAAGAAGAGGGATTATCGTGACATGCAGCTATGCAGCGCGTAAACACGGGGTGAAAACCACCATGCCTATTTGGCAGGCGCAGAAGCTTTGTCCCGGCCTTATCCTGATGGAACCTAATTTTGACCGGTACCGTGCTGCCTCGCAAGGTATTTTTGATTTGTTGCGGATGTATACACCGCTTGTAGAACCAGTTTCGATAGATGAGGGGTATTTGGATATTACCGATTATTGCGGAGATAGATCACCAGTTGAAATAGCCCAGACGATTCAAAAAAGGATTATGGAAACGATGGATTTGCCTTGCAGTATAGGTATAGCTCCAAATAAGTTTTTAGCGAAAACGGCTTCAGATATGAAAAAACCAATGGGAATTACGATTCTTAGAAAGCGTGAAGTTCAGGCTAAACTTTGGCACCTGCCGGTTGGAGAGATGCATGGAGTGGGCCAGAAAACAGCTGAAAAACTATCATCAATAAAAATTGAAACTATTGGTGATTTGGCCAATGCACATGAGGTTTCGCTTAAAAAGCTGCTTGGAATTAATGGGGTGCGATTAAGAGAAAGAGCCAATGGCATTGACAGACGTGTGGTAGATCCGGAGTCGATATATGATTTTAAAAGTGTCGGGAATTCAACTACATTACCAAGAGATGTAACAAACCAGCATGAATTGTTTGAAGTCCTTCATCGCTTGAGTGAAAAAGTATCTGCTCGGTTAAAGAAGAAGGAACTGCTGACCATAAAAGTTCAAATAACGATTCGTTATAATGATCGAAAAACAGTAACTCGAGGTAAAACCCTTCAAAATCCTATTTATAAAGCTGAAGATCTATATAGCCATGCACGAGATCTTTTTTCAAAGCATTGGAATGGAAATCCAGTCAGGCTATTGGGGGTAACAGCAAATGAAGTAGTTGAGCAGCAGGAAGCAATTAAGCAATTGGACATTTTTTCTTTTGATCAGGATGAAAAAGAAGTGAAATTGGATACTGCTGTGGAAAAGCTAACCAAAAAGTTTGGGGATAAAATTATCCGTAAAGGGATAGAAATAGATAACAACAAAGTGGATGCTAATACCAGTTTTAGCAAGGACTTCTTAAAACAGCCCAAACTTAGGAATGACAAGGGAAACTAATTCGTAGCACTTGCGAAAATAGTGTAAAATTGCTAAAGTTAATACGATTTAATATAGCGAATAAATCAATGAAAGGAATGTTTACAGATGGAAAAACAACAAATCGGTGTAATCGGTCTTGCCGTTATGGGTAAGAATTTAGCATTTAATATTGAAAGCCGTGGATATTCCGTTTCAGTATATAATCGTTCATCCGAAAAAACAGATGCTATGATGAAAGAGGCAGAAGGCAGAAATGTTCATCCTACCTATTCAATCGAAGAATTTGTAAACTCATTGGAAACGCCGCGTAAAATCTTAATCATGGTTAAAGCGGGTGCAGCAACAGATGCAACTATTGCCCAATTAACTCCTTACCTTGACAAAGGGGATATCCTGATTGATGGCGGTAACACGTTCTTTAAAGATACGCAGCGCCGTAATGAAGAATTAAGCAAGCAAGGCTTCCATTTTATTGGGACTGGTGTATCTGGCGGTGAAGAGGGAGCACTGAAAGGCCCTTCTATTATGCCTGGAGGACAAAAGGAAGCATACGAGCTTGTAGCTCCAATTTTAAAAGCTATTTCCGCTAAAGTTGGCGATGATGCTTGTTGTACATATATTGGGCCGGATGGGGCTGGTCATTATGTGAAAATGGTTCACAATGGAATTGAATACGGAGATATGCAATTGATTTCCGAATCCTATGCTTTATTACGCCATATTCTAGGGCTTAATGCTGATGAACTTCATGGTGTATTCTCCGAATGGAATAAAGGTGAACTTGATAGCTATCTAATCGAAATCACAGCTGACATCTTTACGAAAAAAGATGACGAGACCGGTAAGCCGATGGTAGATGTAATCCTTGATAAAGCAGGACAAAAAGGAACTGGAAAGTGGACAAGTCAAAGTGCACTGGATCTTGGTGTTCCACTGCCAATCATTACTGAGTCTGTTTTTGCGCGTTTCTTATCCGCGTTGAAAGAAGAACGTGTGGAAGCCTCTAAAGTTTTAACAGGTCCTGAGGTTAAACCATTTGCCGGAGATAAAGCAGCGTTTATCGAATCAATTCGAAAAGCTTTATATTTGAGCAAAATTTGTTCATATGCTCAAGGCTTTGCACAAATGAAAGCTGCATCAGACGAATACAATTGGGATCTTCAGTATGGTGATATTGCGATGATCTTCCGTGGCGGATGCATCATTCGTGCACAATTCCTTCAAAAGATTAAAGATGCTTATGATCGCAATCCTAACCTTAAGAATCTTCTTTTGGACGATTATTTCAAAGAAATTGCATTAAGCTATCAGGAAGCATTGCGTGAAGTAATTGTTGCAGCTGTTCAGGCTGGTATTCCGGTACCATGCTTTACAGCAGCATTGTCCTACTATGACAGCTACCGTGCAGAAACATTGCCTGCAAATCTATTACAGGCACAACGTGACTACTTTGGAGCTCACACATACGAGCGTGTAGATAAAGAAGGCATTTTCCATACTGAATGGATGGAATCTAAATAATATCAAAAAAGCAGCTTAAAGATCCTTGTTCTTTAAGCTGCTTTTTTATGTATAATTATGGGAATGAAATCCATTCTAGGAAATAGATTTTAGCAAACCCTCAGTGACTGAAAAGTCATAATAGTTTTAGAACAGTTTGACATCGTTCAAGAGCTGGCATATACTGTAAATAATAAATGGTAAAGGACTGATATTGGGACGATGAGAATCTAATCTTGTTTTCTGCGATGTTTTTTTATAAAAACAGAAGCCTGAAAATTGGATTAGTGTGCCCATAACACGTTCTTTCATTGAATAGAGTATAAATAAAGGATTCAGTGCCATGGCTGTATTCATATTTGTATACCTCTGTTGATCAACGATGTTCACACCCCAATAGGCTTCTGTTGGGGTTTTTAGTTGTTAATTTTAAGAGGTGAGAATGAATATGCTAAGTCTGAAGGAAATACAAAAAAGCTATGGTGAAAGAACGATTTTAAAGAATATAAATATGATTATAGAATCTGGGGATAGAATTGGGCTGATTGGCTATAACGGGGCAGGTAAAACAACGTTAGCCAATATTATGACAGGAGCAATTCAAGCGGATAAAGGGAATATTAGTTTTGGGAAAAATCATGTCAGTATAGGATATCTGCGGCAGTCAATTGACTATACAGCCAGTATCTTTCAATCCATGTTGGAGACCGGGGCTGAGGCTGGAATGTTTGAGCTGACGAGTCAGCTTGGATTAGAAGGGTCACAGTTGTGGAATCAAGAACGATTGGACCATTTAAGCGGGGGAGAACGTTTAAAGCTTGCACTCGCACATATTTGGTCAACCAAACCTGATTTATTAATTCTGGATGAACCAACAAATCATTTAGACTTTGATGGGATTCTTTGGCTGGTAGAGGAGCTTGCATCCTATCAAGGTGCGGCCATTATCATCTCACATGATCGATACTTCCTGGACCTGGCTGTTAAACGTATATATGAAATTGAGGATGGTATTGCGCATGAGTACACTGGCAATTACAGTGCTTATAAGAAACAAAAAGAAGAAAACAGAAGAATTCATAAACATCAATATGATCAACAACAGAAAGAAATCAAACGGGTAGAAGCGCAAATGAATCAATTGAAGAATTGGTCAGAAAAGGCACACCGTGATTCAACGAAGCATGGCACTGCCTCTGAAAGAAAATTAATGGGCAAAAAAGAATATTACCGAGTTAAGGCCAAGAAGAAGGATATACAGGTTAAATCCAAGCGAAAAAGGCTGGAAGCGGAACTTACAAAAAAAAGAATAGAAAAGCCTGCTGATGAAGTAAAGATTGAATTTGATTTTCAGGCGGCGGACAAGCGCGGTAAACGGATAGTGGAGGCAAAGGATTTAAAAAAGCAATATAGAGATCATACAGTTTTCCAAAGCAGTTATTTTTATATAAAACACGGGGAGTCAATTGGCGTCGTTGGTCCTAATGGCGCGGGGAAAACAACGCTAATTCGGCTGATTCTAGATCAAGAGCCCATCAGCGGCGGAGAGTTATGGAAAAGTCCTACTCTGAAAATCGGCTACTTAAGTCAGGATGTTGGTGATCTCCCGGTTCATAAGAAGCCAATAGAAGCACTTGGACTTTATGAAAGGGATTCGATATTTAAGGCAAAAACGTACTTGGCGAATCTCGGGATTACAGCAAGACAAATAGACGAACCGATTTCCTCCCTATCAATGGGGCAGCGTACGAAAATCAAGCTAGTTCAAATGCTGATGGAAGGTTATGATTTGTTGATACTGGATGAACCGACTAATCATCTCGATTTACCGAGCAGAGAACAATTGGAGGAGACTCTTTCAACTTTTGCCGGGACCTTGGTAATAGTGTCGCATGATCAATATTTAATTGAACGTCTATGTAACAAGCTGTTGGTTATTGATGAAAAAATCATTAACCGCGTTGAAAGAAACAATCGAAATCCGGCCGGACAAATACCTGCAATGAATAGGAATATCGAAGAAGAACTTATGGTCGTAGAGACAAAATTAGCTGCGGTTTTAAGTCAATTGAGTTTATTAACATCCGTCGATTCTAAGTACAGTGCATTGGATAAAGAGTTTAAACAATTAATTGAACAGAAGGCTATCCTGAATAGAACCGGAAATTAGCCATTTATCTTAAAGAAGTGCTCTGCAGATATGATTGAAATTATTATGGTGTTCACTATTGGTGAATTTCACGCCCGATAAGTAAGAAGAACCCGCCATCATTTTCTGTGGGCCATCATTTTTTTATAGTATCATTTGCGAGACGTTCCTACTCATGAAGCTATAATTTGATATTCATAAAAAATAAACGAAACTACAAAGAGACGATCCTTTGTATATCGACTCAAAAGTTAGTTTTCCACTCTAACTTTTAGGGGATATTACCACTTGGTCGTCTCTTTTACTATATCTCGTACTTATTTATTTGTATTTAGATGCTAATTTTCTGCCGTAATACCAGTATGTCAGCATCCCCAAGATATACGCAATAATATCCCAAGCATCACCGGTACTCGTTTTTATAAATAGAGGAGTTATGACCTCCCAACAGATTCCACAAAATAAACCGGCAACGAGGAAGTGATGGATCTTGGTTAGCTGAAACGAAGTCCAGTTACTTAGAGACAGAACAAAGTTCAGGTATGCTGCAAAGGAGATGCCTCCTAGGTAGTCATTGAAATGACATCGCAGCAGATATCCGAGGACAGGAATTTGTACATCCGCTTTAATTAATTCATTCATTTGAAAAAGGATCAGCGGCACAATGAAAAATAACAAATCCTTCTTTTGTCTCTTATTTAACCGCATATTGAGAAGAGAACCAATGCGACTATGATTGCGAAAACAGTTGACCAGAAACCCATAAGGCAGTCTCCTTTACATGATAAAATTAATTTTCCACAGACTTATATTCTGAAACTCTATAACAACATATGTACACCTATGAATGCTACATAAACCGGATGACCTAGTTCAAAATTATATTCATCCCAAGAGAAAATATGCAGTGTCATCTCAAGGTTTTTTCTAATGCAGGGAATGTATATCCTTCATACTCTGAGATCGTAAGTACACAGTCCGCCAGTTTGCCCGGTGAGATTTCTGTACTCATCGCGTTAATAGCATATCGTCCTCAATGAGAGAAAAAATATCCGCTAACTCTTTATACATGACACCTGACACCTCATCTTTCCTATGTTTATACTACATAAATGCTACAACTATCTAATACCCTATTAACAGCTAAAATAATCCGATTTAATTATACTAGAAAAACAAATTGTTATATTAGAATAAGAGATGCCTTTTTCTTGTATTATAATAACACTGTTAATTTTTGTTAATATTCAGAAGGTGGACTGCGGTTGAGAGACCGTCCACAGACGGTCAACCCATCCTGCAGCCGCAGCTGCTATGATTGTATTATGATACAACCATACAACAAAAAAGAGCCGACCTATACGGTAAGCTCCGGGGAGAGATTAGTGAGGACTCTCATTCTCTGCCTTGTTTCGGTAAAGTATAACGGCATCTAAACAACTGTAACTTGAAGATAATGATACAAACCACTCTTATATAAGATATAATTTATCGAGTTCATGGTAACACCCTCTGGTTTGCCAACATTATCAAGAATGCTTTGTCCAAAATCAAAAGCTTCAGAATACCCTAAACCTGGATCAAGTGCTAATACCGTTGCAGCTACAATCGGCGATACATCAGTCGTTTCTTCAATGAGGAAGGTAATGCCGATTGCAACGCCTTCCGAGTAACCTTGACTAACAGGAACAGATATGTCAGTTCCTTTGGAGAACGAATACATTCCGACCGAACGACTATCGTCTTTTATTCTATAAAAAAGGATATTATCTTCATCATAGAACAATTTATTTTCATCATGTTCCTCTTCTGATTCAAAAGAATATCCATTTATACCGTCAAAAGCATCATCAAATCGATCTGCAAAGGCAGAAGGGTAAATCGATAAATGATTGCCATCAACAAACGAGGTCACATCTTCTGATTCAGTATCCAAAACAGTTTCACACCTTGTGCAAGATACTTCTCTGACACTAACTGCCTCGTCATAATCTATATCCCACTCGCTCCAGGCTCCGCGTTCATGACCCAATGCTTCACCTTCAATCTTTTCGCATATAGTGCAGATTTTAGGTTCTGTACATGTGGCATCAGAATAATCATGAGTGTGAAAAAGCTGTGTTATTCTGCACGCGGATAGACAAAACAGCATACATGCAATAAATAACAATGAAATTATTTTTTTTGCCATTTCTCTTCCTCCAACAAAAAAATTAAGCATGTTATAGATAATATTATATTAGAATATTATGAAAACATATAGATAAATGGTTATTTTTTAGATATGTAAAGATTTACAAAGAGAGTTTACTTTGTTGTAAGAATAAGGATTCATTAATAATTTATAATCATCCTCTTCTTTTTTATATTCTATATAACTTAATTAAAGAGATAATAATCAGTGGAAAAATATCGGAGAAATATTTAACTATGGTCTTGTTGTGGGTTTTATTTTTAGCTGGGTATTTTATCTAAAAAAGAGAATAGTAAATAAAAACTATTTCCTTTCCTTATATGAAGGTGGGTATGTGTATGATCGAGAAGCTCGAGGGTTACCCTTCAGTGCAAATTATTATGATATATCAAGAATCTTTTGAAATTAAAAAAAGTATCATGTATAGTTTAATTGTAATAGAAAGATACATAATGCTAAACAAAAGTTGATAAGGCAGAGGAAATGTTGGAGTTTTTAACAAGTCAAGATTGGTATCTGAACGATGAATCTCTTAAAAGTTACTTTTCAGATTTGATATATTGGAATATCAAATGCTGTGTTTCTATAAATAAAACTGGAACTTTAATCTATCATAACAGTAAGTTATAGAATTCATCGCCCTGATTTATGATCCATACATGAATCTGCCAATTAATTTAACGATGATTAGGAGGATGAACAATGGGAAGATTGCAAGACCAAGTAGCCATTATTACAGGTGGAGCGAATGGTATTGGTAAATCAATTGCGACACGCTATGCGGAAGAAGGGGCAAAGCTGGTAATTGCCGATTTCAATGAAGAAGCATTGCAAGCTACTGTCAATGAATTTAAAGCGCAAGATGTTGAGATAATGGGTGTAAAAGTCAATGTGGCAGTTGAAGAAGATGTTCAAAAAATGGTGGAAGAAACTGTGGCCACATTTGGTCGCGTAGATATTTTAGTTAACTGTGCAGGTGTATTAGACAAAATGCAGGCTGCTCATAATGTAGAAGATGCAGTTTGGAGCCGCGTAATGGATATTAATGTTGGCGGTGTAATGCGCGGTACACGTAAAGTATTGCCATACTTCCAGGCTCAGGGCAGCGGCGTAATCGTGAACCTTTCCTCCATTACCGGTTTAACTGGTGGACGTGGCGGATTTACGTATACTGCGGCTAAACATGCAGTTACGGGCATGACTAAAAATATTGCATCTCATTATGGCCCGCAAGGGATTCGTTGCAATGGAATCGCACCGGCCCAAGTTGAGACTGGGTTAACCAGTTCAGTGGATGGTATGGATATGGAAGGATTACAATATGCAACGCGTGGTGTTAGTTTAATGCCTCGTGCTGCTAAGCCACAAGAAATTGCAGACATTGCCCTTTTCTTGGCAAGCAATGAATCTTCCTATATTAATGGTGTAGTATTGGCAGCGGATGCAGGATGGTCTGCTTACTAATCAGATTAAAAAATGAATAGGTTTGAAAAAAAGGAATCCATTTGGATTCTTTTTTTATTACTATCTAGCATTTCTATATGGGTTTTCTATTAAAATTCAACATGGATCATAGTGGGGGAGAAAGGGATACAGGGAGAAAAGTGTATTTAATAAGTAGTTCATGGCAAAGACAAAACAGTGCAATTGTCCTGAAAGTTAAGGAATTTTTATTCCTGATACTGGTGATTAATTGCGGATATTCTAAACACGAATCTACCAATAAGAAATCATTAAAATTAGTAAAATAGGGAACCAAATGGGTTCCCTTGTTTTGCTTATTACTATGAGTCTTGAACTAACAACTAGCATAAAATAAGAAATCTTAAACTAATTGTACCTCATTACCTATCCGGATTTTTCCGGTTTTAAGAACGGAGGCATATACACCGAAACAATTCTGACGAGTTCTATTAATAAATTTTAATAGAGAAGGATCCTTTTCGCTGTTTTCGGGATTAATGGTAATAATCATGCATCTTTCACAATGTCGGTTAACTTGTATTTCAACCGATTCACCAATCAAAAGACGTCTTCCGAACCAGGTATCTTCTATATATGGTTGCTTTTCAGTTAGATCGAGGACCAAGTTAGGGCGAAACCGTTTATAGTCTATCAGACTTCCATACTGCTTTTTTAATTCTAGAAGAGAAGCATCTGTTACGAGCAATAAATGTTCCACCTCAATTGCGCCTAGTGGCACATCATTCGGGGTGAATTGTACAGGAGTAATACTCCTGTTTGCTGCCGTTTCTAGGTCCTTAATCAATCCAGGGTGATTCCACGTTACTCTTTTTCCTGATGGCGTGACTACTTCGATGGGTGGATAGGTATCCAAGCTGTCAGGACCCATAAAGGATGCTTGGTAACTTGCCATGATTGGAGCCTGAGTGATGGTCAGAAATTTATTTGTACGGCTATTGTCTATATAAGCATGACTGCGATCCCCATAAAGACCATAGGGCATTACATTAGATTCCTGAACATGTTCACCTGTAAAGGATTTAACAGGGTGGCGCATAATTGCTTTCACGTGCCCGATTAACATAGCAACCCGCCTTTATTTATATTTCTTTTTGAACTTCTCGATACTGGTATTTGAACCAATCAGTAAAAAGTCGTCTCCTTCTTGTAATTTGAGATCCGCAAAATGCGATAATATTGGCTGTCCATTACGAAGGACTAAGGACACCGTAATATCGAATTTTCTTGAAAAATTCAATTCGTTCAATGACTTTCCATGCATCGTTTCAGGTACTTGCATTTCAATTGCAGAAATATCCTTCGTGATTTCAATATATTCAATGACACCTGTTAATAATTCCTGACGTGCCACTTTCCGACCAGCTTCTTCCTCTGGAAGGATAATACGATCGGCACCAAGGCTTTTTAAAATTTCCCCGATTTCTCGATTGTTAGCCTTGGCGATGATTTTTTTTGCTTTTCTTTCTTTCAGTTTTTTTGTAATTAAAATGGCCGAAAAGGCATCAGAGCCAATTGCAACAAAGACCGCATTGAATTGATCGATTTTCAGTTCATCGAGTACAAGCGGATCACGAAAGTCACCGACAATCGCATGAGTCGAATATTCATCTAAGGACTCGAGATTTTTTTCACTGCGATCTGTAACGATTACTTCACAATGTTGTTTGTATAATTCTTTTACGATGCCAGTACCAAATCTTCCTGCTCCAATGACTAGATATGATTTCATGAAAAATGTCCCCTTTTTAGCCTACTGCTAAGTCTTCTTTTAAATATCTTGTTTTAACTTTTTCTACTTTAAAAATAGTATAAATGAAACTGAATACACCTATTCGGCCGATAATCATCAGCATGATTAAAATGGATTTTGAAACAGGTGTTAATTCAGATGTAATTCCAAATGATAAGCCTGTATTTGTCAGGGCAGATAACACCTCAAACATCAATGGCTCCAATGGCTGCGTTTGTAACATGGTTAATAAAATCGTAGAACCAAAAAACAATGCCATAAAAGTAAAGAAAACCATAAAGGATTTATCAACTGCTTCCTGAGCAATGGTTTTTTTATAGATAACAACCTCTTTTTGTGATTTCGCTACAGATAATACCTTTGATAATAGTACTGCAAAGGTGGTCAATCGTATACCGCCTCCTGTACTGGAGGAAGCTCCCCCTATAAACATAAATAGGGTCAAACATAAAAAGGTAGTGATTGTTACTTGTGAGACATCAATCGTTGAAAGCCCACCATTTCTTGCTGTCGCCGAAAAAAACAATGAATTCGATAGTTTTTCCCAAATGGAAAGTCCGCTAAACGTATTATTTGTTTCCAAAAAGAAAAATATAGCCATACCGATAAATAGTAGGAGAAAATGAAGTCTTATATTAATCTTTGTAAACAAACTTTTCTTCCTTCTAAAAGATAAGAAGTACTCTACCAATGTCGGATAGCCAAGACTTCCTAAGAAGATTGTTATAGCCGTTGTTATTAGGAAAAGATGATTATGTTTAAATGAAATCAGGCTATCACCGAATAAATCAAATCCGGAATTAGTGAAGCTTGCTACTGCATGAAAGGCAGACACGAATGCCGCATCCCAAAAATCATCATATCGGGGTCGTATCTCCCCTAATAATATAAAGAAACAAATCGTTTCTACTAATAAGGCAATGACTAAAACCGAAATTCCAAGAGATGTAATGGAACTTAGTTTTGACTGGTTTTGGTCCTTAGATAAAAGAAGCATACTTGATACCGTAATCTTCTTGTCCATCACGACAAACAGGTAACTGATTAATACAACAATCCCGATTCCGCCAAGCTGCATTTCCACCATTAAGATGGATTGTCCCACCCTGGTTAATTCTGTTCCTACGTCTATTGTAGTAAGTCCTGTTACGCTTAAGGCGCTTGTGGACAGAAATAGAGAATCCATTATAGAAAACCCGATGGAATTGGACTGGGGTATCCATAACAAAAAGGCAAATAAAATGATAAAACCTATGTATAGGAAGAATATTTGCCGGAATGAGTGGATTGAAGATTTGCTCTGCTGCATATTTATTTAATCTCCATTTCTTCTTTGTAAAGTTAGTGTATTGATTCATAATATAACCCGTTTGCTGTAAAAGCCAATATCATCGTACTATATCTCATAATAAAACACCAAATAACATTTTTTCGTGTTCACTAAACAGTTTTTTATCCTATCACAATTTATACGAATTTAAAACAGTAAAATAAACTTATAGGATTACGTTTATGACAGAAAATCAACCCGTAAAAAAAAAATACTAGTTAACTAGACAAATAGATGGCGATTTTTCTAAAGAACTGAATATAAATAAGTGAGGACTTAATGGGAGGGGAACCATTATGGACAATATCCAAAATTTATATGAGCGTTATAAAAAAGGCGAGAAATTTGCTAAGCCCTTTAGCCAAAAGCAAGTGGGGAAGCTAAGTGCAAAAGATCCAACAGAACTGGCATCCAATAACAAAGTGGTTCAGGATATGCTAAAGAAGTATTCACAACAGTTCCAAAATAATAGACATTTTATATGAGCATCTGTATTAAACTTTGACCTTATTACTATATGAATAAGGGCATTTTTTTTGTAAACAAATAAAACCCCTTTAATTAGGGGTTTTGGCAAAGGGCCATTCTTCTTTTTCAACCATAAGTGCATACTCAATATTTTCAGCTTGATACATTAGGGCATAATGTAAAAATAAGATATTTTGTTTATCAATAACATCAAATTGAGAAGAGTAGCTGGACAATATGGTCACCTTATCAGTTCCGCGATAGTTGAAATGGAAAACAAGTCTGTTTTTCTTTATTTTCACAAGGGGAGCCTCCCAGTTTAACACTTCTGGATCGCCGGTTTCTTTTGAAAGTATGGCATATTCCCGTTCGACTCCGATAAGCTGATGTAAATCCTTGGTTTCGCATTCAAAGGCAATATTATATCGTTGTTTATAACTGATTTTAAAGTCCTCCAAAAAGTAATCAAGTGCGGAAAAATAATTCACCTCCATCGTTTCTTCATCAAGGAATGTGAACAACTTTCCGATGCTTGCATCTGAATACATGGCTGACAGAAGGGTTGCTTTTGAGCTTTGCAATTCTATAAAGGCAACTGCAGCCGTTTCTTTATCCTCCACCTCAAATTCCATTTGAAATAGCTTGAAACGTTTGAGCTGCCTCGTTGTACTAGGAATAATTAAAAATAAAATGATCCAGACTGATAATAAGAAGATTCCCTTCAATATGGTAAGCAGAAAGGTGGAGGAAATCAGTGGTTTAATTACATATTCCGTCCACCATGTAGGAGGAACAGCAGTTGAAATAGGAAGCGGTTTCACATCACCCCATAACAATTGATATAGTGTCCAGCCGATGATGAAGAGCAGCCCGCTATAATAAATAAAAGTCAGTATATCGTTTATTAGGTCTTTGATTGATGAAAGGAACTGTTTGAGGACTTCTGCAATCCGACTCACGAAATAGTCACCTCTTCACATTTTACAGGAAAGACCATAAATGTATATGCGAAGAGGTGGAGAAATAGAATAGGTAATTAAGTTTTAATCCATTTTTAAAATGGGTGTCTTATATCCAACCGTATGAATATTATTCAGCTTGACTTTATGGTTGGCATTTTTAATTGCGATATCTCCAATCTTTGATTCAGCCTGTACATTTGATATAGTTGCTTTTGCTACACCTTTACCAATATCGATGGCAGTTGGAGCTGAGTTTTTTATGGAAATAGTACTTAAACGAATGTCATCGGTATGCTGCCTGCCGCCAACTATTTTTATATCCGTACCCGCAGTTTGGAAATTTTCTATTGTTATATTTGCCAGTGTGATATGACGAGATTTATATTGAATGGAAACCATTGGATTCCTTTGATAATCATAATTCGAATCTCCGAGCAGAGTGAAATGGTTAATAACCACATTTTGATAGGCTGATACGACTAGACACCTTGGAGTCGAGCCTTCATAAAGATCTGTGAAAATGGGTGCAATTGCAACGATATTCGTCGCTGTTATATTAAAGGCAGATTTAGACTGTGGCTCTGATTCGAGATGGTGGCCTATGTGCCGAAAGTTATAGGAACGATTATCATGGATAGATATATGTCCGATAATATGAACATTGGAAGCAGCTGATGCAGTACCATGCGCCTTTATTTCAACCCCTCCAAAGCACCTGGTTGAAGAATTATTAATCAGCCAAACATCGTCAGATCCGTCATCTACCTCAAACCCATTTGAATTGGAGAATCCCTTCATGTGAGCTCTGCCGCTTGGATCACACATATGGCTGTTTGTAATCAGAATATGGCTGCTATGATGTGTTGTTATTCCATCATCTCCAAATCCATAGCCAGAAAGATGATCTAACCATATATATTGGCTCGGCCATCTCGAACGTGTGCCATCGCCCAAATATGTATAGTAGGCAGCTGAAACATCAAAACAGTGTAAACCTGCATTACGGGCTACAACATCCTTCACCCATCCATAAGTAACATGAGCATATGTTAAACAGCTCGAACGGTTATTACCGGAACTAGTTCGATCGCTCTGTGGAAGCCTTTCTACATTCCAGTCAAGTGTCATCCCCTGTACGAGAATATGATGATTACCACGGATTGGACTAGAGTTTGTAATAAGAATAGCTTTCTTTGGTGTTTCATTGGCTAATTTAAGAACCGTTTTATCTTTACCTTCTCCTATCAGACATGTGTAGGAGGGGAGCTTTAGTCCCTTAACAATAAAAACACCTTCCGGAATATAAACCATTCGCTTACCTTTACCAAGAGCAGCCTCAAACGCTTTAGTATTGTCTGTTATCCCATCACCAACAGCACCATAGTCGGTTACATTGATCTGTTCCTGGATCTTTTGATTTAAATGCTGATACTCTTCATCTAATTTCTTTTTCCATGCTGGAAAAGGGTGACCGTTCAAGATTGTGAAATCAGCTGGATTTTTTAGCTCAGGCTGTCTGCTTGTTGTCAATAAGAGACGGGGAAATGCATATTTTAAATCCCTTAGTGGCTTCCGATTAGGCATGGAAAGAGGGGAAAACTTATTTAATTTTTCATTAAGCAATGAAAACGTCTCTTTTACCAGACTTGCTGGAGTTTGGTTTGAGGGAAGCCATCTAGATAAGAGAATTTCATTTTTATTTGGATCATGATTTTTCGATAAGTACAACATACTGGAGTTTCACTCCTCACGTGAATGAAAAATGGATGTTATTGTATTCCCTTACTAGATGTAAATTAATCGTAATGAAAATGTAATATCGTTTGTAGGTATCTTAGCATATTATATGGGTATAAAATATAAGAATCATATGTAGAAACAACTAGAGGAATCATGCTTGAAAGAAGGAGACTGCGATTGAGGAAGTTATTTAAAACTGAAGTAGGAAGTTGGATTATCTCTATCGCATTTGCAATCGTCTTAGCTTATCTTGTAAAAACATTTATCATTTCCTTTTTTATAGTTGAAGGAGCCTCAATGGAACCAACACTTTATAATAATGAAAAAGTCTTGGTCAATAAGTTAGCGGCGTATAGCGGTTCAGTTGATCGTCAGGATATAGTAGTCATTCGAGATGATGGAAAAGATAAATACTATATAAAGCGGATTATAGGGTTACCTGGAGAAAAGGTTGAATATAAGAATGACTCGCTTTATATAAACGGCAAGCAAAAAGATGAGCCATATCTGCCTGATGAACAAGGAGAAGTTGATTTACTGAAAATGAATAAAACAGGTGACTTTGATCCATTGAAAGTTCCTAATGATCATTATTTTGTGATGGGAGATAATCGGTTGAACAGCAGGGATAGCCGTAATGGATTGGGCTACATAGATGAAGATGATATAGTCGGTACATGTGAATATGTCATTCTCCCATTTGAACACGCACGTAAAACAGATTGATAAAATTGCATCTCCACATGGTGTGGAAAAGGTGAATGGCTCTCGAGCCATTCACCTTTCCGTTTTTAAATATTGCGTTTATAGGTTTCTTTTGTCAGCACCGGGAATTGATCCACAGGAGCATCGAGTTTTTGTATATTGAAAACCTCTCCATATTTCTCAAGTTCATTGGCTATTTGATCCTGCAACTCTCTGGTCGGAACCTCCACGTTGTATTTAGTACCTTCATGCAAAAGCCTTGGCTCCGTTTCAAAATAAACATAGTACATGGGGAATTCCTCCAAATCATCATTTGGTTATTGTATTCCCTTTTTGAAGTTAACAAAACAATTTTTACATTATAGACCAATAATCTGATATAAATATAGATCCATATAGTCTATCTTTTGATCGTTGCTTTTTGTCTCAATCGTTCCTTCGAAAATGGATTTTCCGTCTTCGAAATTAAAGATGCTTATATAAGGTTTGTTTTTTTCTCCTCTATAAGTGAGAATCATTTTGTTGTGATATACATTTATATTGTGATCAAACATTTCTGAGTTCACTTGGATTTTATGATCCTTTGTGATTTTTTGTTTCTCAAAATCATACGTAACCATAGCGACTATTTTCTTTCCGTTCTCATCTTTAATAGCGGAAACATATAATGAAGTTTGATCATAAGCTATATTAAAACTAGAACCATCTTCTTGTAATAGCTGTTTCGTTAAATCACTCGGAAGGGTCAACCTATCTAATTTCTTTGTTTTATAGTTGTACACATATAAGTCACGGCTAACAGTTTGACTGTTTTCATCTGTATGGATAGTCTTATCTATCTGAAATGTAAAATGAGTACGAGCTTGCGTCGGGTTAGTATCTGTTAAACTGGTTATATAAATATCTTGCTGATCCGTTGATTGTTCAGTTGTCAAAATCGAATTATCGTCAATTAGTTTTTCCTTTTTAAGGTTAATCGTATATTCCTGAAGTATTTCTGTCCCATCTTTCGAATTACTGCGTGTCATGACAAATAATTCATTCGTGGAGATTTGGACATCAAGGATTTCAATAAAAGATGAATATTCCTGATTGGGCAGGTTTACTTCAAAAGAGGTTGTATCCTCTGTTTTCTTATTGAGCTGATCAATTTTTAAACTGAAATTATGCATTCCATGTCTGGTAGAAAAATCATACTTGGAGTCGACAAAAATGACTTGATTTGTGTCATTGTACAACTGGTTACTATAAATTTTTCCTCTCATAAAGGAAGAATACTGATTTGCTAAATCTTTCAATTCCGCTGTTTCTAAATATTTTTCCCCGTAGTCCACCTGCTCAAAAAAAGGTAATTCAGATCGATAAGTGGCCCCCTCTTTCGTTACATTAAACGTTTCTGTGAATCCACCTACTTGATAATCTGCTTCCAATGATAAGGTGTCTAAGATTTTAGCATCTCCATTTATTTGTTTGACGTAAAAATCAGGGAGGGTGGAGGAAGAAAAGGCCTGATTTATATAAAATACTGATATGGATAGCACAGCAACAAGCAGGATCAGAATAGAATTTCGATATTTTTTCATATGTTTCCTCTCCTTACACAGTTATTTTCTTATTTAATAAATAGCGGCTTAATAAAATGGAGATAATGCCTAAAATACTGGCTGTAACGCTTACAATGATGATTTGCTCAGATGTATAAATGTAATTACCTATTTCTAATAATTCGATTAATATAATAGGTGCTGATAATACAGCTATAACACCTACACAGTATAGGATGGCAAGAATGATTCCTTTCCATTTAAAGCTGCGCTCAAGCAATATGGCCGTGAATAGGATGCTCAAAGCAATAAATCCTGCACCATAATATAAAACGAATTCTGTGAAGGTAGATGGGAGAATAACCGTAATAAATTGAGATCCCTTGATTAAGCTGCCAATCGATACCTCATGTAAATAATCCGCTGATATAAACCATTTCAAAATTTTTGATTCAATTAGAAGGAGTATCAATTGGATAGATACTAGTGAGAGTACAAGTAGCATTATAGCTGTTAATTTCGAAAAATAAATATTCATTCTTGATGTAGGAATCATTAATAAACGATAGATAAAGGATCCTTTACCTGACCAGTCACGGTACCAAATTAGAAAGATATATAAGAAGATGGCACCTGCACATAAGGCAATCGGACCATTAAACCAAATAGAATTCACATAATTGTCCATGCCATAATAACCAAATTCTTCAATAAAGACTTCTATAGGGACACCATTCGTTAATGATTTATTAGCGTCACTCATGTAGATGTTAGCTTCAATGATTAACCCGGCAACTTGTATAATAAAAACAGCAATAATCAATCCAAATAAAATTTTTGTAAATCGATTTAACTCCATATTCACAAGCTTAAAAAAGCGATTCATCCTCTATACACCTCTCTCATTACATCTACGACAGACTTACCTTCGTTATTTCGAACTTCTTCTGCATTAAATTCTTTATAAACGACTCCGTCATTTAACAAAACAACTTTATCAATGAGGTGCTCAATATCGTTGATTTCATGGGTTGTGATGATAACACCGCGGTCTTCAATCAGGTGGCTTGTAAAGACATCTGCTATTTGTTCACGGCTGAAAATATCGATACCGGAGAATGGTTCATCCATAAGAACATAATCAACATCCAGAGCCAATCCCAATAACAAATTCACTTTCGCGGTATTTCCTTTAGATAATGTTGAAATCCGTATGTTTTCATCCAATTTGAAAAAGCTCAATAATTCATCGGCGCGATCTTGGTTCCAACTCTCATAAAAATCATTCATAAAATCCATTGCCTGCATAATGGTGAAGTTCGAAAGCATCGTGAACGTATCTGGAATAAATGTGATTTTCTCATACGTATCCTTCGTTCTTTTAGTTCCGTTTATAAGAATTTCTCCACCATCAATAGGAGTAAGGCCCATGATGGATTTCATAATCGTTGTTTTACCTACACCGTTTATACCGATTAAACACGTGATTTCCCCTTTGTTGGCTGTGAATGATACATCATCCAATACGTTTTTTCTTCCAAATTTTTTCGTTACATTTTTTACTTCTAACATGAAATCCCCTCCTTACTCTTGTTCCGCATTATATTTTTCTTTGACAATACTCAACAGTTCATCTACTGGTAATTGAATCGGTTTAATTGCCTGAACAAAGGTATCAACGGCTTCAACAATGAGTTCCTGACGAACGCTTGACAATATGACCTTGTCGGTTGTGACCCGGCTTGGGAAATTTCTTTCTGTGTGAATCAATCCCTGTTCCTCCATTTCCTTATACGCTTTTTGAGCAGTATTGGGGTTTATTTTTAGAAGATTGGCAAGCTCACGTCGAGAAGGAATCTCCTCTCCGCTTGCAAGCCGACCGGTCGCTATTTGTTCTTTGAAGTAACGGACAACTTGTAAATATACAGGATCCCGGTTATTAAAGATGATGTTCATTAATTCATCTCCTATGGCTTTTTAACCAATTATTAGTGTGTGTACTATGTAGTTCATACACTTGATATGTGTACTATACAGTTAATACACTAAAACTGTCAATAGGATAGTAAAAAATTCCCTGAAATAGTTTTAAAACGTGTAATTATTTAAGAAGGGTCATGGCAAAATAATAAGGATTCTCTGGGGAAGGAGTTTACTTGTTATGCATAATACAGGCCTGGTTCTAGAGGGTGGCGGAATGAGAGGGCTATATACAGCTGGAGTTCTGAGGTATTTGATGGAACAGGATATATATGTGCCATATACAATTGGTGTTTCAGCTGGTGCATGTAATGGCTCTTCTTATATTGCACGGCAAATAGACCGTAATTATGCGGCGAATATCGATTATGTCTCACACCCGGAATACCTATCCTATAAACGTTTTCTGAAGAAACGTGAATTATTTGGAATGGACTTTATTTTTGATAAAATTCCAAATGAACTGGTCCCATTTGATATAAAGGCTTTTTGTGAAGCAAAGGAACAGTTTGTCGTGGGTGTTACAGATTGCGTAACAGGCGAACCTGTATACTATAGAAAAGAGCACCTAATAAAAGATATTACAACGATTCTGCGCGCATCCAGTTCGATTCCTTTTTTTGCTCCGGAAATCTCTTATGATGGAAGAATGCTGCTGGATGGCGGTGTTGCCGATCCAATACCGATACAAAAATCTCAAGCAGACGGGAATACGAAAAATATCGTTGTGCTTACTGGGAATAAAGGCTATATGAAAGCATCGTCGCTTGATTGGCTTGGAAAAAGAAAATATAAGAACTATCAAGGGCTGCTAAAGGCTCTTCGCAAACGGCATATCGTTTACAATGACACGATCCGCTATTTGGAGGAACAAGAAGAAAAGGGACTTGTCGTCATTATTCGTCCATTAGTGAAATCAGATGTCAGCCGTGTTGAGCGTAACCCTAAAAAGCTGAAAAAGCTGTACAATCAAGGATATGCTGAAGCCAAGGCTGCTTATGGAAAAATCAAACGGTTATTATAATAAAAACCCATCACTTAAATGGTGATGGGTTAACGTTTAGTATGAAATTAGGCTAATTCTGATTGTAAGTAATTCCAGATTAACTGGGCAGTATGTTCAATAGAGCTGATATGGGTTCTTTCAAAAGCATGTGAAGCATCAATGCCGGGTCCAATTAATCCGTGTATGATATCATAGCCGGCACGGATGGCAGCAGAAGCATCAGATCCGTAAAAAGGATATATATCTACACGGTAATCAATCTTGTGTTGCTTTGCCAATTCGACTAAATGCTGACGCAGGCCATAATGATAGGGTCCGCTAGAATCTTTTGCACAAATGGAAACACTGTATTCATCCGTAGATTGTCCTTCTCCAATTGCTCCCATATCTACAGCCAGGTATTCAACAGTTTCAGCAGGAATGTTGGAGTTTCCGCCATAGCCTATTTCTTCATTATTTGAAATTAAGAAGTGGGTCGTATAGGGGAGAGTGATGCCTTCTTCTTTTAACTGTTTAATGATATACATCAGTATGCCGACACTCGCTTTATCATCTAAATGACGGGATTTAATAAATCCATTGTCTGTCAGTTCAACACGGGGCTCGAAGGAAACAAAATCACCTACAGAAATACCTAGACCTTCTGTATCCGTCTTGCTTTTTGTCACAGCATCAATTCGAACTTCAATCGTTGCATCCTCGCGTTTAATATCTCCCATTTTCTGATAAACATGGACAGAAGTTTGATTTAAAAGAATCGTCCCTGTAAACGTTTTACCTTCAGCTGTATGGATTTTACAATATTCGCCTTCAACAGAATTCCAACGAAATCCGCCGATCATCGATAATTTTAAACGCCCGCTTGGTTTGATTTCTTTCACCATAGCACCTAATGTATCTACATGGGCTGTTAGAAAACGGTGCTTTGAATCATCCTGTCCCTTGATTGTTGCCAATAGGGCACCTTTATTTGTTTTTACTGCAGGTATTCCTTGAGATTGTAAAAACTGTGCTACATGATCAATTACTTCCGTTGTATAGCCGCTCGGACTTGGAATGGATACAAGGTCTTTTATGTACTGGAAAATTTCCTGGCCATTGGCTTTCATGGTTCCGAATCACTCCTTTTTATGTATAGATTTATTATATACCTTTGTTAAAAAGTTGGACAATAAAGGCAGAAATAACTTGCTTTTTTAGCAGTAGGACTGTAAATTTATAGTTAAATAAATATTCTGAAAAATCTTATCAAGAGAGATGGAGGGACAGGCCCTGTGAAGTCTCAGCAACCGCCAATATGGAAAGGTGCTAATTCCTGCAGGAACAATCATTCCTGGCCGATAAGAAGGGACTCACTCTAATGAAAAGTCTTCTTCTTGAAGACTTTTTTCGTTTTTAAGCATATTTTTATTCACTGGGAAAATGAGTGGATGTAAGTAATTCGTAACTTTGATGGCAAATTAGAGCCGGATGAAGGTAAATCAGAGTAACTGTATTTCGGGGATTAATAAAGAGAGAGGGGTCATACATATGACAACAGTTAAAATCGAAACACTCTTAGCTCAAATAGGCAATCGAAGTGAAACACAAACAGGTACTGTTAATCCGCCAGTTTATTTTTCCACAGCCTATCGCCATAACGGAATAGGGGAATCAACAGGGTTTGATTACATAAGAACAGGAAACCCAACCAGAAAATTATTAGAGGAAGCAATTGCCGAGCTAGAGGGTGGTAAACAGGGATTTGCCTTTAGTTCAGGTATGGCTGCCATTCACTCATTGCTATGTTTATTTTCTCCAGGTGATGAAATAGCCGTCTCTGCCGATCTGTATGGAGGGACATATCGGTTATTTGAGCAAATATGGAAGACGTATGGCATCAAGTTTAACTATTGCCATACATATGAAGATTTCGCTGAATCCATTACGGAAAATACGAAGGCCTTCTTTATAGAAACACCGACAAATCCGCTTATGCAGGAAATGGATATTAAAGAAATTGCTCAACTGACCCAATCTAACAATCTACTGCTCCTTGTGGATAATACGTTTTATACACCCATTTTGCAAAGACCGATTGAGCAGGGAGCAGATATCGTTGTCCACAGTGCCACCAAATATTTAGCAGGACATAATGATGTATTGGCTGGATTAATTGTCTCAAAGAGTAAAGAGGTTGGTGCGCGCCTAGAAGAATATCAAAATGCAACAGGCGCTGTACTGCCGCCATTTGACTCCTGGCTTGTGATGAGGGGAATGAAAACATTGAGCCTAAGGATGAGGCAGCATGAGGAAAATGCTAAGATAATCAGCCGATTTTTAAGAGAAAGAGAAGAAGTGACAGATGTCCTTTATCCTGGTAAAGGGGGGATGATATCGTTCCGGCTGAAATCAGAGGAATGGATCAATCCATTTTTAAAAAGCCTTCGCATCATATCTTTTGCTGAAAGTCTGGGTGGAGTAGAAAGTTTAATGACGTACCCTGCTACACAAACACATGCGGATATCCCTGAGGAAGTGCGTACACAAAATGGAGTCTGTAATTGTTTGCTGCGCTATTCTGTTGGGATAGAGCATGCGAATGATTTGATTGATGATCTTATTCAAGCTTTTGAATCATTATCGGTTTAGGTTATTAGAAATTTGAACTTTACAGGCATTTAGGTGCATCATGAAGGATTCCAGAAGTAATACCTAAAAAGGATAAATTAGAAAATTATGCAAATTAACGACCCGTTTTGATATACTATACCAAAATGGGTCTTTGGGGAGAATGAAAATGGCTGAACTGGTGATTTCTATTAGCAATCTTCAAATGCATTATGGATCGAAAGAAGTACTTCGAGGAATTAATCTTGATGTAAACAAGGGACAAATTATTGGCTATATAGGTCCCAATGGGGCGGGGAAAACTACCACAGTTAAAATATTGCTCGGACTCCTTACAGACTATACAGGCTCAGTGAAGGTCTTTGATAAAGAGCTTTCTGAGGATAGGATTACCTATAAAAATAGAATTGGCTATGTGCCTGAATTGGCAGATTTATATGATGTATTGACTGCACGTGAATATTTGACTTTTATAGGTGAGCTTTATGGCTTATCTTATGAGCAGGCTGACCAAAAGGCTTTTAAACTAATGAGGCTATTAAATATTGAAGAAATGTATGATTCACGAATAAATAGTTATTCAAAAGGGATGAAGCAAAAGGTTCTATTAATTTCAAGCCTTCTTCATAATCCGGATATTTTATTTTTAGATGAACCTTTAAGCGGTCTCGACGCGAATAGCGTTATGGTCATTAAAGAATTGCTTGGACTGCTGGCAAGCGAGGGAAAAACTATTTTTTATTCCTCACATATCATGGATGTCGTCGAGAAAATTAGCAATCGAATTATTTTACTGCATGAAGGCAGGATTGTTGCAGATGGAAGCTTTGCAGAATTACAGGATGTTGGCAAGGAAGGAACTCTTGAAGAAATTTTTAACCAATTAACTGGTTTTACACAGCATCGTTCAATTGCCGAAGATATTGTATCTGTTGTTAAAGAGGATTAATAGATGAAAAAATTTATGAGTTTGCGTGTGTTGGATAGAGGACAAAAGCTCTTTCAGTGGATGGGAATTGATTATCCGGTTATGAGAAGAATTCTTCAGGTTAAGCTTACAATGGATGCCAGAAGAGTTCCAACTTTGATGAATGATGGGTCTGGAAATACAGGTAAGGATTCAAATCAATTTTTAAAATCCTTATGGGTTTATGCGCTTATGGGTCTAATACTGATTCCTTTTATTATTATGGGTGAAAATTATTTTTTCCAAATGAGTATGTTGTTTGCGGTATTTATGTTTTTTATCATTACATCTTTAATATCTGATTTTTCCCATGTGATGCTTGATATACGGGATCAGTCTATTTTATTGTCTAGACCGGTTGATGGGAGAACGGTCTCGGTGGCAAAGCTGATACATATTATTATTTACCTTGGCACAATAACCCTTATTTTTATTGCGCCTGCGTTCATTGCTGCTATTGTTACTCAAGGAATTGGCTTTAGTCTGTTATTTTTGCTGGTCATTATATTGATTGATATATGGATAGTCTTGCTTACTGCTTTAATCTACTTGGTTATTTTAAAGTATTTTGATGGAGAGAAATTAAAGGATTTTATCAGTTATGTACAAATCTCCTTGTCTATTTTAATGATTGTTGGCTATCAACTAACGGTAAGGATATTTGACCTTGTAGATAGGCAAGTAGAATTTACACCAACTTGGTGGAGCTATATTCTTGCGCCTATTTGGTATGCCGCTCCCTTTGAGGTAATACTAAATGGGAATTTTGCATGGCAATATATTCTCTTAATCAGCTTGGCTGTAATTGTACCGCTTGTTTCTGTCATTATTTATATTAAAAATGTTCAAAACTTTGAGCAGTATTTACAAAAGTTAACTAATCATACAGGAGCCTTATCGAAAAAGAAACGCAGTTATTTTTCAATGTTCCTATTACGAAATAAAGAAGAACGAGTCTTTTATCATTTCGCAAAAAACCTCATGAAAAACGAACAGGCGTTTAAACTGAAGGTATATCCATCTATTGGAATGGTTATTATTTTTCCGTTTATTACACTACTCAATCAATTCGGGGAAAATGGATGGAAAGGTATTCAAAATGGCAGCGGTTATTATACAATTTATTTCAGTGCGCTTATGATTCCAACTATTGCTATTGCACTCCGATATACCGATTCATATAAAGGAGCATGGATATACAGGGCCTCTCCATTACAGAGTGCTAAGTCTATCTTTATAGGTACATGGAATGCGGTTATGGCCAAGTATGTTCTTCCCATCTATTTGGCATATAGCTTTCTATTTATTCTTATATATGGAAGTGCTATCTTTTGGGATCTATTGATTGGTCTCTTTACGTTATTTATAATGGCAGTCCTGTCGTTCAGGACATATACAATTATATTGCCATTTTCTAAACCAACTTCTGCAACACAGGAGAATGAGGGGATTAAGACCGTTTTCCTGCTTTTCATTCTTGGCGTATTTGCAGGTTTTCACTTTCTTATAAGCAAGGTTGAGTATGGTTTATATGGATATGGGGGAGTCTTGCTGATCACAGCTATTCTTGTATGGCGATATGGATTTAGGGTCGACTTTAAAGATTTAAAGGATTGATACGATTTTAATAACCACTGTGTTCGTATCAAAAAGCGCTGTTTATTTTATTGGTGGTTGACTTTCTTTAAAATCAAAGTAGGCATTTTGTAATACAATTTGATATTCTATACGTACGATAAGCGGATTTGATGGAAAATGGATAGGGGAGTGGAGAGATGAAAGCTTTAATCAATATAGATTATACAAATGACTTTATAGCAGATGCTGGCAAATTAACATGCGGTAAACCTGGAAAGGAAATTGAAGAGTACATTGTTTCTTTAACAAAAAGATTCATTGAGGACAAAGATTTTGTTGTATTTGCTATTGATGTACACGATGAGAATGATCCATTTCACCCTGAAAGTAAATTATTCCCACCGCATAATATACGTGGTACCGAAGGTCGTTTATTATTTGGAAATCTTCAAAATGTGTATAATACTAATATTGGACAAGAGAACCTGCTATGGATTGATAAAACACGATACTCTGCCTTTGCTGGTACTGATTTGGAAATTAAATTGCGTGAACGCGGAATCACGGAATTACATTTAGTAGGAGTTTGTACAGATATCTGTATTTTGCATACAGCAGTGGATGCCTATAATAAAGGGTTTAAAATAGTAATACATAAAAATGGAGTGGCGAGCTTTAATGAAGCAGGTCATGAGTGGGCCTTATCCCATTTTGAAAATACGCTGGGAGCCAGTGTTTTGTAATTGAAGGAGGAAGTTTGATGACACATTATCCGGACGACAGCTTTGCTTTGCATACAGACCTATACCAAATTAATATGATGGAAACCTATTTTAAAGATGGGATTCATAATAAAAAAGCGGTATTTGATGTGTATTTCAGGCGCAACCCATTTAAGAACGGTTATGCCATATTTGCCGGACTTGAACGGGTGATTACATATATTAAAGACTTAAAATTTACAGAGAGTGATATTCAATATTTAAGGGAAGAGCTTAAGTATGACGAAGTATTCCTTGAATATTTAAAAGAACTGCGTTTTACAGGCACCATCAGAAGCATGAAAGAAGGCGAGCTCGTTTTCGAAAATGAGCCTTTAATGCGAATTGAGGCTCCGCTTGCAGAAGCTCAGCTGGTTGAAACAGCAATATTGAATATTATTAATTACCAAACTCTTATTGCAACAAAAGCATCACGTCTGAGTGTAGTAACTGGTGGTGAATCCCTGTTTGAATTCGGTACAAGGAGAGCACAGGAAACGGAAGCGGCAATTTGGGGAACAAGAGCCGCTTATATCGGCGGTTTTCAGGCAAGCAGTAATGTCAGAGCTGGCAAGAAATTCGGCATTCCGGTAGTAGGAACTCATGCGCACGCGCTTGTTCAGGCTTATCGGGATGAATATACAGCCTTCCGAAAATATGCAGAATCACATTATGATTGCACCTTCCTTGTTGACACCTTTGATACATTAAAATCAGGTGTGCCAACTGCCATACGAGTAGCGAAGGAAATGGGCGATAAAATTAATTTTAAAGCCATTCGTTTGGATAGTGGGGATTTAGCTTACTTGTCTAAGAAAGCACGCAAAATGCTTGATGAAGCAGGCTTCACAGATACATTAATTACGGCTTCCAATGATTTAGATGAAGCAACAATCCTGAACCTGAAAGCACAGGGCGCCAAAATTGATATGTGGGGTGTCGGAACCAAACTGATCACGGCCTATGACCAGCCAGCTTTAGGAGCTGTATATAAAATGGTCAGCATTGAAGATGAAAACGGCGATATGGTTGATACAATCAAAATCAGTGCAAATCCTGAAAAAGTGACTACTCCTGGCATGAAGAATGTGTATCGGATTATTAATAAGGAAACAAATAAATCGGAAGGGGATTATATTACACTCGAATATGAAAATCCTGCTTCTGAGAAAATATTGACTATGTTCCATCCTGTACATACCTTCATTAGCAAGGAAGTAACAAATTTTGATGCAGTACCACTGCATGAAAACATCTTTGTGGATGGGCAATTAGTGTATAAAACACCAGACTTGACGGTTATTCAACAATTTGCAAAGGATAACCTGGACTTGCTTTGGGATGAATATAAACGGTTCCTTAATCCGGAAAAATATCCGGTTGATCTAAGTCCAAAATGCTGGGAAAATAAACGGGTTCGTATTCAGGAAATAATGGAACACGTGAGAAAAACAGAAGCTGAAGTGAAAAACTGGAGATAATCAGCAATCCACCTTGCCAATAGACAAGGTGGATTTTTTGCTTTCAAAATAAATTTTAGGAAGGGAGTGCTTATACCTTGAAATGGAGACAATTATTTCGTGAGTATCGTAATATCCTTCCGAATGATTTAGAACAAGTTAGAATTAAAGGGATAAGATTACGCAAACGGCGAACCATGCTGAAAAAGAATGAATGTGGCTAAGAAATATTTAATGAACCTGGCATATAGCCAGGTTTTTATTTTTACTGACTAAAATCCGCTATAATATCAGACTGAATGTCGGTAAATGATGAAATGAGGGGAACGAAAATTATAAAAATAGGTTTCAGGATGTATGTTAGAACTTGACTTTTAAATATATAATATTGGAAACAAATGGAAGAGGGTGGGTGCATGAAAGTAGGTTCGTTGATTAAATATTATCGGACTAAGCAGGGATTAACTCAAAGTGAGCTGGTCGAAGGCATATGTTCTGTACCTCATCTAAGTAAGATTGAACATAATGAGAAGGAAGCAAATGACCAAACTATCCATTTATTATTACAACGTTTAGGAGCAGACTTAACGAATGTTTATGAACAAAATAATACGGTGAAAAGATTGCTGGATGAATGGATTGAATGCATCAATTATTTTCAGATTGAAGAGGCAAAAGAGATTGATCGGAAGTTAGATAGTTTGGTAGATTTCATTGCCTATACACCACATTTATTTTTATATGAATTGTATAAAATGAGATATTTATTATTTATTAAGGATACTAAAAAAGCCATTCAACACTATAAATGGCTTGATAAACATAAGAAGAATTTAAATTATCAGGAGCTATATTTGCTTCATTATTATCATGCTATTTGTCTGCTCATCCAAAATAAGTACAGACAGGCCAATGAAGTTTTAGAGGAATTAGTTTCTGCAAGCAGGGATGGGATGAGTGTTTCTGCGGATGTTTATTATCATTTGGCACTTGCTAAATGTCATATGGAACAGCATGGGCATGCTATCTTCTATGCTAACGAGGCACTAAATGCCTTTACTGCCCAATATAATATAAAGCGAATTATGCACACGCTTGTGATTCTCGGCATTAGTTATACCGATACAGGCATTTATGAGGTGGCAGCAGAGTGCTATAAACATTTGAAAAGAAATGCTGAGATCCTAAATGAATCGGCAACTTTATCGATTGCCTATCATAATATTGGCTATTTAAAGCAGAAAAAAGGAGAGCTGAGTGAAGCAAGAGACTATTATTATAAAGCTGTAAATTGTGAAGCGGAGAATGCCCAATCTTCTATGGTGAGCCTTTATGCTTTGGCAGAAACCTCTTATTATTTGGGAGAATGGGAACAGGCGAAAGAGTATTTACATCACTTAAAGAAGAAAGCTCAAGAAACCGGGTCTAAAATATATCAAATGCTGCCCAATTATTATTTATATATGATTCAGGGGGAAGAAGAAAGAGCGATTAGCTATTTAGAAGAGTATACCCTTCCTTATCTATATAATGGGGAATCTCATTATAATGATATTCGCAGTGTTAGTAAAATTTTGGCAGATTATTATAAGAAATCAGGAAAGTTTCAGAAAGCCTTGCAATATATTTATACAGACTACTAGTTAAGGAGGAGAATAGATGAAAAGAAAAGCTCCCATTTTGCCGCCAATCGTATAAATGGTGTCATTTTAGAGAGGGTCAAAAGGACTGATTGTCCAATCAATCAGTTCTTTTTTGTTTTCATTTTTGCATAATTAATTTAGTGGATTATTAAATTATCTGAAAATTTACATAAATTTTATTGGGAAAATATAATTCTACTAGGTACAAACACCCGTTTGTATTAATCGCCAAATAGGTCGCAAATAGGATAGAAAAATGTCGATAGGTAAGAAAAAGCGCAAAAAATATAGTAATTTGTCACAAAAACTAATCTGATAACTTGGGAAAGTTTTTTTATTTGACAAAATAGAAAATAATAATTCTGAATTAATAGTTAATTTGTTCCGTGTTCAAAGAAAAAAATAGCCACTATAATAACGATACAACAAGAAAAGTTCACAGAAAATTCAAAAAACGAGAGGAGACTGAAAGATGAAAAAAAGGAAGATATTTGCTGGAGTTGTCCTAAGTGTATCAATGGCTTTATCTTTTGGCTCAGGAACAAATGCTGAGGATAGGTCGACTGCAAAGGCAAAGGATGTCAGCTCAGAGAAAACCTATCGTGTTCTGATTCAGGGATCTCAGTCAGAAAAAACAAAAGTAAAGAAAAATATGGGGACACACCGAGACTTCAGCAACCAAGGATTTACGACAGATGTTTCTGAAAAAGAATATCAGAAACTATTGGAAAATAAAAATATCGAAGTAGAAAAAGTACCTGAATTTAAAATTGCTGCAACTGCTATAGAAAAAGCTACTTCTGCACCTACAACCCGAGTGCCATGGGGAATTAAAGCAATCTATAATAATAGCTCTCTTACTTCTACATCAGGCGGCAGTGGAATTAAAGTAGCAGTTTTAGACACAGGCGTGTTAAAAACGCATGCGAGTCTTTCATCCAATATTGAACAATGTAAGGATTTCACTCAAACAAGCAGCACGGTTGTGAATGGCTCCTGTGCTGATGGGAATGGTCATGGTACCCATGTAGCCGGAACAGTGGCTGGCAATGGTACTGGCGTATATGGGGTTGCCCCTCAATCCAAAGTATGGGCCTATAAAGTTTTGGGTGACGATGGATCTGGTTATTCAGATGATATAGCAGCAGCAATTAGACATGCGGCAGACCAAGCATCCTCTACAGGTTCAAAAGTAATTATTTCAATGTCACTTGGTTCCAGCTCTAATAACTCTCTCATTAGCAGTGCTGTAACATATGCTTATGGAAAAGGTGTTCTAATTATTGCGGCAGCTGGTAATAGCGGCTATTCTGCCAATACAATCGGATATCCGGGTGCTTTGGCGAATGTAGTGGCTGTGGCAGCTCTTGAGAATGTTCAGCAAAATGGAACATACCGTGTGGCTAACTATTCTTCCAGAGGTAACCCATCCACAGATGGTGATTATGTAATTGGCTTAAAGGATGTTGAAATCTCTGCTCCAGGTTCTGCAGTTGAATCAACCTGGCATACGGGTGGATATAATACAATCAGTGGAACCTCAATGGCAACACCGCATGTATCCGGATTGGCAGCAAAAATATGGGCTTCCAATACAGGATACTCTCATACACAGCTACGCGCGGAATTACAAAGACGTGCGAAGTTAGTTGATATTAAAGGTGGATATGGAGCCGCTACAGGTGATGATTACGCATCCGGTTTCGGTTTTGCAAGAGTACAATAATAATTGAAACTTACGAATCAGCCTCCCGATTTTTGGGAGGCTGATTGATAATAGGATTAATTGAGAGAGTGGATTAATCTGATCTGGAATTCAATGGAATCTGCAAAACTAGGAGGTGTTTCCAGATGAAGTATAAAAAAATGATGTAAAACAACAAAACTTGTGGGGAATTCATCTTAAGCAGAGGAAAATCTGCTGACGTGGAGCTGAAATTAGCCAAAGCGAGTATATAAATAGCAGAATCCAGCCAAAATGGAACAGAATCCAGCCGAACTGGACGGAAATCCAGCCAACTGAGTCTGAAAGCCGACTGATATATCAGATACAACGAAACAATTACACTATTTAATTATTCATTACTATCCCCCTTTAGGTAGTTGCCATTAGCAAAATCCTTATAAAGGAATTGATGATAATGAAAAAATGGTTTCGAATGAAAGGATGCGTAGAGTTATTTCGCTCGATAGCCAAGAAAGGAATGCTTTATTTTTATCAATTGGGGTTAGTTAGTATTGCCGGCTGGACATTGGCAAGTTTAGTGATGGCATATCAGGAAGTCTTGATGAATCCGATACAACTGCTCATGGTAACAGAATTGTCTAACCTTGATAAAGGTTGGTTCGTAGCATTGATGACCAATATAGTAACATCAGATGCAAATCGGATTATTGGAAGAGGGCTGTTGTTGCTGATTATTTGGATACTACTATTTCTATTTGTGCCTTTAGCAACGAGGAGTTTAAAGAGCTTCAGATTATTTCAGTTTGAGATAGAGCTGGAGGATGAAGATCCTTTGGAGGAACAAGTCCCTGTCGAAATTTTTCAATATGCACGGTTAAAAATCATTTCTAATATCTATGCCGAAAACAATAAAATGAGTCTCTACCGTTTCTATAATGAACAAGCCGGTTGGGCAGATTATAAAGAGGCACTGGCTTTCTATCTGGAAATAATGGCGGAGGAATACTGGGAGCAGGTTAGGATAGGAATCAATTGGGGGGTATATGAGTGGCAGGCTTTACCGGAAGAATGGAAACACCAGGCTTATATATCAGCAGATAAAGATAAGCCTTGTATAAAGAATAAACAAACGACTGTATATGGACCATCAAAAAACTCCATGATTTATACGTATCAGCATTTTGACACCGTCCTTGTAACGGTTCTTTGGAGTTATACTCATGAGTTTGATGCTATTGACCAGCAATGCATGTATATACTTCATCATGCCTTATCTGATCGTCTGGAAAACATAGAATATGCCATCTGGATTGAAAAAAAAGCAGCCTGTGGTCATTTTTATGAAACTGATTGTGAAATTATGGAGAGGTGAGTATTGGATTGACTGATTATATTATGGACAAAGCCAAATATCGTGCTGAAAAATATAGACAATCGCCAAAAATGTTGAGTATCACTAAAGAGTGTAAAGTTATTGAAATAAAGCCGAGAGCCGAATATGGTTATGCAATTGAGAAAAAGGTGTTTAAAAAGTAGTCCATTCCGCTCAATCTTTATTATTGACTGGATGGTCTATTTTTTTATTTGCCAAAAAGAGGCTAACGTATACCTGCACATTTATCCCAAAGAGAGTAACGTAAGGGAAATTTATTTATAAACAGAGAGGGGACTAGTATGTCCTTACCTAACAACCCAAACATTACCCTTGTATAATAATTGACCGGGAAGATGCCATTAAAATGTTACTGCCTTCCATAGCGATGGAAGTTATGGGTTTATCACATATATTGAATGCAAGGGGAGAGAAACTGTAGTAAAAGCTGTCCATAACATTCAGAAGACTCTATTATGATGGATGATAGCGTTAATCAAACACTTAGGACAACTGTAATATCATAAATTATGCTGCAACTGAAATTGGAAGATATCATTTTGGGCTAGGTTCCATCTACCTTGTCAGTAGTAGTATCTTTTCAACGTGCCAATGAGGTAAGCCTCCCTTTAACTGAAAGGTTCGACTATTTCTCTCCAATTAGTAGGTACGGTCTCTGTGGAAACAGGGGACAGGGGCTAACATATCGATTGTAAGATTAGTATAAATAGTAATAAAAGAACGTGCTTTTCAAAGATGTTCTTTTTCAATGGCTGTTTTCGTATGTTGCTCAATACAAAAGACTCAATTACCATTTTGTAGTAGTTATAGATAGAGATAGCTGCTTCAACAAACCGAAAAAAGGAGTGCGTTATAGTGATAAATAAACGTTTTGAGGATGTTTATACTCAAGGAAAATGGAGGTTACTAAAATAATTCGTGATAATGAGACAGGAGTCCTATATATGTTTCATTATAACGGCCTTATTTCTGGATTAACTGTTATGGTTGATAAAGATGGAAAACCTTTAGTTAATAAAGATTTTATACCTGAGTCTGGTACTTCAGTGGAATAATGCGTCGGCCACTTCCTTATGGAGGTGGCTTTTTTTACACATATATTTAACCGTTAATCTAAAATGTACTTAAAACCATTTGATTCACTCGTTCTTTGGTTGCAAAGAGTTTAATCATTTTTTGGTCTCACAATATTGACAAGTCATAGATGAAATCGTTTGCGCAAAAAGTGAATATTATTTGACTTTTCAGGATAATTTATATGATTAAATAGGTAAATGAGTAAAAAAAGGTTTGAGATATTACATTCATATGTTAAATTGGAAAAGAAAGGTTTGTGCAAACGTTTTCGTAAAGTGGAAAATTAATAGTTTTTAAGAATAAGGTCACTGGTCTTTTACATATTTATAGAAAACGTTTACTTGAACCAAACATAAAGAGAGAAGCGAGGTAAAAGAATGAAACAAAAAAAATGGTATGCGGGTGCTTTATCAGCTTCACTATTGGCAGCAGCTGTCTTAACGGGATGCTCATCTGAGAGCTCTTCCTCCGATAGCAAAGATAAGGTAACAATTGATGTATTTCAGTTTAAAGTGGAATTCAAGGATCAATTTGAAGATGTAGCCGAACAATATGAAAAAGAAAATCCAGGTGTAGAAATTAATATTACTACAGTTGGTGGCGGGGAAGATTATGGTGCTTCTTTAAAATCTAAATTTGCTTCAGGCAAGGAACCTGCTATCTATAATGTTGGCGGACCGCAGGATGTTGCAGATTGGAAAGATAAACTAGCTGATTTATCCGATACAAAAGCATCCAAAGAAGCACTAGATGGAACTCTAGATGGTGTAACTACAGATGATAAAATCCTTGGTCTTCCATATAACCAGGAAGGATACGGCTTGCTTTATAACAAAGAAGTCTTTGAAAAAGCTGGTATTAAAGCAGAAGAAATCAGAACAATGAAAGCGCTTGAAGAGGCGGTTAAAACAATCGATACCAAAAAAGACGATCTTGGTATTAAAGCAGTATTTGCTTTACCAGGAAAAGAAAAATGGATTACCGGGTTGCATGCTTCCAACGTCTTTATCTCTCCAGAATTTGAAGAAAATATTATGAATGCTTACAAATCTGACAAGGTTGATTTTAAATATGGAGATCAATATAAAACATACATTGATTTATCCAATAAATATTCTATTCAGCCAACTGTTAGCCTTGATTACTCACAGCAAGTAGAAGAAAACTTCTCACTTGGAAAGGTAGCTATGATTCAACAAGGTAACTGGGTATATGGTTCCATCGCCGGAATTGATGAAGAATTTGCTCAAGAAAAAGTTGGTATTCTACCAATTCCTGTAGAAAGTTATAAAGAAGATTCTCTACCAGTTGGTATTCCAATGTACTGGGGAGTAAACAGCAACAATGATGAGAAAGTTATTGAAGCATCTAAAGACTTCTTGGATTGGTTATATACATCTGAAGAAGGTAAAAAGACAGTTCTTGAAGATTTCAGCTTCATTCCTGCTTACAAAGGATATGATTCTAGTAAAATCGCAGACCCAATATCTAGAGAAGTATATGATTATGCGACTGAAGGAAAAACAATTGGATGGGTATTTATGGGCTATCCAACTGGTTGGGGCGAAGATAAATTGGGTGTAAACATACAAAAATATTTAAGTGATGAAATGTCTTGGGATGAGCTAGTCAAAGAATCTCAAAAATCTTGGTCTGAATCACGCTAATATCCTTTACGTATATGTGATAGAACTGCAAAACAAAGTAGTGTTGGGCTACTTTGTTTTGCTACATAGATAATGGATGAGGTCATAAATTTTGTCACAATTTTGGAGGGGTAATAATGCGTACTCGCAGTTTTTCCTACTGGTTATTCCTTACACCGGTTCTAGTATCGCTATTTCTTGTCGTACTCGTGCCACTGGCACTTGGTGTATTTTACTCATTTACGGACTGGAATGGAATTCAAACAACCGCTTTTGTTGGTTTTCAAAACTATATTGGTATATTCCAAGAAAAAGAATTCATGGACGCTTTGTGGTTCACAGTTAAGTTTTCTATCGTATCGATTATTTTAATCAATGTGATCGGTTTAGTTTTAGCCTTAATTGTAACCTCAAAAATTAAATCAAATAATATCTTACGTACAATCTTCTTTATGCCAAACTTGATTGGTGGACTGATTTTAGGGTTCATTTGGCAGTTTATTTTCACGAAAGCATTTGACGCAGTTGGTGTGGCCCTTGGCTATGAAGGTTTACAAGGCTGGTTGTCGACTACAAATACTGGATTCTGGGGATTAGTCATCCTGATGAGCTGGCAAATGGCCGGTTATATCATGATTATCTATATTTCGTATCTTGAGGGTGTTCCAGAAGAATTAACTGAAGCTGCCGAGATTGACGGGGCGAGCTATTTCCAAAAACTACGCGCAATCATATTCCCGCTCGTAGCACCGGCATTTACCGTTAGTATGTTCTTGACGCTGTCCAATACGTTTAAATTATATGATCAAAACTTAAGCTTAACAGCTGGGGGACCTTATAACTCCACACAAATGGTCGCCATGGAAATATTCCAGACTGCATTTAAGGAAAGCGATATGGCTTATGCCTCTGCAAAAGCAGTTATCTTTTTCTTGATTGTCGCATCTATCAGCTTGACACAAGTATATATCAACAAGAAAAGGGAGGTTGAATTGTAATGCGCAGAAAGCATAACTGGCCCTTAGAAATAACTGGGATTGTATTAGCCTTAATTTGGCTCTCCCCTTTCTATATCATGATTGTTAATTCGCTTAAAACAAAAAAAGAAATGTTTACGAATGTCTTAAGCCTTCCGGAAGCATTTAATTTTGACAACTATGTGGAGGCGTACGAACAACTGGATTTCTTGAAAACACTATTTAATTCCGTGTTAATTACAGTTGTAAGTGTAGGTCTGATTATTATCTTTTCTTCAATGGCTGCATATGCTCTCTCACGGAATAAAAGTAAGATGAGTACGTTTTTATTCTTTATTTTCGTGGCAGCTATGCTGATTCCTTTCCAATCCGTCATGATTCCATTAATTACGGTATTTGGGAAATTTGAAATGCTGAATCGTGCTGGCTTAATCTTTATGTATATTGGCTTTGGTTGCAGCTTGTCGATTTTCTTGTATCATGGAACATTAAAAAGTATATCCCAATCGCTTGATGAAGCGGCTACTATAGATGGAGCTAACAAATGGCAAATCTTCTGGCATATTATCTTCCCAATGCTAAAACCAATTTCTATTACAGTCGGTATTTTAAATACGATCTGGATTTGGAATGACTATCTATTGCCGTCCCTTGTCATCAACCAGGAAGGAATGCAGACTCTTCCATTGAAAATGTTCTTCTTCTTTGGGGAATATACAAAACAATGGCATCTTGCTCTAGCCGGGTTAACTTTAGCCATTATTCCTGTCATCATTGGATATTTCTTTGCACAAAAACAAATTATTAAAGGGGTAGCTGAAGGTGCAGTGAAATAGGATTTACGAATTGAGGGGTGGCTCTGATGGATGTAACAATTAAAGATGTTGCTCGAGAAGCGAATGTAGCACCGTCAACTGTGTCAAGAGTCCTGAAAGATAGCCCGCATATCAGTCTTCAAACAAAACGGAGAGTCCGGGAAATCATGAATCTGATGGGGTATACCCCTAATTTTCAGGCTCAAAGCTTAGCTGGGAAAAGTACACAGGCTATAGGAGTAATTATGCCTGACACTGCCTATCAAGCATTTAAAAATCCTTTCTTCTCAGTCGTTCTACGTGGCATTAGCCGAAGTGCGAATGAACAAAAATATGGTTTGTATTTATCAACCAGTTTTACTCAAGAAGGTATCTATGAAGAAGTTGTTTCCATGGTTCAAGGAAAAAGGGTCGACGGGTTAATACTCTTGTATTCACGTAAAAATGATGAAGTGATTGAGTTTTTAAAGCAAGTTAATTTCCCATTCATCGTAATTGGAAGACCCTTGATGCATGAAAAAAGTATTACCTATGTGGATAATGATAATGTGACAGTTGCTAAAGATGTTACAAAGTATTTGATAGAGATGGGACACAAGAATATTGCATTTATTGGAGGAAATGAAAACTTTGCTGTTACGATTGATCGTTTAAAAGGATACAGGGAGGCGCTGGAAGAGAGTGGACTACCATTTTGCAGGGATTATCTGATTGACGAACATCAATTTAATGATAAAGGTTTTGAATCACTAAAGAATCTAATTAACTACAATCCCATGCCAACAGCTATCATTGCCCAAGATGATTTGACCGGATATGAAATATTAAGTTATTTGGAAAAACTCAATATCCATGTACCAAGAGACCTTTCCATTATCGGCTTTAATAACCAAATTCTTTCTCAGCATTCGAGACCGCCACTGACATCAATAGAAATACATATATCTCGCCTTGGTATTGAAGCAACAAAAAGTTTAATTGAAAAGATAAAGGATCCAAACACATTTCCAAAGAGAGTGACGGTTCCAACACAATTTATTGAACGGGAATCTTGCAGAAACATAAAGTGAATTTTAAAGCTGTCCAATCATTCAACCGAGTAACTGATTGGACAGCTTTTGTTATGGAGATAAAGAAATACAATACGTTTAGGCGCTTATCCTATTTTAATAGTTAGGGAGATGTATGCTATATAACTAAAAAATATGGAAAGGGGAAATCGCCTCAATTAAGTGCTGTTTTCGCTCAATTATTATGGAAAATCGCTCAATTATATTCAAGGAAAGCTATAGAATAAGATTATTTCTTATCTGTTTGGCTAATAAATGGCTGTTTTGAGCTTTTTTTATTGAAATAAGCATGTAAAAGACTTGATTGAATACAGATGAATGGTTAATAACATCATTTATAGAAAAAATCGATTCAAGCAAGCTATGAATAAGCTGAATCGATACTTTTTCAATTAATATTGAGTAACTCTTGAAGCTTGAGTAGCTTTTTTACCATGAGCTACATAATAAAGGCCTATAGCTATAAACGAGATAACAGCCATTGTTAAATAAAGCCCACTATAACCGGAAACCGGAATATAAAATCCTTGAACAAATGGTCCGATCCCGATCCCAATGTCATACATGACAAAGAATGTGGAGGTGGCGAGCCCAATCCGGTGGGGTGACGTCATTTTGATTGCTACAGTTTGTGCACTGGATTGAAAAGTGCCAAGCCCTACACCGATTATAGCGCCTGCTAAAAGCAATGTAATACTGTGGCTTGTCTGACTTAAAACGATCAACCCGATTGTGTATAAAATTAGAGAGGGGTAGATTACTGTATTTTCACCGTATATATCAAACCATTTTCCCGTAAATGGACGCGTCAGTATTAGACAAATAGAATACATGACAAAGAAGAAGCCTGCTGTCGATACTAAATTAAGCTCCTGAGAATAGGAAGTTAAATAAGATAATATACTGGAATATGTAAATCCAATGACCCCAGCTGTAATAGCAATAGGCAGTGCGGCCAGCTCAAAGTAGTCACTTATTTTATGACCTTTCATCGACTTGACTTGCTCAGCTGTAAATTGCATCTTTGGAACATTCAAGAAGAGCGTGAAGATGAAACTTAACGAAGCAAAGACAACGGCAACCGAAAAGACAATTGTATAAGAAAAGGAATTGCTGATCATTAAGCCTAGAAATGGTCCAATAGCCATTGCCAGGTTTGTACTCATCGCGAAATATCCCATACCTTCCCCTCTTCTGGATAAAGGTAATATTTCAGCCACAAGTGTTCCTGTAGCGGTTGATGCGAAACCAAATGAAATACCGTGGATTAATCGAACGATTAGTAAGAGTGCAAGGCTCGACGCCATAAAATAGAGAATAGTTGCTACTAAAAATAAGGCTAGACTGATCGTAAGCATTTTTTTTGCACCGACCAGGGCAATTCTTTTGCCAGCAATAGGCCTAACTAGCACAGCTCCGATAACAAATATACTTGAAGCGAGTCCGGCTATACTTTGGCTCGTATGAAAAGTAGTAATTGTATAAAGTGTTAAAGTAACCATTAAGCTGTAAAATGTTAAAAAGATAAATAAATTAGCTGAAGAGATTAATAGGAAGTTTTTTGTCCAAAGTCTTGGTTTCTCCATTTGTAGTCACGTCCTTATTCATGCTGTAATTGATGCTGCATTTTGCCAAATATCTTCATCATAATTTTTATTTCATCCTCTGATACACTTGACATTACTTTTTCTTCAAATTCACTGACATGGTGTATGCAGGTGATATAAATTTCTCTTCCTGCCTCTGTTAATTGAATTCTTTTTTCCCGTTTATTATCGCTTGGAATCTGCTCGATAATATCCCGCTCTTGCAGTCTGGTAACGGTTCTTGTAATAGTGGGTTTTTCCACATTCAAATAATTACTAATATCCACGAGGGTGGAAGGTCCATAGTGCTTTAAATAATAAATAATAGCCCATTGTGAGTGGAATAAATCATGCTTGGCTAATTGATCATTCAATCGTTTTGTAAATAATCGAGCTGTCTGCAAATATTGATGAAAAAAATACTGGTGCCCGGAAATAGACAATTGTACCACCACCTCGAATATAGTTACCTAGGTAACTATACGCCGGTGTTGATCATAAATCCAGTAAAAAGCACCAATAAATTCATTTGGATTATTGTTTCTTCAAAATTAGTGTAAATACACTAGAGATGGGGAATAAAATGATGAGATAATTGAGATTAACAGATAAGGGATTAGGAGGTGAAGAAGAAAATTCAAACATAGGAATTAAATGAAGTGTGATCCAAAATGTTTTATATTTTTTTAAAATTCTCGTCTTAATGGAATAGCTTACTAGTTTTCATTACAGAGGCTAGCCTAATCTTTACATATCTAGTTTTTCTATCTGCATGTATCTATTTTGAATTGAAGGAGTAGGGTCTATGGGTGAATTATTTCAGTTACTAAAAAAAGGAAATACAAGCGCAATTACAGCAGCAATCGTCAACTTAGTGATATCTATTATTAAAGGTGCAGCTTATATGTTTACTGGTAATGTGGCATTATTCGCGGAGACACTTCATAGTTTGGGAGATTCAGCTAACCAATTCTTTGTGTTTATTGGGTCAGCGTTAAGTAAAAAAGCACCGACCGAACGTTTTCCCAATGGATTTGGCCGCTTGGTAAATTTGGTTCTTTTGGGAGCGGTATTAATAGTAGGAATCATGTCTTATGAAACGATAAAAGAAGGATATATGCATATTTTACACCCTAGTGAATCTAGTTATTTTTGGGTGAGTATCGGTGTTTTAGCCATCAGTGTAATTCTCGAAGTTTTTGTTTTAGTTAAAGCAATGAAGGAAATTATGCATGAAGTCGGAGTGGAAGCGAAAGGCTTGTCTTTCTTATATAAAAGCTTCACCTATTTTGGTAAAGCGAAGCCTGCAACTAGGCTAGTGTTTTTGGAAGACCTAGTTGCTACTTCAGGTGGGGTTTTAGCGATCATCGCGATTGTCATATCACATTTAACAAACCTACACGCAGCTGAAGGAATTGCCTCCATTCTTATCGGCATGATGATGTTATTTGTAGTTGGTAAAGTATTCTTCGACAATGCAGCAGGTGCCCTTGGTGAAGCTGATGAACTGATGGAGCAATATATTGGCGATCTGGTTCTTCTTGATAAAGATATCAAGGATGTTCAGAAGGTAGTCGTAATTAAAGAGGGCGAGGATTTTCATGTAGAAGTCTGTGTCGAAATTGATCTGTCTTTAACGGTTGCCGATATGGACGATATTAAAGATCGTCTTAAAAAGCAAATCTTAGCGGAAAAGGGCGTTGTTGATGTCATGATCGAATTCGATGAAGACGATGGCCTGGTAAATTGGAACCAAGCTGAGAAATTGCCAGCAGAATAAAAACAAAGCGCTTGATGACGGGTATATGTCTCAAGCGCTTTTGTTTTTAATTATTTAGCTGTGGCATATCCAATTTATATAGTTTTGTATAATGGGGCATCATTTGAAGAAGTTCTTCATGAGAACCGTTCATACTGATTTCCCCGTCTTGAAGAAACAGAACTCTATCCATTTTTTCCACACCCATTAAGTGATGGGTAATCCAGATCATTGTTTTACCATTTAACGTCTTAAATATGGTTTCAAGGAGGCTGCGTTCGGTTTGCGAATCAAGACCGACAGTTGGTTCATCTAGAATAACAATCGGATTTTTTTGTAAAAGTATTCTCGCAAGCGCAATACGCTGACGTTCTCCGCCTGAAAAACGCCCTCCCAATTCATGCATACGCGTTTGATACCCATTTGGAAGAGATTCAATATAATCATGCATCCTAACTAATTTAGCAGCTTCATATACCTCTTCATCGCAAGCATTTGGATTGCCCAGCCGTATATTATTCATAACGGTTGTATCAAATAAATGTGGTTTCTGATGGAGTACAGAAATGAAGCTTGTAATTTGAGAATCTAAAAGAGAAATATCTTTATTTCCTATACTGATTTTTCCTTGATTAGGTTTATATGCACCTAATAAAAGCTTTACGATTGTACTTTTCCCCGCTCCGCTTTTACCCAGCATCGCAATTTTTTCGCCAGGCTGAATGGTAAAGTTTAAATTATTCAATACCTTCTCGTCAGTAGAAGAATAAGAAAAACTAATCTGATTAAAGGTGATAGGCAATGCAGTTTGTGCCTTCAAATCATTAAATTCGCTCGTGTTTTCATTGTTTGTTAATCCTATTAATTCTTTTTCTTCCTGTAAGCCATTCATTCGCTCCAATGAACTTTTATAACTGGAGACCTGGCTAACAGCATCGGATAATGGGGCGAAAGCATCGACTAATGGGAACACTACTAGAATAAAAGCTGCAATCCAAATAGGAGAGAATTGTTCGGCTTCTACCTGTAAGGTAATCCAGCAGGCAAGTGCCACAATAATAACCAATATGACAGCTTGAAAGAGAAAATTACGTTTTCGTTGAAATAGATTGATCTTTGCTTCAAGTACATCAACCTTTTTTTCATCTTTTTCATAACATTCGATAAAATCGGACTGTCTGCCACTAATCATCCAATCACCAATTCCCATAACAGCATCTGTCAGAGATTGATATAGTCCGTTTCTTGCATTTTTCATTTGTGCATGTCTTGCACGCGTCACTAATAGTGATACGAGAGGGAACAAAATAATCAGGACGAATAACAATAGAAACATTAGAAGCGCAAAAGGAATAGAAAAGAATCCTAATGCCAAGACAATTAACATATATAAACCGATGCTTATGATAGACGGAAAGATTGTCTTAATATATAAATCTTGAAGATGCTCAATATCATCAGCCATCACACCAAGCAAATCGCCGGTTTTATATCGGGATTTGAAATCTAAAGCATCTGGTTCAAGTGCCCTATATAAACGGACCCGCATACTCGATAGTATTTTTAAAACAAGGCTATGGCTGCTTAAGCGTTCAGCATAACGAAAGGCTGGCCTTGATACTCCAAACAGCCTTACCAAGACAATCGGTACATACACAAGGAGGATGTTTTCTGGTAAAGTGGCAGATTTGGATATTAAATAGCCAGATGTAAACATTAAAGCACCTGCGCTAAAGAACGTGCCAACACCAAGTACAATTACGATAGTTAAGAGCCACTTATTTTGGGATAAATAAGGACCAACCCAAGAGTTATTGAGAATGGAGATAGAGTCTTTTTTCTTAGCCATGGTGCACCTCATTTCCCCCTATGTGTTCTTTAATTAATTGATAATAATGGCCTTCTTTTTTTAATAGCTCCTCATGACTTCCGATTTCAACGATACGCCCTTGATCTAAAACAATAATTTGGTCCATGTCTGTCATCCAATGAAGTCGATGAGTCGCAAAGAATACAAGATGATCGTCAAATAAAGGAACGATATTTTGCTTTAATTCATATTCCGTCTCTATATCAAGGTGAGCAGTTGGCTCATCAAACAAGAGAATTTTTCTATTTTTATCAAGGAATGCCCGTGCTAAAGCAACTCGTTGTTCCTGACCGCCACTCAGCATACGACCGCTTTCTCCAATCTGTTCATCCAATCCATTTGGTAGGGAATCAACAACTTCTTTTAATCCTGCTCGATCAATAGCCAACTGAATTTCCTCTTCACTGGCGTTTGGAGTGTAAAATGTAATATTGTTTCGCACGGTATCATTAAATAGATAAGGATGCTGTGGAATATATAGCAATTGATCCTGCCAGCTCATTTCTTTAAAAGAGGAATAGGAATGATTGTTAATAGTAACTGTGCAGGATGTAGGGTTTAAAAATCCGCCCAGTACATCAATTAAGGTAGATTTTCCGGCACCGCTTGCGCCAATAATACCGATTTTTCCGTATCCCTTCCATGAAAATGATAGATCATTCAGAGCGGATTGATTGGATTCCATGTGTTGGACTGTCAAGTTGCTAATGGTTAAGGAATCCTGATTTGACCAAGTAGAGAATGTTGTATTTTGTTTTTGTTTTAGATCAAGCGGCCAATTAATAATCCGTTGAATAGCAGACATACTGTTTTTTCCGTCTAAAGTAGCGTGGTAATCTGTTCCGAAGTCCCGAATCGGTAAAAAGTATTCAGGAGCAAGGATTAATACCGTAAGTGCCGGTCCTAATAAAATTGCACCTTCCATAAGCCGAACACCCAGGAATAAGGCGACAATAGCGACTGAAAGGGAGGTGAAGAAATCGAGCGCGAATGTTGAAAGGAATGCAATTCGCAGTGTCCCCATCGTTGCTTTTCGGTAACGTTCACTTACGTTTTTGATATTTCGATCGTACTTTTTACTTAAGCCCAGAAGTCGTAAAGTTTCCAAGCCACGTAAGGAATCAACAAAATGGTTGGAAAGGACTTGATAGGATTCATATTGTTTATCAGCCTTACGCTTTGCTGCAATCCCAAGCATAGCCATAAAGAATAAAAGAATAGGGAGTACAATGATTACAATTCCCGCAGAAGTCAAATCAAGCGTCAGCATAAACCCTACAATTAACAGAGGAATCAGGAACATACTCATCATCTTGGGCAAGAAAAGCTTTAAATACGTTTCAACCTGGGAAACACCTTCTAAAGCCATTGTTACTAAGCTTCCTGTCCCTTCGGATTGGGTGAATCGAGGACCCAATTCAAATAATTTCTTCAATAATTCTTTTCGCATCGCTGTCCCTGATTCGGAGGCAAAGCGATCCATCCATTTATCACGAATAAAAGTCAAAAGGTGGCGTACCAAAAAAGCTAATACGAATAAAAGGAAGGGGATAAGCTGTTCAGACAGCTTTTCCCCATTAAATAAGTTTGTAATCCCTTCAGCAAGGTAGATGGCCTGAATAATAATGGCAATCCCCTGTAATAAAGAAATCACGAATAGGAATGTCATGGTGCTCTTTATTCCTTTTATAGTTAAAATCTCTTTGTTTATCATTAATGACTCACCGGTTCCTTATCAGAAATACGCTTTCTGAATACATAGTAGCTCCATATTTGATAGCCAAGAACGAAGGGAAGTAATATTAATGCTACGATGGTCATCACCTTAAGGGTATATGGTCCACTGGAAGCATTCAATATAGTTAAGTTATATTCGGAACTAATTGAACTAACCATTACTCTTGGGAACAGACCAACAAATAACATCGTAACAGTAAATAGCATAGTTGAAGCCGTCATAGTGAAGGCTAAAGCTTCCCTTTTCTTTGCTGAGAATACATAACCTAATACGGTTGTTACAACTGCACCGAGCAGGAATAATGGTGTAGCGAGCGGCCGTACTTCAAATAAGTCTGTCATTGTATAGGTTAGTACGGCGAAAACTATAAGACCTGCTAATAGAATTAAATATATTTTTGATACTAAAGAACGTGCACGATCACGAATCTGCCCCTCTGTCCGAATGCCGATGAATGTTAAACCATGCACAAGGCATAACACAATCATCGCGATTCCGCCAACAATGGAGTAGGGGTCAAAGTAATCTCCAAAGCTAGCATACATATTTTTGGATGCATCAATTGGCATTCCACGTACAAGGCTAGTAAAAAGAACACCCAATACAAAAGCAGGTATTATACTGCCGACAAATATCATCCAATCCCAGAAACTGATCCACTTTTCATGGACTTTATGTCTGAATTCAAAAGCAACTCCTCGTACAATTAAGGCCAGCAGGAATAAAACAAATGGTAGATAGTACCCACTGAACATGGTTGCGTACCATTCAGGGAATGCCGCAAAAATAGCACCGCCTGCAGTAATCAACCATACTTCGTTTGCATCCCAGAAAGGCCCGATGGTAGAAACCAACTGATCCCGCTCTTTTTGATTACGCGCGAGAAAACGAGTGGACATTCCCACGCCAAAGTCAAAGCCTTCAAGAATAAAGAAACCAATAAATAAAACAGCTACAAGGATAAACCATAACTCATTTAGACTCATGCTCCAAAGGCCTCCTTGTCAAATAAATCTACATCTGGTTTTGTATCAGTGGTTTGGTATGGTCCTTTTTTAATTTGTTTCACAATAAGAGTGATTAATACGACAGCAAGAACAGTATAGGCCCCCAAAAATACAATAATCGATGTTAACAGCTGTCCTGCAGTAACATTAGGGGATACGGACTGTGCAGTCGTATATAATCCAAAGACTGTCCAAGGCTGCCGGCCAATTTCAGTCATAATCCAGCCAGCTGTATTGGCGATAAAAGGAAGGGCTATTGCTCCAACCATTGCTTTTAAATAGAGTGATTGATTTATTAGGTTATTTTTCTTGATAAATAATAGTCCTAAGGCTGCTAAGCCCATAATAATAGCACCAGCGAAAACCATAATGCGGAAGCTCCAATAAATAGCTCCTACCGGCGGGATATAATCGCCTTCACCATAAAGCTCTGTGTATTTCTCCTGGAGTGTATTCATTCCTTCTACAGATCCCTCAAAGCTATTATAGGCTAAGATACTTAAAGCATAAGGGATTTCAACAGACCACTTGTTTTCACGGGTTTCTTCATCAATATTAGCAATTAGCGACCAGCTTGCCGGGTCACCGCTATCTTCCCATAAACCTTCACTGGCTGCCATTTTCATAGGCTGTGAGGACATTAAATGCTGTGCCTGCCAGTGACCAGTAAATGCGATTCCAAGTCCTGAGATCATCGCCACAATCATAGCGATTGTAAATGATTTCTTAAATACATCTAAGTTTTGCTTTTTCAATATTTTAAATGCACTGATCCCAGCTACTACGAAGGCTCCGGTTGCAAAAGCCCCAAAGACCGTATGTGGAAATTCAACAAGCAGCTGAGGATTTGTGATAAATGCCCCGAAATCATTTAATACAGCTTTGCCATTCTCAATCGCAATCCCAACTGGTTCCTGCATAAAAGAGTTCGCAGCGAGAATAAACAAGGCAGAAAAAATGGTACCGATTGATACAAGCCATATAGATAGTAAATGAACCCATCTTGGCAATCGGTCACGCCCAAACATCCATACACCAATGAATGTGGATTCTAAAAAGAAAGCCAGTAAGGCTTCAATAGCCAATGGAACACCAAATACATCTCCGACAAAGCGGGAGTATTCTGACCAGTTCATTCCAAACTGGAATTCTTGGATAATTCCTGTAACTACTCCGACAGCAAAAGAGATGAGAAAGATATTTCCCCAAAACTTTGCCATGTCCAAATAAATTTCTTTTTTCTTAAAAAAATACAATGTTTCCATAATAGCAACTAAAAATACCAATCCAATGGATAGTGGTACAAAGAAGAAGTGATAGATTGTAGTTGCTGCATACTGAAACCTAGCGAGATCCAATACTTCCATTTAACTGTTCACACCTTTCAATTCTTATGCATTGTTCATTCATTCACAAAACAGACGAAAAAAAACCATTTATAAAGTGCTGTCACCTCTATTATAAAAGTAACTAATTATTTTTGCGTGAATGAAGAGTTGGCTTAAATAGTTTAAATTGTTTAGTAGGTTATCCCTATGTATATATTAATAATTAGTTAAATTTACAATGACCTTGTTTATATTAGATATAATAGTCCTATAATTTGCAAATATCTATAACTAAACTAAAATTACTATAATTAATTCAAATTTATGAAACAATATTGTCACAAAAGCTGCGCAAACGAATTGTCATTCATTTGCAAATCAGTTGACAAAAAGAACAGCTTGATTTTAATAAATCAAGCTGAAGAGGAAGATCAAGATTAATATTTTACCAACTTGTAGCCTTTTATTTTGCAGATATGATTCATAGCCTGATTAAACGTAGCAAATGTTTCATTCTTTATTTTTGTTCCCTGGTTTACGATTTGGCGGACAAGAGTAGTGGACAGGCCTGTATATATAGCTTCTGTACCCAATAAAGCAAGGGATTGAGAGATGACCTCCAGCTCTGCCACAATATATTCGTCATCCAGTGAAGTTACGCTAGTAAAATCAATCACCATATAGGAAGCCTGTTTATCAGAGCTTTCATATAAAGCCTTCTCTTTGATCTTATGAAGACGATCTTCAGACAAAAATCCAGTAATGGGCATTAAAAGTACATCATCCAGAATTGTTTTGATGATAGGAGCATACATTTCTTCCATCATCGAATGCCCTTTATGTATTTCTTCTTCATAATCGGTTACATCCTTCCAAGTGAGCATATAACCTGTTAAACCATTGTTGAATGTAAAGGGACTTATTGCAATCTTAGCTGTGTATTTATTGAAAAATATAATTCTGCTGGTATTGGGGAAGGAATCGTTTTCGAGTATTGTCCTCTTGCAGTTCCCCCCTTGATCAAATTCTGCTATGTTTCTCCCGATATATTCTTCCTTACTTGATAAACCGGTAAAAGGACTTAGACATTGAATTAATTTGTCAGCGTAACGATTGATAAATATGATGGTTAATTGATCATCACAAATAAAAATATTTTCTCCTACTGCATTTAATAATTGATAAGTCTCCTCTGATTGAAAATATCCCATAACCTGTCTCCTTATTTTCTTCGTGCTGTATTAACTCTCATTATACGGAATAATATTGGATAGATAAAAAGTTTTACTTTATATATTAAAAAGGGTAACCAATCAAGAGGTTCAAGAGGATGAGTAGATAGCATATGGGAGACAGTACTATTATTGAGGAAAATATATATCCAACTGGTAATAAAAGTTGTATACTGAAAATTGTGAAAAGACAGGAGGTTTTTGAATGAATTACTCTCTAACATGGAATTTGGATAACATATTTCCAAATGGCTCTGAGTCACCTGAATTACTATCAAAATTAGCTGAAATCAAAGAGCTGTTAAATACATACAAAGGGGCAGTAAAAGCTTGGCAGGCTCCTTCAGACGTTAGCGGTACCAAAGAGATTGTTTCTATATTAAAACAAACAGAGGTACTGCAAAAAGCAATCTATCAGGTATCGGCATTTCTTGAATGTGCTACTGCCCAAAATGTCCATGATACAAAGGCGGATCAATTAAATGGAGAAGTATACACATTAATAAGTGAATTCGAAACAGTTTTTACAGGATTTACAATTAAACTTGTCCAAATAAATGATGCTGTCTGGCAAGAAATCATCGAACAACCAGAAATTAGTGAAATAGCTTTCTATATTAATGAGCAAAGGGAACATGGTAAGGAACAATTATCGGAAGCTGAAGAAGCACTCATTAATGCATTGCGCGTAGATGGATATGTCGGGTGGAGTACCCATTACGATTCACTTGTAAAAATGATTGAGATTCCTTATACAAATGAAGATGGCGAGACTGTTCATTTATCAGCTGGCCAAGCTTTTAATAAGATGCACGACGATCCTAATCCAGAAGTCCGAGCGGAAATTTTCAAGAAATGGGAAAAAGCCTGGGGAGAAAAAGCCCCTTTGTTTGCTGACACGATTAATCATTTAGGCGGCTTCCGTTTGGCTAATTATAAAATGCATGGTGTTGAAGATTTTATGAAAGAGCCATTGCAGTATAACCGAATGAAGAAAGAAACATTGGATGTAATGTGGGATGTCATTGCAAAAAATAAGCAGCCTTTTGTAGAGTTTCTTAACCGTAAGGCAAAGCTTTTAGGTAAAGAGAAATTGAGCTGGGTAGATGTTGATGCACCGATCGTAACAACGGAACCGATGCATTACACATTTGATGAGGGAGCAAAGTTTATCATCGATAATTTTGCGAAATTCGGTGATGAATTGCCTAAATTTGCCCAGGAAGCATTTGAAAAGGCGTGGATTGAAGCAGAGGATCGTACTGGCAAGCGTCCTGGAGGATTCTGTACTAGCTTTCCTGAAACAAATGAATCACGTATCTTTATGACCTATTCAGGCTCACCAAGCGGTGTAGCAACGCTTGCTCATGAACTAGGTCATGCTTTCCACAGCCATGTATTAAATGATAAGCCATTCTTTAATACAGATTACGCGATGAATGTCGCTGAAACAGCATCTACATTTGCTGAACAAATTTGCTCTGATGCCAGTGTCCGTGCTGCTGTATCGGATGCAGAAAAAATCACATTGCTCGATAACAAAATACTAAATGCAATTGCTATGTTCATGAACATTCATGCCCGTTTTATTTTTGAAAAAAATTATTATACAGAACGCAAAAATGGATTGGTTTCCGTTGAGCGCTTGAACGAAATGATGGCATCTGCACAAAAAGAGGCATATCAAAATTCTCTGAGTGAATATCATCCAACCTTCTGGGCAAGTAAATTGCATTTCTATATTGCAGAAGTGCCATTTTATAATTTCCCGTACACGTTTGGATATTTGTTTAGCTTAGGGATTTATCACTTATCTTTAAAAGAAGGTAAGTCATTTGAAAAGAAATATATTGCATTATTGCAGGATACAGCTGCTATGACAACAGAGGAGCTTGCGATGAAACATTTAGGTGTAGACCTAACGAAACCAGATTTCTGGCAGGCTGGTGTGGATCTTGCAATTGCTGATGTAAATGAATTCCTTGAATTAACGAAATAAAGGGAGAAATTCCTTTTGTGTGGCATTGTCATTCTTTAGAGGGTGGCAATGCTTTTTGACTTTGATAGATCATTCAAGCATGTAAAGAGTAAACTATAGGATAGATGGTTGAAAAGGGGATTAGATATTAAATGGTTATACGTTCATCAAGAATTGAGGACTACGAACAATTAATAGAACTTGAAAATTTGATTTGGAATTATACAAATACACCGATGCCGATCGTTTGGGAATCAGTAGCCGATTATGCTCAGCATTTTCCGCCGGGAAGCATGTTTGTCGCAATTGAGAACGGGAGAGTTGCGGGCTATATGTCTGTTAAATATCCTACTCCGTTGGAGAGCAATTGTCATGTATGGGAAATGGCGATTGGTGTCCATCCTGACTTTCAGGGCAAGAGTATAGGCAGTAAATTATTGCAGTTTCTGGATGAAGAGGGGAAGAAGCGTGGGATCCGAAAAATTTCTTTAAGGGTATTGTCCACAAATACACCGGCTATTTCTTTCTATAAGAGGAATGGCTATATTAAGCAAGGTGTATTAAAGGGAGAATTTTTTCTGAATGGTCAGTATGTGGATGATATACTAATGTATAAAGAACTCGTTGATTAAGAAGGAGAGGTTGTTTGAGTGATTAAAATAGAGCTCGGCACCGAAGGAGATCAAGCGTTTATCCGAGAACATTTAATTGATTTTAATCGACTAAAACTGCCGGAGTATAATGATACACCGTATGGGAAAGTCACCTATGTGGTAAAGGACGACCACAATCATATACAGGGCGGAATCGCAGCTCATTACAGCTGGGGAAGAATGCAGATTGATTTCCTGTGGATTGACGATCAATTGCGACAAAAAGGGGTAGGGAAAGAGCTTCTGGCAAGTGTTGAACACTATGCAATAGAAAAAGGATGTACACTTCTGATGTTGGATACATTCAGCTTTCAAGCACCAGATTTCTATAAGAAAAACGGATTTTCCGTATTTGGAGTGATTGAAAATCATCCAGAAGGACATCATCAATATTTTTTACAAAAAAGAATCTGAAGTGTTAATTCATCTAATTGATTATTAAATTCTACTACTAAAATATTACTATATTACAGTGGATGCGGTTAAAATCCGCTGTTTTTATATGGAATAAATCAAAAAAAATGGATTAAAAGCCATTCAGTAGAAATTCTTAAAAGAATAGCTCTACATAATTTAGTTTGTAGCAAATTTAACTCCTAACTGCTGAATAAGCTGTAAATCACTCATTTCACACCATTGTTCGGCAATTTTACCATTCTCGATTCGAAATATAATGATGCCCGTTTCTTTAACCTGTTGATTTTCAGAAGGAATGTCCAGTAATCCGCCTTTATAAATGCTATATCCGCTATAGCGTGCAACGACTTTATCACCTTCTTCAATCGTGTCATGAACGCTCCATTTGCGCTCAACAAAAGAGGTGCAATACCAGGATAGCCAATTTTTAAAGTGCTCGATACCGACATAGCCCTCGTCATTTCCCTGAGAATGAGTAACCAAATCCGCTGATGCAATATCTTTTAAAATATCTGTATTCCCGTCCGTAAATACATCCCGAAACCATACTTTAACGATTTCTTTTTTATCAACGCTTCGCAAAGTAAACACCTCCATTTTATCTCATTATACAAATTCGAAACGTCGCCAAAAAAATTGTATTTCTTTTCAAAATAAAAGCTGTAATATTGGAATACAGAGAAGTTGCTCACTTTTTTTGATTACTATTTTCTTATATATAGCTTGTTGATTGTTGTTCAATCAGTCATACAGTATCTTGTATGAACTGGCTAATAATACCGGTATAAATAGAAAACTTAGGATATTAAAATAGTTAGGTTGAATACTAAGCGTAGAGGATGAGGATGATGATTAGCAGTAAATTAGGATTTGGAAGGAGATTCCAAATTTCTATAATCCTGATTATGGTGGTAATCGTACTCTTTTCGGTAATGACCATCCAGAATTTAAATAGCTCCCGTGAGGACTTATTAGAAATTGTAGAAAATCGATATAAAAAAGTGAATTATACTTATGAGATAGAAAAGAACGTCAGTTCATCAAAAATGTTGGTTGGGAGTATTGCGAATGATCTATCAGGAGTAACATCAGCTACTATACAAGATAAACTTGCTGAAAATCATGTCAAGATTGAAGAACATTTTGCAAAAATCCATGGTATGACACTAAATGAGGAAGCTAGGGAAATATTAATGGATTGCGCATCCCTATATCGTATATACAAAGAAAACGAACGAATAATCATAATGGAACTAATACAAGACAATGAGTACGTTAGTAAAAATTGGAAGAAAATAGAGGAATCAAGTTCTAAGCTAACAGAGTCAATAGAAGAGTTTATTAGCTATCAAGAGGAGATGATGGAGGGCGCATTTAAACGGGCAAGTGAAAAGTACAATCATTTGTGTCAGGTTGTTTTCTTGTTAACAATAACTTCCTGCGGGTTAATTGGGTTAATTGGATACTGGGTTATTCGTTCAACAACAAAGGACTTAAAACAAATAACAACTGTATTGAAAGAAATTGATTTAAATGATCCATCGACCCTCCACAGGCTTGAAGTAAAAACGGATGATGAAATAGGTCTGATTGCTGAAGCTTTTAATAATATGTCCGTGTCTTTAGAAATCTACAATAAAAATGAGAAAGCGTATTTGAAAGATATCAAGATACAGAACTGGGTACTATCAAAAATTAATGAAATAACAAGCTTAACACAAAGTGCCTTTGATATAAATGAATTTGCAAAACGTCTTCAAGGGAAGCTTGCACCATTAGTAGGTGCTTCGATTGGGGCGCTCTATTTGAGGGGTCAAGCTGATGAAACATGTTTTTATCGTGCAGCATCCTATGGTGACGGTGGAAAAGATCAATTTAAAGTTGGTGAGGGGATTATTGGGCAGGCTGCTATTGATCAACAAATAGTCCTGTTAGAAGATATCCCGGAAGATTACCAATTACTTTCAACAGGCTTGTTTGAGACAAAACCTAAAGCGTTTTTGGTTGTCCCGATTATTTATGAAAACATCACGATTGGGGTTCTTGAATTTGCAAGTATAACAGGCTTTTCAGATATACAATACCAAGCCATTCAGCAGGTGAATGAATCTCTCGGTTTGGCTATACACAGTGTTCTAAATAGAATGGAAATTGAATGTTTGCTAAATGAGTCAAAAGCAATGACTGAAGAATTGCAGGTTCAGACTGAAGAGCTTCATTCACAGTCAGAAGAATTAATGACGATTAATGAACTTCTGGAAGAACGTGAGCAAGAAGCTATACAAAAAACGAAGGAACTTGAACAGTCCCAGGAAGAATTAAGAATTAAAAATGAACAATTGCAGCTAAGCTCAAATTATAAATCCGAATTTCTGGCGAATATTAGCCATGAACTTCGTACTCCTTTAAATAGTATTTTAATTCTTGCAGAGATGTTAATAGACATAGATAGTGATTGTTTTTCAGCAGAGGAAAAAGAGTATATTGAATATATTTATTCGGCTGCAGACAGTTTAACATCTTTAATTAACGATATACTTGACCTTTCAAAAATAGAAGCTGGAAAGTCTGAAATCACATATAGCAAAATGAACATCAGTGAGTTGGTTGAAACCTTAAATATATTTTCGCCACAAGCCGAAAGAAAACAACTTGGTTTCACCATTGAAATAGATGAGAATCTACCTTCCTATTTCTATACAGATGTACAAAAAATTCAGCAGATCGTAAAAAACTTACTATCCAATGCTATTAAGTTCACAGAACGAGGAAAAGTGTCTGTGAAGTTGGAAAAAATAAACCATGCATGTGATAAAAAAGCTAACCATGATATGTCCCAATCTGACGAGTGGATAAAAATTGTTGTAATGGATACAGGTATAGGAATCCATCAAGATAAGCAACAAACCATTTTTGAGGCCTTTCAACAGGGAGACGGATCTACTGTACAAAAATACGGTGGAACAGGCTTAGGGTTATCAATCTGCAAAAAATTATCCGATTTGCTTAACGGTCATATATTTGTTGAAAGTGAAGTAGGTAAAGGTAGTACGTTTACTCTTTATATACCGTATCTACAGAATCAGGAAAATAAGAATCAGAATGTAAATCAAGAAGATCAATATAATCAAATGATTGTTGAAGTAGCTGCGGCTAAAGAAATAAATGATGATATACAATTGGACATACTCCATGGAAAAAGAGTTCTTATTACAGATGATGATCAGCGTAATATATACTCACTAAAAGCAGTTCTTGAAAAAAAGAAAATGGAAGTCTTAGTAGCTCATAATGGAATCGAATGCTTGGAGATTCTAAAAAAGGATTGCCAGATTGATATGATTCTGATGGACATTATGATGCCTGAACTGAACGGATATGAGACGTTGAAATGTATTCGTCAGAATTCAGAGTTTGCATCACTGCCGATTATTGCCTTAACAGCAAAAGGAATGAAGGGCGATCGTGAAAAATGCCTGGCGGCCGGTGCATCAGACTATATCAGTAAACCAATTAACCTGGAGCAATTAATATCAGTGATGAGAGTATGGATGAATTAAAAGGAAAATAGATCAGGATTCAGTTCAAAAGTTAATGTATTTGCCGCTCAATTGGAGTCAATTTGAGCGGCTTTTTTTATGAAAGAACAGAAAAGAAATCTTCTGTAATATAGGTTTATTCTCTACTAGTAGTAGGTTCATTCAGTAGACTTGGAGTCAAGTCATTGATTGTTAATGTGTGCTTCTATGGCATTTATTCCTTTTTGCCGGAATTTAATTTTCTAATCTATTTTAGTTCTTTATCACAAATCACAAGCATAGAGGGAATGGTTGTTTTTCTGCTTCACGAATAATATTTTTACAATTAGGAGGGTTTTAAGCTCTCTTTCTTGAACATAGGTATTCAAAACGTTTTACAGATTTAAAGGGGGATCGGTATGAATGATATTGTTGATTACTATAGTGAATTTGATGAGTGGGGCAGACTGGACAGGGAACCAATTGAGTTTCAGGTGAATTGGCATTATATGAAAAAATATTTAACTCCATCAGGTACTGTTTTGGACAATGGGGCGGGGCCGGGGAAATATTCGCTTAAGCTGGCTGAAGAGGGTTATCGCGTTACCCTGACGGATCTGACACCGAGCTTGGTTGATATTGCTGAAGATAAAGCGCGGGAATTGGGTCTGTTTGGCCAATTTGATGGGTTTTATAACATGGATGCAAGAGACCTGTCTGCAATAGAAGATGAACAATTCGATGCTTCATTAATGCTTGGGCCACTATACCATTTGCAGCGGGAGGAGGATCGATTGATGGCTGCAAAAGAACTATATCGGGTAACCAAGAAAAATGGCCTTGTTTTCGTAGCATTTATGCCAAGAGTAAAGCACATGTTAAATTCACTCATCTGTCCTGAACATTGGCGGCCAAACAACACGGTGGATGCCATTCGACAGTTTACCGAAACCGGCTGTTTTAATCATGCAGATAGTGGGAGATTTACGGGTGCATACTATTATCGTGTAGAAGATATAGATCCATTTATGAAATCAAGTGGATTTGAAAAAGTAGCTTTAATAGGATCTAATATAGGTTCTATGGTTACAAATCATCAATGGAATTATTGGAGAGAGAAGGGTGAAGGCGAAATGGGAAAAATAGTAGACCTGTTGATTGAGTATGCAAAGGAACCATCTCTGCTCGGTACATCATCACATTTACTTTATATTGGTCTGAAAAAATGAAGAATAGAGCTGCCAACTAGTGTGACAGCTCTATCCTTATATCATCTCGATTAGATAAATGTAGTAATATCTTCTACAGGTAAGCGTACGGTTTTAAAGTAATGATCTCCCTCTGCTTTACCAATTGCGATTAATACTAATGGAATATATCTTTCGTCCACATTGAAATTTTTAGCAAAAGCAGTTTTATCGAAGCCGCCCATCGTAATGGTATCCAGCCCACGATTTTTCGCTATCAGCATTAATTGCATGGAAACAAGACCGGCATCAAAGCTTGCCATATTAGCTCTTGTTTCTAAAGGTGCACCTGGATAGACCCGTTTAACATCATTCACGAGCCTTTGTCTATTTTCTTCGTCAACATAGCCTGCTTCAAACATCATATCGTAGATTTGATCTGCTTTTTTATACATTTCAGTATCCCCAAGGACAGCAATAACAGCAGATGCATTTTCAGCCACCTTTGCATTGTTACCATATAAGGCAAGATCTTTCTTTCTATCCTCATCTTTAACTACGATGAAGCTCCAAGCCTGCATATTGCTAGAAGATGGAGCTAAAGTAGCTTCCTCAAGGATGCTTTTTAATTCTTCTTCGGAAATTTTAAAAGAAGCATCATACTGTCTGATCGAATGACGTTCCTTAATAATCGTTGATAAATCTTTATGTACATTTGACAAAGTAAATCCCCCACAGTTCCATAAATAAAGTTATTATTATATGCTTTGCTTATTTTTAGTAAGTAACAAGTAAATTGTAATGTTGCAACTTACATTTGTCAACTCAATCGCCAGTTAGGAACGCAAACGATATGGATTGTGAAAAAACATGAAGAAAACTAACTTTTTTTTAGGCAACTCCGTATATCTATATTCGAATAAGTGAACATCAATCTACCATTTTGCTATATGGTCTTCAATACAGCCAAGCATTTGCTTGATTGTCAGGATAGTGCTGTCCGGTAAGCGTATTTCTCCGTTATAATAGCCTACCATTTGATGTACTTCTGATTTCACTATAATAGCATCAGTCTTGGCGATCCGTTCATATAGAGGTGTAAAGGTGAGCCTTACACAATCAGTCGCCAAAGAGTCAATCTTCCATGGCTGCATGAAATCATGTTTATTATAGTGAAATTTCATATCTTCACTGATTTTTGTCAGCCGTCCATTAACTAATACGGCATTTTCATTAAAGCCTGTCCCATCAGTCCATTGTCCGCCAAAATTTAGACCAATTACATCATTTCCTTGTTTACCAGATGCCATTCCCCAATTCCAGGTACAGTTTCTTGGCCAGATACCTCGTCCGTAATCTAAGCTGGCATAGCTTTCATCAGGAGTAAATTGATAGGTTTTAGACCCAATAGTCAGCGTCCCTTTAGTAGGAAGACAGTGCATTTTCGTTGTTAATTGAAATGTTTGATCACTCCAGGGTATGACAACACTCAACGAATCCGTTTCAGGATAGCTAATTTCAAAGTTTGCCAGCAACGGTTTTTCGTTAAAATTAGGAATCTCTACGTTCAGCTGAAAACGATTATTTTCCCATAATATAGCGATGTCCATTTGTTTGGAGGTGAGTTTAGTACTCGCCAATACATCATTAGGGAGCGCTTTATTACTTTTAAAAGGAAATAAGGCTGTTTTCTCAAAAAATGTCTTGGTGTTTAAATCGAGATAATAAACAAAGCAAACCATTGCGAAATCTAAATGGCTGATTGTAGCCGAAAAAAGAACATCTTTATTTGTTATACACCAATAGTTCCATTTCTTTTTACGAAGAAAGCGTCCAGTGACATTTCCGCTGATAAGAGGCTTTCTCGACCAGCCTATGCTATCAGGTATTAAATTACCTTTTTCATCGCATAAATGAACTGGTTCTATTATTTCTCTTTCATTATATATATGACTCATCCTTAACAACCTTTCTATTAGAATTACTATTTGTAGTACAGATCTATTATTAATTTATCATTAGAGGGAAGGTGAGTCTATTGGTGAAAAAACAGCGAGCGGGTAATAGAACCCGCTCGCTGAATCTTAATTAGCGTATAATCGCTTATAACTATCAAAATGTTTTTTATAATAGCTGTTGTTTGTACTAGTAATACGTACTCCGCTGTTATCAGCATGAATAAATTCATTATTTCCTAGATAGATGCCTAAATGGGAGATTCCTTTCTTATATGTACCGGAAAAGAAAATGAGATCTCCAGGCTGAGGAGAACTTACATAATAGGAACGATTAAAGAAACCTTCAGCCGTGTATCTTGGCATAGAATGTCCCGCTTTATTAAAGACATAATAAAGAAAACCGCTGCAATCGAACCCAGATGGTGTTGTTCCTCCCCACACATATTTTGTGCCGATCAAGCTTTTACTGATGGAAATCAGATTAGATGTAAAAGCTGAGTTTCCTATTGTTTCCTGAGCGGAAGAAGACCCGCTTGAAGGTTCGGAAACAGAAGGCAAATCACTTGCTGCCTTTGAAATTTTCAGCTTTTGCCCCACATAAATCACATCAGATTTTAACCCATTCATCGATTTGATTTGTGAAACGGTCAAGGAATAGGTTTTAGCAATCTTACTTAGCGTATCCCCCGACTTAACTGTATAGGTCGTTGAAGTAGCAGTACTGCCGGAAGAGCTTGAAGAGCTGCTTGACCCTGTAGTAGTAGAAGGCTTAGACACCTTTAACACTTGGTTAGGGTAAATAATTGTACTGGATAGGTTATTCCAGCTCTTAAGTTGACTGACCGTAATTGAATGCTTGTTGGCAATTTTACTTAACGTATCGCCAGATTTCACCGTATAAGTAGTAGCGGATGAACTACTGCTGGAAGAACTTGTAGAACTTGAACTGCTAGATCCAGTAGTAGTTGAAGACTTAGTCACCTTTAACGTTTGATTCGGATAAATAACTGTACTCGATAGGTTGTTCCAGCTCATAAGCTGACTGACCGTAGTTGAATATTTACGGGCGATTTTACTTAATGTGTCTCCTGACTTTACCGTATATGTCTGATTGGTAGACACTGATGTACTTCCGGAAGAAGAATGATTGGTGCTTGATGAGGATCCGGAAGCACCTTCGGCCACTTTAATAATTTGACCAGGGTAAATGAGATCATTCTTTAAATCATTCCAGCTCTTTAGTTTACTTACAGTCGTAGAGTGCTTAGCAGCTATTGCTGATAAAGTATCTCCTGATTTAATGGTGTAAGTTTTAGAACTGATAGAACGTTCGGTAATACCGGATGATGATGTACTGCTAGATACTGTGATGACTTGGTTTGGATAAATAATGTCACCTGTCAAATCATTCAACTTCTTTAAATTCGAAACCGTTGTTTTGAATTTTGAGGCAATAAAAGAAAGTGTATCCCCCTTTTTAACTGTATATGTCGATGCTGCAGAGGCTTCTTGAGCAAAAGCAGTCGACATGATTGCAGCTGCAGTGAGGGTCACAACTTTTATGTGCTTCATTTTAATCAACTCCTTTACTAGCTATTTGATAAAAATACAATATCGTTATTATATTAGCATAGTAAAATTTTAGATTAAAGTTATAAGTATTAATTTTCACTGTTGTAAGAATATGAGATTAATAAAATTTAGAAATAAAACTTACTATTTTTTATTTTTTTAGAATAATTAACAACGGAAGGGATTTAATACCTGAGAGGGGGATGAATGATCTGATTGCAGGCGTACAAATTTAGGAAAATGAGTGTATACTTGATGTAAATTTTATGATGGTGAACCATTGACAGTTTATACAGCTATAAGCGGGTTAGAAATAATGATAGTTACTACACGAATTCTTGTTTCACATAATCGGCCGATAAAGTGCTGAAAACGAAGACTTAAGCTTCTTAAGCTCAGCCGTCATCGGAAAATTTAGACTGCAATTAAGTGCAGATAGCCATGATATAAAATGCAAAAAAAAGAATGACCTTAAGAGAATCTAGGTCATTCTTTCTTTTTTGCTTATGCTACATCCTTAATAGTTGCATTCTTTTTCCAAAAGCCTAAAAGAACAGCTGTTACTAGTGAACCAATTAGTATGGCTAAAAGGTACATAAAAGGATTATCTATTAATCCAACAACGAAGATACCACCGTGTGGAGCTGGAGTCGAACAGCCAAATGCTGCAGATAAGGCTCCAGCCGTGGCAGCGCCTATTACAGAACTGACGATGACTCGAATTGGATCTGCTGCTGCAAAGGGGATTGCTCCTTCCGTGATGAAGGAAGCACCCATAACATAGTTTGTAAGACCAGACTTACGTTCCGAGTCAGTGTATTTATGTTTAAAGAATGTAGTGGATAGTGCGATACCAAGCGGTGGGACCATTCCTCCAGCCATAACAGCAGCATGGGGGACACCATTGCCGGCAGCAATTGCTGCTATACCAAATGTGAAAGCAGCCTTATTGATAGGACCTCCCATATCGACAGCCATCATACCGCCGACGATTAAACCAAGGAACACTGCGTTTGTACCGCTTAAGTTTTCAAGCCAATTAGTCAGCCCTTTATTCATGGCCACAACCGGGTCATTAATGATGAATATCATAATTAGACCGGTAATTAATAGGCCAAATAAAGGATATAGCAGTACTGGTTTGATACCTTCCAAAGAAGTTGGCAGCCAATTGAAAGCTCTTTTCACACCAAGAGTTACATACCCTGCAAGGAAACCAGCGATTAATCCGCCAAGGAAGCCTGCGCCTGCCGTTGCAGCTAATAAGCCGCCGACCATACCGGGCATGAAACCTGGGCGATCTGCAATCGAGCTGGCAATGAAACCAGCAAGTACAGGTACTAATAAGAAGAACGCACCCTTGTCTCCGCCGCCAATGGTATTGAGTGCTGCAGCAAATTCATTGTAGCCCGGTGTCGTTGGATCGGTTGGGTTAATTCCGCCAAATAAGAAGGAAAGGGCAATTAAGAGACCGCCGCCGACAACGAATGGAAGCATATTACTTACACCGCTCATGAGATGTTTATATATTTGAGCGCCTATCCCTTTTTTCTCCTGATTCCCGCTATCCTGATTAGTGGATCCGCCTTTGGCTTCGTAAATTGGGGCATCCTGTTTTAAAGCACGGTTAATTAGTTCTTCGGGCTTGCGGATTCCTTGTGCTACAGGAACTTGAATCACATGTTTGCCATTGAAACGATTCATTTCAACGTTTTTGTCTGCAGCAACAATGATTGCACTTGCTTTTTGAATATCTTCAGCAGTGAGAGGGTTTTTGATTCCGGTGGAACCATTTGTTTCTACTTTAATATTTACATTCATTTCTTTCGCTTTTGCTTTTAAGGCATCCGCTGCCATATAGGTGTGCGCAATTCCAGTTGGACAGGCAGTGACGGCTAACACATAACCTTCTTCATTTGCCTCTGCAGTATCCGGTGCAGGTTGATCTTTTGAATCTTCATTTTCAAGCTCATTCTGTTTGGCATCAATAATAGAGAGGATTTCATCCTCTGAAGAAGCTTTCAAAATAGCCTGACGGAAATCATCATACATTAGCATAGAGGAAAGCTTTGATAATGTATCAAGATGAGTATCGTTTGCTCCGTCAGGCGCGGCTATCATAAAGAACAGGCGAGCAGGCTGCCCATCCAATGATTCATAATCAATTCCGTTAATGGAACGACCGAAACATAGGGCCGCTTCTTTAACAGCTGCCGATTTAGCATGGGGGATTGCAATCCCTTCACCGATACCGGTTGTGCTTTGCTCTTCACGTTTCATGATTGCTTCATGATATCCTTTACGATCTTTCAGTTTGCCTGCTTGATCTAGTTTGCTGACAAGTTCAGCAATAACTTCTTTTTTGTTACTGGATGAAAGATTCAGGATAATAGTATCTTTCTTTAACAGGTCTGTGATTCTCATGGTTTCACTTCCTTATAGTTTTTGAATTTCAACTTGCGGGAGAAGAGCTTCGATATGTTCTTTTTCGGCAAGGTCGTAGTTGAATGCTGTTGCACTTCCAGAGGCAACTCCATATTGAAATGCTTTTTGTATATCCTTCGTTTGATCCCACTTCCCGATAAATCCAGCTACTAAAGAATCGCCTGCACCAGTAGAGTTTTTTACATCTCCTTTTGGAATCGTAGCTGTATAAACTCCATCGTGATTAATAAGTAAAGCTCCTTCGCCTGCCATAGAAACAATTACGTTTTTAGCACCTTGCTCAACAAGAATGCTACCGTACTGAATGGCCTCTTTGGTTGTTTCTATTTTCGTATCAAATAGTTCCCCAAGTTCATGATGATTTGGTTTCACAAGAAAAGGATGTTCTTTTACAACATCGAGTAAGGTTTTTCCGCTTGCATCTACGACTACTTGTATACCTTGTGCTGCATATTCCCTTGTTAACTGCTGATACAAATCTGGCGAAATGGAAGGAGGGATGCTGCCTGACAAAACGAGAATATCCTCCTTAGTCATCTTTGAAAGCTTTTGACGGAGTTCATCCATTTTTTCGGCGCTTATGTATGGCCCTAATCCATTAATTTCAGTTTCTTGCCCAGTTTTTAGCTTTATATTGATTCGGGAATCTTCATCGACATTGATAAAATCTTCAGGTACGTTCTCTTTTCTCAAAGCATCGAGAATGAATCCACCCGGAAATCCACCGCTAAAACCAAGTGCGGTTGTTTTTGAACCAATTCGGGAGAGGATACGTGAAACATTTATTCCTTTTCCTCCTGGATATTTAGCTTCTTTGCGCATTCGATTTAAGCCGCCAAGTTGAAAATGATCAACCTCTACGATGAAATCCACCGATGGATTTAGTGTTACGGTATAGATCATGATTTCACTACCTTTATTTTTGTATTCATCTTATACTTAGCCAATTTGGCTGAATCCATCCCGCTGGTAATTATAGTTGCTTGATTCAGTTCAGCCACTCTGGCAAAGGATGTTTCATCAAATTTACTGAAATCGGCTAATATAAAAGCTTCTTTCGATAAATCGATGGCTGATCTTTTTAATATAGCTTCCTCTGGGTCAGGTGTACTGAAGCCCCAATCTGGATGAATGCCGTTTATTCCGAGAAAAACTTTATCAAACCGGTAGTTGTTTATATTATTGATAGCCTGACTGCCAATTATTGCATTTGTAGATTTCTTGATGCGGCCACCAATTAAATACGTAATAATATTGCTTTTCTGAAGTGCAGCTGCCTGCATAATCCCATTTGTGACGACTGTAACGGGTTTATTTTGAATGAAGGGAATCATAGCAAGGGTTGTTGTACCAGCATCAAGATAAATACAATCACCATCATCAATCATACTTACAGCTTCTTTGGCGATTGCTTTTTTTTCGCTTGTTCTGGAAGTGGATTTCTCCAGAATCGTTGGTTCAATGCTGCGTTTTTTCACAAGTTCAGCTCCGCCATGTACTCTCTTTAAAATAGACATGTCTTCCAATTGGCTTAAGTCTCTGCGAATTGTGGATTCTGATGTATGTAATTCTTTTACTAGCTCCTGTATTTTGATGAAGCCATTTTGGTTGATTTTTTCGATGATATATTGCTGTCTTTCTGAAGTCAGCAATCCAATCACCTCCCTACCGTTTAAATATAATGTGTTTATAAATAAAAATCAATCAAATTCATTCAAAATCAATCAAAAAGATTCATGAAGTTTTTAAAAACTATCATAGGGTTAATTCTTTATAGCACCTGAGATGGTTTTTAGATAAAATCCATTATTTAATAAGATGGGTTTAGTATAATCAAATAGAAGAATTTATATTTTGGGGTAACAAAATTGTCTATATCACAATAAAGAGGGTAACTTTATCAATAGAAACCGAAGGGGCAACTTGAGAAGGGGGTTAGTAGAAGATGATTGTATTATTTGATGGGGAATGCAATTTTTGCGATAAGAGTGTTCAATTTATCATTAAAAGAGACCCGAAAGGAATTTTTGTTTTTGCCTCCCTGCAGAGTGAAGCAGGCCAGCAGTTATTAAAGGAATACCATGTTCCTGAAGGAATAGACAGCTTAATTTTACTTGAACCAGATAATCACAAATACTATATGAAGTCTTCGGCTGCCTTAAGGATATGTAAACATTTATCGGGTTTATGGAGTATGTTGTATGTCTTTAAGCTGGTTCCAAGAACTATTAGAGATAGAGTGTATGATTTAATTGCGAGAAACAGAATTAAATGGTTCGGTAGTAAAGATCAGTGTATGTTGCCTTCACCGGAAATTCGAAAAAGGTTTTTATGATGGGTTCTACATCAAAAAAATCCACTTTCGCAGGCGAAAGTGGATTTAATCATTTATTAAAGCATACCATCCAGCAATAATACACGAGACGGAGCAGCATCAATGCCTACCAATTTAAGCGGTGCTGCGACCATAAAGTATTCACCGGCAGGGACATCTTTCAAGCGCAAACCTTCAATAACAATTACATCGTTTGCAAACAGGGTTCGGTGAGTAGGGTGTCCAGGTTGAGCACGTTCAACACCAAGCCCATCGATACCAACACCATTAATGCCAATCTCAGACACATGCTTCGCACCAGACTCACCTAGCGCGATAAATTCAAAGTTAAATTCTTCATCGAAAGAGTTTTTTGTTTTTAAAAGAATGAAGTCACCTTTTTCAATAGGTAAAGACTCAAGATCTTCTTTTTCAACTAACCCTGTTACATGAGTTAAATCAAATACTTTACACTTACCAACGAGACGTTCAAGTCCAATTGTTTCAATAGTAGCACCATCATTCATCATATGAAGCGGGGCATCTGTATGAGTTCCGACATGGGCATCAAGAGTAATGCGGGATTCGGTAACATGTCCGTTTGTTACAGTGTTGAAAACTGGCTGTTTGTCCTCAATATTTTTATAAACGGGCATTCCAGTGTAAATTGGCATAGAAACATCATAAATTTTCATATTGGTTTCTCCTCCACAACTTTATTTTAATTTACTCGTCTTCTTCTTCAATTGCCCACCAATGGAAGCCATCTTTTGAGAGCAGTTCATCTGCGCTCTCTGGCCCCATTGAACCGGATGAATAATTAGGGAAACATCCAGCAGGTTGGCTTTCCCATGCACGAGAAATTACATCTGTGAACTTCCAGGACAAGGCTACTTCATCCCAATGGGAAAAGTTTGTTGCATCTCCGCGCATCGCATCGAAAAGCAGGCGTTCATAGGCTTCAGGGGTATTGAATCGGTCGTATTTGGAAGTCCTAAAGCTTAATTTAACTGGTGTTTTTCCGCCTTTTTTAGCATTGAGGTGAAGCGTGATTCCTTCTTTAGGCTGGATATTAATAACTAGTAAATTAGGGTTTAGCTGCTCTTCAGTTCTATAAAACAGATTCATCGGCACGTCCTTAAATTGTACGACAATCTGAGTAGACTTCGCCGCAAGCCGCTTGCCGGTACGGATATAGAACGGTACACCGGCCCATCTGAAATTTTCAAATAACAATTTTCCGGCTACATAAGTTTCTGTATTGGACTCTGGGTCAACCATATTTTCAGAACGGTATGCTGGTAAAAGTTTGTCACCGACTTGACCTTCACCATATTGACCGCGCACAAAGTATTGATCTACTTCATCTTCCTTTATAGGGCGAAGGGAGCGAAGTACTTTAACTTTTTCACTGCGGATCTCGTCAGTCGTTAATTTAATCGGAGCCTCCATCGCAAGCAGTGAAACAATTTGCATAATATGGTTTTGAACCATATCACGCAAGGCACCGCTGTTCTCATAATATCTGCCTCTATCTTCAACTCCGAGAGTTTCTGTAGAGGTAATCTGAACATTGGCTATGTAGTGATTATTCCAAAGCGGTTCAAAAAAAGCATTTGCAAAGCGAATCACTTCAATATTTTGAACCATTTCTTTCCCTAAATAATGATCGATTCGATAAATTTCATTTTCGGAGAATGATTGACGAAGCTGATTATTGAGCTCTTCAGCTGATTTAAAATCATGGCCGAATGGCTTTTCGATAACTAAGCGTTTATAACCGGCTGTATTGGTCAATCCATCTTCTTTTAATCTTGTGGCAATCGGTCCAAAATACTCCGGTGCCATCGCAAGATAAAATAGTCGATTTCCATTTAACTCATATTTTTCATCCAATTGGTCTGCCAAGAGACGCAGTTCTTCATATGATACACTCGCTTGGCTGACATCCAGTGATTGATAGTAGAAATGACCGGCAAATTCAAGCTTTTCAGAATCAGTGCCATGTTCATCGGCAACCGCTTCCTGAATATGTTGTTTAAGACGATCTGTTGTCCATTCGCGTCTGCCAATTCCTATACAGGCGAAGTTTGAAGATAATCTGCCTTTCGTGTATAGACGGAATAATGAAGGGAAAAGTTTCCGTTGCGCTAAATCTCCAGTAGCCCCAAATATCAATATTAATCCTGATTGTTTGTCAATAGTGGGCATTCAGAACCTCTCCTTATATGGTAATTACGATAGTTTATTTTATCTCTTATTCAACTCTTTATCAATGGATTGAATTTTTTCCATCTATACTTAGTTTACAGATAAAGAGGGAGAAAATAAAATATTTTATCGCTATATTAAAAATGTGGAAGTATTCGGATTTTCTCAAATGCTGAAAAAAAAGGAAGAGTGCTGTAAAATAGATGTATTCAAATAGGCTGGAGGAATTAGATTGGAATTTGTATTTTTAGGAACAGGAGCCGGCATACCGGCTAAGCAGCGAAACGTATCTTCGCTTATCCTGCAGATGAATGAAGAGAGAGGGGCAAGCTGGATGTTTGATTGTGGAGAAGCGACTCAGCATCAAATATTACGCACGCCTGTAAAAACGAGAAAAATAGAGAAAATATTCATCACGCATCTGCATGGTGATCATATATATGGGCTACCTGGCTTACTTGGCAGCCGTTCATTTCAGGGGGGGACAGAACCGCTGACCATTTACGGACCGGTAGGAATCAAAGAGTATGTGGAAACGTCCTTGCGTTTGAGCCAAACTCATTTAAAATATGATCTGTCATTCGTGGAAATAGTAGAAGATGGTCTGCTATTCGAGGATGAGACATTCAGAGTGGAGGTATTGCCTTTAGATCATGCTATTTTAAGCTATGGGTATCGAATCGTCGAAAAAGATAAACCCGGAGAACTACGGGCTGATTTATTAAAAGAAGCTGGAATTCCGCCCGGTCCGTTATACAGCAAGCTGAAAAAAGGTGAAATGGTCCAATTGGAGGATGGCCGCATAATAGATGGCAGAGATTATATCGGAACACCTAAGCCGGGGAGAGTGATTGCTATATTGGGTGATACCCGCCCGTGTGAAAATACTGTCAATCTGGCATTGCACGCTGAATGCATCGTTCATGAAGCTACTTTCCAAAAGGGACAGGAAGAGATGGCCGCAGACTATTTTCATTCGACTACCATTCAGGCAGCCGAATGCGCTGTAAAAGCGGGTGCCAAGCGTTTAATCCTCACTCACATCAGTTCCAGATTTACTATGGATGATGAAATAGAGCTTGTTAATGAGGCCAAAGCTGTTTTTGCAAATACTGAATTAGCGAGAGATTTTTCGGTTTTTAAGCTTTAAAAATAAATCGATAAACTAATAGTAGAGATAGCAGGAAGCGTATGTCCTGCTATCTTTTTTTATTTCTGGGATAAGCATAGTTTTATTAGTTTTAATTAAAAACCCTTTTGTAAGAAAATGTAATACAATTGATGTATACATATATAGGGGGAATACGATTTGGATAAACAAAAGTTTGAAGTATTAATTGGAGATGTGTTTGCTGTAAAACTGCCTGATGGACGGTTTGGTGCGATAAGAATTGCTAAGCACCATCAAGAATTAGGCTCATACCTGGTTATCACAACTCCATATATAGGTGAGGAACTGCCTGTTATTGAGAATAATTGTTTAACTTATATCCTTCGTCAAAATCATTTTTTTTATAAGAATAATCGAGCCCTTGTATGGGTTGATGGAGAGCCTCCTCGGGATTTAATATATATAGGAAATCTTCCTTTGGCGGAAAAGGAAAAAGCTATAATATGCAATTCATTCTGTGAACAATGGGATCGTATTGGAATAGAGGTTTATCATGAATGGAGATGGGAGAATGATCAGGAGAATTTTATTAAAGAAGTTCAAGAGGAACAAAAAAATGATGAGGAAGAAAATCGAAATATAGCTCAAGTACCTAAAAAGATGATGCATGATGAAGAATTTTGGTCTATTATTTCCTTGCTGAATTCAAATGGTAATGGGAGAGAAGATATACTAGAACCGGCCGTTATTGCTTTATCAAAAATGAGTGTAAAAGATATAAAAGAATTTGAGGAAGCATTATCTTACAAACTCTACCTATTAGACACTAGAGAGCATGCCAAAAACATCGGAGAATATTCATATATAGAAGATAATCCAATCAATTTTTCTGTTGATTTATTTTTGTATATCCGTTGTGCAGTGGTTGCAGAGGGGCAGCAAAATTTTGAGCGTACATTAAAAAATCCCGAGATGATGAATAAAAATCGAACATTTGAACCTTTATTATCAATAGCCTCCTATGCTTATGCAACAAGAATGAAAAAGGATTTTGAGTATACATCCGGCTGCAGCTATGAAACTTTCTCAAATATTGCTGGATGGAAGGGCTAAACAGCCGTTTGAGGTGATTCTTTAGGAAAGGTATTAATGCATAAGAGTGCTATTGACTTCCGTTTGAGAGAGAAGATTTTCTACCTGTTATTAAAAATTCTCTGTTGTTTGAGATGTTTTTTTATCTGCGATTAAATGAAAGCGACCCATTTCTTATTTCATTCCAAATGAAGTTATAATATTAATATAATATTTAAAAAAGAATGGGGGACGGATTAGTATGTCTGAGGAGTTATTAGACTTAGCTATTGAATTAGCTAAAAAGTACCATAAGGATCAATTTGATAAGGGCGGTAACCCTTACATTAATCATCCATTAGCTGTAATGAATAGGTTAGACACGGCAGAAGAGAAAATTGTCGGAGTGTTGCATGATATCATCGAGGATACAGAGCTTACCTTTGATGATTTACGAGAATATGGCTTTTCAGAAAAAATTATAGCTGGAATTGATTCTGTGACTAGAAGGGAACAGTTGGGATTAAGGGGTGACTAATCAAATGCTTCAAATAAAAGGAAGAGAGCATGTGGCCCGGGAATCCCCGAGTACATGCCCCCTATCTTACTTAGTAACCGCCGTAGCCGCCTCCAACATAAGAAGCACCGACAATAATTAACAAGATGAAAAGAACAACAACGAAAGCAAAGCTTCCTACACCTTTACCACCATAAGAATCACTCAATACAGACACCTCCTGTTCATTGCTGCAATAATGGGAGCGAATTCCCATTACATAGCCATCATATGGTTTAAAGTGATAGATGGATTGGACAATATTTAAAGTTGGGACAGCCTAAATTTCTGCAGCAATCATTACTCTCGAGAATTAATGGATTTAAAATTAGCTTATGAAAATTCCTATTTACCTTATTAATATGTTACGAATGTTAAAAGGTCAGCTATTTTGCTATAAGTCATGGTTTTATATAAAAAATATCAAGAACAATACTCGTAAACAGGGAGGAGAATGGCTATGAAAGATCGGAGCTCCGTGGTAATTATAGAAAACAATCAGATAGTACTCATTAAAAGAAGTTTGAATGCTTCTGTTTATTATGTTTTTCCTGGAGGAGGCATAGAGAATGGTGAAACACCTGAAGCTGCAGCTAAAAGGGAAGCCATCGAGGAATTGGGGGTAGGTGTAAATGTTAATGAATGTATTTCAAAAGTAAAATATAACGGAAATAACCAATACTTCTACAAGGCAAAAATTTTATCTGGAACTATAGGCACCGGGCAAGGTGATGAATATACAAACAAAACAAGGGGAAGAGGAACGTACCTGCCAATATGGGTGGGTCTTGAAAAGTTAACATCTATTGACGTAAGACCAATGGAGGTGGCCTTAAAAGTTCAATCATTATTTCATCATGTATGAGGGGAGAGCGGGATTCTAACATTTGCTGGGCTGAATGTTGAAAGCCTACTGGAGTGGGATAGTAAAAAAAGAGAGGATAGTATAATCCTCCCGTTAGATGATTAATGATTGACCATTTTTCTGAATGCGCTTAGAGAAGTGCTGTAATTGATACGCGCATCATATAACTATTTATTTTACTCATATAGAATTTTTTCTTTGATTTTACTTCCTAATTCCTTACCCATACGCTCTGATTGGAGGGTAGCCTCTTGAATGCATTTAATAAAGGCTTCCTTAACGCCATGTTGTTCAAGGATTTGGATACCTGCTTCAGTAGTTCCTCCTGGACTTGTTACCTCGTAACGCAGCATTTGAGGAGATTTATCGGAGGAGTGGACCATTTCGGCAGCTCCCATTAACGTTTGGATAATCAGAGTTTGAGCTTCTTGATGATTAAGACCAATTTGTTGGGCTGATTGATGCATGGCTTCAATTAAGTAATAAATATATGCTGGTCCGCTTCCAGAGAGGCCTGTGACGGCATCCATTTTCTCTTCTTCTGTAAAAACGACCATTCCTACCGTATTGAAAATGTCTTTAGCCAGTGTAAGATGCTCTGGTTTCATATAGATGTTCCCTGAAATAGCAGTGGCGGATTTTCCAACTGCCGCAGATGTATTTGGCATAGCCCGAATAATCGGCATAGTATTCTCTAAAATGGCTTCAATGCTTTGAGTAGAAATTCCTGCGGCAACAGATATAAGTACCATCTTACTGGTTAGATAAGGTTTGGCTTGTTGTAAGACTGTATAAACATCCTTCGGCTTAACGGCTATCAGGATGATATCTGCGTCAGATAGAAGGGAGGACATGTTGCGGCATGGAATAACGCCATAGTTTTTTTTCAAGCGTTCTAGTTGAGGATCATTGTTCCGATTACAGACCCAAAGATCTCCGGGTGAAGTTGCCCCTTTTTTTACAATGCCTGCAATCAATGCTTCAGCCATAGAACCGGCTCCAAGAAAAGCAATTTTTTTATTCATGCTCCTGCCTCCTTTGTAAAAATAAAAAAAGCCCTTCATCCTGTAAAGGACGAAAGGCTATTCTTCCGTGGTACCACCTTAATTTACGAGCATTCGGCTCTAGAATGCTTGCATCTTTATACCGGATAACGCCCGGTCGGACGGCCAGGTTTTCCTGACAGCTCGAAAGGCAGGTTCAATCATCAGTGGGCGGCGAAACCTTACAGCCAACGGGTTTCACTCTCTTACGCCATACATGATTTACTATTCTTTCTCGAACGCTTGTATAAGTATATTTATTTGATATTAATAGAAATTATGCAAAAAAATAGCTCATGTGTCAAGAATATTCAAACTTTATGATGGAATTTTCATACAAATTATGTAAAAATAATTACTAAAATACATAACAGGGAGTAATGAGATGAGTTCGATTACAAGGGTAGCTGAAAAAATTATTATACCGACTCCGTTTGCTGTCGGAGATGTAAATACGTATCTTCTAAAAGGAGATGCTTTAACTCTGGTAGATGCCGGAATTAAAACACAGGAAGCAAAAGAGGCACTTGAACGGCAGTTAAAGGAACTGGGATATAGGCTATCTGATATTGAACAGGTAATATTAACCCACCACCACTCTGACCACTGTGGATTAATTGATGTATTTCAAGAAGATCCATTGTATGGACATGAAGATAACCAGCGGTATCTTAAAAGGGATCCAGCATTTATGAAGGAACAAAAAGATTATTTTACAAGTATGGCAAAGCAATTTGGCGTACCTCCGCAATTGATGAAATATGCCAATGATATAGAGTCCCTATATACGTATTCGGGTTCAAAACCCCTCACACATTTTTTGAAAGAAGGAGACTGGATTCCCGGCCATCCTGGTTGGAGAGCAATGGAAACCTTTGGCCATTCACAGGGTCACTTATCCTTCTATCATGAAGAGTCAGGTACACTGATTGGCGGAGATTTATTATTGGGTAAAATTTCACCTAACCCGATTCTGGAGGTACCGAAAAGGGCAGAGCAGGAGAGATTGAAGCCGCAACTGCAACTGAATGATAGCTTGCGTCGATTGCAAAATGAAAGACTGACAATCGTATATCCAGGGCATGGAAAGGACATTACTGAACCATACCAGCTAATAGAGAAACGTTTAAAAAATCAGCATGAGCGGGCATTTCATGTTAAAAGCCTCATTGGGGAAGACCGTCGGAACGTCTTGGAATTAGCTATACAATTATTTCCGAAGGCTGTTAAGAGAGATCCAGCACTGGCATTGTTTGAGACATTGGGCCAGCTCGATTATCTAGATAGTCTTCATGAAATTGAAAGTGAAATGGTTGATGGTGTCGTATGGTATTATAATAAATAATGGACCATTAATGAGGAAGTGAAGTACATGAATGAACGAATTCGTGGGAAAATTGTTACGATTACGGGTGCCTCAGGCGGGTTAGGTGAACAAATTGCCAGACATGCTGCTAAAAGTGGAGCAAAATTGGTTTTAATCGCACGGAGTTTGGACAAATTAGAAAAAATCCGTAAAGAATTAATGACTGATTTTAATTGCGAGGTTTATGTATATACATTGGATGTATCCGATCGGAATGCTGTTGAACAGACATTTGCCCACATCAAGAATGAAGTGGGAGATACCGATGTTCTGGTGAACAATGCTGGCTTTGGAATTTTCGAGAAAGTGTTGGACGCAAGTTTAGATGATACAGAATCCATGATCAATACAAATGTGGTTGGACTCATTGCCTGTACGAAAATGGTACTGCCTGCGATGGCAGAAAAGAAATCAGGCCACATTATCAATATTGCATCCCAGGCTGGGAAAATGGCGACGCCGAAATCAAGTGTTTACTCAGCAACGAAGCATGCGGTACTTGGATTTACAAATGCCTTACGTATGGAAATGCATACAGAGAATGTTTTTGTTACATCCGTCAATCCTGGACCGATTAAAACCAATTTCTTTAATATCGCAGATAAAGAAGGTACGTATATCAAAAACATTGAACGCTTGATGATTGATCCGGTCAAGCTGGCAGAAAAAATCACGAATATCATGCTAAAAAATAAGCGGGAAATTAATGCACCAGGCTGGATGAATGCGGGAAGTAAGATTTACAGTTTAATTCCGAGGACGGTTGAAACGCTCGGGCGAAGTCAGTTTAATAAAAAATGATAAGAGAAAATCCACCTAAAAAACAAGGTGGATTTTTTGTTCCTGCAACGACTTGATGCTAGATCCGTTTCATTTTATATAAAGAGATTAGTATTTCCATAACATAGCGATGAACTGATGTCCTGCACCAACTGTCCAAAACATAACATAATCTCCGCGCTTAATACGCCCATCCTGTATCCCTTCATGGAAAGCGAGGAACGGACTGCTCGAACCTGTATAGCCATATTGATCTCCAATATAAATGACCTTTTGGCTTTGGATATCCTAGTGTTGTTCAATGGTTAACTTATCTCCATATGCAAATTGTGAAATACAAAATGCAGCAATATCGGATATCCTCAAGCTATTCGGCTCCAAAATACGGTCAAATAGATCAAAAATAATCTGAGCAGAAAAACTCGCATCGAAAGGGGTAAATTGAATGTATTGGCTGTCAGCATTTGCATTTATGGATTTACTTAATCCTTCCTTTTGATAAATAATCTTATCTACATCTTGATTGATTACTTTCATATCTTTGCAATCTACGATTAAAAGGTATTCTTTATGTATGGCGATACCGCTTGTGCTGTTATCTTTTTTGGAATTTTAATTGATGGGGAGTAGTTCTATTGATGAAGTAGGGCAGGAGGAGGTTTATAATAGCAGCAACGTGTTAGATGGTTACTGGAAAAATGGATGTACATAAAGATAAGAAAGACAAAATTATATAAACATAATACATATTTATTGAAAAATATAGTTAATAATATTTAGATTAATGGGTATATAGTAAATATAGTTATTATAGAATAATATTTTAAAAAATATATAAGAGAGAGGGTGGCTAGTAATGAGTCGTCAAATGATTAATATTTTAAAATGGGTATCAGGCGGTATGGAAGCATTATTAGGTATACCTGTTCTTGGAGGAACAATTATCCTAAGCATGGCATGGGTACCCTTATTTATTATGCTTGCTTTCCATATCATCATTGTAGTCTTTTCGTATAAAGCCGGAATAAAAGCTAACGGAAATATACTGGGAATTGTAACGTCCGTTGTTGGCTTCATTCCTGGTATTGGAATGATTATGCACTTGTTGTCAGCGGTATTCATCCTTGTGGATGCTGCTCAAAATCAGGCTAAAACAGCTGTTTGATAGAATTGAAAATAAACCCGATAAAGCCCTTGAAGGTTTTATCGGGTTTTTCATTAATCAGTAACACGAATACTGCCGGTCTCCGTGCTCAGTTGAACTGTAATGCTTCCATCCCCACTCATATAACTTCCGGTTTTTTTGCCAAAGATTCGTTTACTGCCAATCTCAGAGTCTGCTGTAATTAAGATGTTATTTGGATCCTGATTAATTGTTAAGTCGATTTCTCCAAGTTCATTTTTGGCGATAAGCGGTTCAGTGATTTCATCGGTCGAAATATCAATCGAGCCAACTTCATTATCGACCTGGAGCTTGCCGCTGTATTTTTGTATCTTAATGTTCCCTAGCTCCGAAGAAGCGATTATTGAAGTGGAGGATACATCGCTTATATGAATGCTTCCAACTTCTGATTCTGCATTTAAGTGGGCTGCATTAATCTGAGAGATTGTAATTTCACCGACTTCATTTGATGCTGAGATTCTGTCATACTGTTTTTTTGGCAAATAGACTGTAATATTCTCTGATGATTTTTTAAAATTAACACCTAGAGAAATAGTATGATCCGCCTCGTTTGTAATGGACAGGGTTTCACCGTTCTCTTCTATTTTTATGGGATTGGACATTTTAGACCCAATTGTCTCAACAATAATTTCATCTCCAGATGTTTCTGCCAGCTTGATTGTCCCTACGGTATTATTGACATCAATCGATTGTATCTCTGAACTTTGAAACTGCTTCGTTTGTTTGTCATTCTCATTTTGAAGTGAAAAAAACGATTTTGCAGTCAGCAATGCTCCTGAAAAGCCAATAACGATGAGTATTCCAGCTACAATCAGCCACTTTTTATACATGCTTCATACCTCCCTTTACAACTGAAACATTCCATTTGCAATATTTAATAAACACTTTAGAACTAAAGATGGTTACATAATACATGCCAAACAAGAGGAGAATTCCTAAACCGCTGAACCCGATTGAAAGAAAAACTTCAAATGCATAGGCCTGATTGAAACCCAATATAATACCAATCAGGTGGAGGAATGGTGATAATATGAGACCGATACTTGCCCCCCAACCGCCTAACAATATACCTCCAAGAGCTATGGCAGGACCAAGGACAAAAATTAGATTCAGAAAGCTCAGTCCAATTGTTAATCCAATCGCACCAAAGACGTTTGAGAAGGTCATCTTCCTGTCTATCTCGGCAAATGTATTCGATATATTTAATTCCTTTGCGATTAATTCAGGAGAACCAAGATTATCTGATATTTCACTCTCGGACTTTCCCTCTAATAAACCATTTTCAAAATACTCATTATAATCATTTAAGATGTCATTGCGTTCCTCTTTAGGCAGGGCGCTAAGATGGTTAGATAATTGTTGCAAAAATTGTTCCCGATTCACTGTACTTCACCTTCCTCAATAATTTGATTAACACCTGTGGAAAATGCTTGCCATTCTCTTACCAGCTGCTTCAGGTAATCCCGGCCTTTTTCTGTTAGATGATAGTATTTACGAGAGGGCCCCTCTGTAGATTCCTGTAAATAGGTCGTGAAATATTCTTCTTTGGTAAGTCGTCTGAGAAGCGGATAGACGGCTCCTTCGGAAATTTCAAATTTATCGGAAATCCCCTGAACGAGCTCATATCCATAACGATCCTTGTTATTTAACATAACAAGTACGCAAAGCTCTAAAACGCCCTTTTTGAATTGGACATTCAATCGTAAAGCCTCCTTTCCTTCGCTATTATACATTGTATAGTAGTAACTATAGTATTACACACGGTACTGTTTAATGCAAGGTAGTATGGATGTTTTTGTAAAAATAATTCAATGAGCGAACATGCAATTAAATTTTTGAAAATATTTTAAATTTGTAATTGACTAACAATTCAAATAGTAGTAATCTGTGTAAAGACTTACCAATTTACTTATCAATGAAAGGAGGACTGTATGATGAAAAAATCAGTGATTGTTGTAGCGTATCATCGAGTCGATATGAGATTTGTGCAGTCCTCCCGTTTAAATATGATTTAACTCGTTTTAAACGAAAAGACTGCACGTTGCCGTGAGTACTTTTGTCTAACTCAAATGTAAAGATTGGACGTTTTTACGTTCGAATCTTCTTTTGATTGGAGGAAGTATCAACACGTAATCGTTGCAGTCTTTTTTTGTTGGTAATTTTAAGTTGCATTCAAAAAAGGAGGAAGAAAAATGGAATCAAATGTGGTCAATGTAAAAATCTCAAGGGACATACAGGCAAACAGTACGTAGCAATTAAAATGTTCTTCGGTTAAGACAAAGGAGGAGATGGAATGTTTTCGGTTTTAAAGAAATTAGGTTGGTTTTTTAAAGAGCACTGGATTCGGTATACAGTCGCAATCGCGTTATTGAATATCGTAAATGTGCTGGAGGTTTTGCCACCGATGATTGTTGGGATGGCCATAGATGACATGAGTATAGGTGAAATGAATCAGGAGACACTCATGACCTATGTTTGGTGGATGATCGGGTTAATGGTCACCCTCTATATACTAACCTATATATGGAATTACCAGTTATTTAGTGGAGCGTATGTTTTAGAGCGGAAGCTGCGCTCAGGATTTATAGGTCATTTATTAAAAATGACACCAACCTTCTATGAAAAGAATCGTACAGGCGATTTAATGGCAAGAGCAACCAATGATCTTAAATCTATATCCGTTACAGCAGGATTCGGTATTTTAACGTTAATGGATTCTACCTTATATATGATTGCGATTTTAGCAACAATGGCCATTACAATTAGTTGGGAACTTACGCTTGCCGCCATCTTACCTTTGCCGATTATGGCATGGGCAGTCAAAAAGGGCGGAGAGCGAATTCATGAGCACTTCACAGTAGCACAGGATGCTTTTGGTGAACTAAATGACAAGGTCCTTGAATCAGTCGCGGGTGTCCGTGTCATTCGTGCTTATGTACAGGAACGAGCGGATGAAAAACGCTTTGAAGAGATGACAGAAGATGTATATGAGAAAAACATGAAAGTAACGAAAGTAGATGCCATGTTTGATCCGGTTATCACATTCGTTATTGGTATCAGTTATTTAATCAGTCTTGGATATGGAGCCAATCTAGTATTCGCTCAAGCCATTTCAATTGGGCAGCTTGTGACCTTTAACGTATATCTATCGATGCTGATTTGGCCGATGATCGCCATTGGGGAATTAATTAATGTCATGCAAAGAGGAAATGCCTCTCTCGATCGCATGAACGAAACATTATCTTCTCAGGAGGATGTAAAAAATGATCCGAATCCAGTGGATGTCCCGGAATTAGAGAACGTTATATTTGATCAAGTAGTATTCCGTTATCCTTCTTCAAAGGTGGATAATCTAGCCGATATCAATGTCAAAATCGATAGCGGGGATACCATTGGAATCGTCGGAAAAACAGGAAGCGGAAAAACCACATTTGTGAAACAATTGCTCCGTGAATATCCTGCTGGAAACGGAATTCTTTCCCTATCCGATGTACCGATTGAAAAACAAAATCTTGAGGATGTCCGGGAATGGATTGGATATGTACCGCAGGATCATGTTTTATTTTCTAAAACAGTTCGGGAGAATATTTTATTTGGAAAAATGGAAGCAACTGATGAAGAGTTTTGGAAAGCAGTTCGCCTCGCTGATTTTGAAAAAGATATAGAGAGACTGCCGAACAGACTGGAGACGCTGGTTGGGGAAAAAGGTATTGCTTTATCTGGCGGACAAAAGCAAAGGATTTCAATAGCCAGGGCGTTAATTAAAGATCCGGAGATTCTGATTCTCGATGACTCCCTCTCTGCAGTGGACGCCAAGACAGAAACAACGATTATCGAAAATATTCGGAATGAACGAAGCAACAAAACGACGATAATCACTACTCACAGATTATCAGCAGTACAGCATGCAGACTGGATTATTGTACTAGATGATGGAGTGGTGATTGAGGAAGGCACACATGAAATGCTGCTCAATAAGAAGGGCTGGTATAAAGAACAATTTGATCGCCAGCAAATTGAAGCGAATAAGGAGGTGAGCGCCTAATGAACGAACATTTGGAACAAACGGAATCCGGTTGGAAGACGGGAAAACGTTTATATCAATATGCAGTGAAGTGTAAAGGAACCATTATCCTAGCACTAATGATGTTATCCATCTCAGTAGGGGCGGACTTAATCGGACCCTATATCGGGAAAAACATGATAGACAACCATATCATGGGGATTGAATCTCCATGGGTGGAAACGAAGAATACAAAGGATGCCGTTCACTATCAGGGGAGCACATATAAACGTGAGGCCTATGTAGAGGATGGGGAATGGACCGGAAGTGAGGTTGCCATCCAACAGGTTGGGACGACGTTTTTATTCCTAAACCAACCGATAGAGTTTGATGGGAAGAGATCCTATAAAGATGGGCAGCTGGTGATTACTAGTGGAGAAAAAAGAGCAACCTATGAGGCTCAGAAATTGTCAGGAGCACAAATCATGGCGTTTTATCAGCCAGAGATCAGCCGTATAATGCAATTACTTGCTCTGTATTTCGGAATTATGGTTGTGGCATTCTTCTTTCAATATGGGCAGAGCTATTATTTACAAAAAGCAGCAAATCGAATTATTCAAACAATGCGAAAGGATGTTTTTGCTCAGATACAAAGACTGCCTATTCGGTACTTTGATAATTTACCGGCAGGAAAGGTAGTAGCACGGATTACAAATGACACCGAAGCAATTCGGGAGCTTTATGTAAGGGTCTTAGCTAACTTTTTCTCAAGTACGGTTAATATTATCGGAATTATCATTGCTCTATTTTTACTTAATGTAAAGCTTGGAATGGTGACATTGATTATTCTACCGCTGCTCGTTGGATGGACATTATTATTTCGTAAATTTGCTACAAAGTATAATAGGGTCATTCGGGCGCGTATAAGTGATATTAATGCCATGATTAACGAATCCATAAATGGAATGAGTATCATTCAGGCATTCAAGCGAGAGAAAGAAACAACTGAGGAATTTGAAAAACTGAACACAGAGCATTATGTATACCAAAGTAAAATGCAAAAATTAAATTCCTTGTTAAATGGAAATCTTGTAGGTGCTTTGCGTGTTATTACATTAACACTATTTATATGGTATTTCGGAGGTATGGCAGCATCTGGTGAATCAGTCGTCAGTCTAGGCGTTTTATACGCGATGGTGAATTATTTAAATCGTCTGTTCCACCCAATATCAGGAATTGTCAATCAGTTTGCAAATTTTGAACAGGCGATGGTAGCCGGTGAACGCGTATTTGCACTTCTGGATGAGGAAGGTATTGATGTTGAGGATCAACGTAAGCCACGTTTTAAAGGGCATGTTGAATTTGATCATGTATCTTTTAGCTATAAAGAAGGAGAAAAAGTATTAAAGGATATTCAGTTTGAGGCTAGTCAGGGCGAAACAATAGCCCTAGTGGGGCATACAGGCTCTGGGAAAAGTTCCATTATGAATCTGTTATTCAGATTTTATGACTATCAGGAGGGGGCTATCCGCATTGATGGGATAGACTTGAAAGATATCCCACATCAAACCTTGCGTGAGCATATGGGAATTGTTCTACAGGATCCATATTTGTTTACTGGAACCATTCTTTCGAATATCACACTTGATGATCCAAAAATTTCGAGAGAAGTAGCTGAAAAAGCGTTACGTGATGTGGGAGCTGACCGTGTGTTGGCCCATCTTGAACATGGGTTTGATGAACCGGTTGTTGAAAAGGGGAGTACTCTTTCATCAGGGCAGCGCCAATTAATATCCTTTGCCCGAGCTTTGGCTTTTAATCCGGCCATCCTGATTCTTGATGAAGCTACATCCAGTATCGATACAGAAACAGAAAGCTTGATTCAGGAAGCAATGGAGGTGCTAAAGAAAGGTAGAACCACTTTTATTATTGCACACCGTCTTTCTACTATTAAAAGTGCTGACCAAATCCTTGTTCTCGATAAAGGAAGAATTGTGGAGAGAGGAAACCATGATGAACTTATGGAATTAAAAGGAAAATATTATCAAATGTATGAGCTTCAGATTGGAAAACTTGCAGGTTAATACTATAAGTTAACAAATAGCAATCTAAGTTAAAACAATGACCAGATTAATTAAAAGAATGTATACCCTGTAACTAAAAGGTAAAGAGGAAGCAATTAGCTTCCTCTTTTACTATAGTATAAGCAGATATCTAAGTATTCTTATACTAAATTATTCTTGGTATCTATTCTAGTCCATTATTGCCCAATAAGCAGGCTTAAGATTATAATCCGGATCAAAGACAAATGGAGCATCCTTTCCAACGCCATTATTATATTCCTTGGCACGGTCGTCTAGCCATGTATGATTATCTGCAATTCCCCAGAATGTCACGTTACTAATCTTATCTCCTAATCTCTCATACATTTCAAATAACTCATTATACCTGGCAGCTTGACGCTGGAACTCTTCTTCTGGAATATCCTCATATGAAGGATAAGCAGGTCTTGGTGGCCAGCCGTATAAGCTCACATCTAACTCGGTTACTTGATTATCTAAACCAAGACTAGCAAAACGATTAATAGATTCCTCCGTTTCAGTAATGGATGGCCAGCCTAATTGAATATGAGCTTGATGACCGACACCGTCAATAGGGACTTTTTGTTCAAGCAATTCAACAACTAAGTTATATAAATGGGTTTTTTTAGGTTCTACCTCTGTGTTGTAGTCATTAATGTACAGTTTTGCATTCTTTTTTGCATATTTTTTAGCTGTTTTAAATGCTACCTTAATATAATCAGTACCAGTTATTTGATACCAAGGAGATTCACGTAGCTTCTGCTCATTTGATGCATATTCGTCAATCACTTCGTTTACAACATCCCATGAGTCGACATCATTTTTATACCGTTTGACAATCGTTTTTATGTGTTTTTCTAAACGCTGTAATAATAGCTTTTTATTTTTCTCCCGCTGTTTTGGATTGGTTTCTTCGGTCATTTTATTCCCGTTCTTATCAATAAAGAACCAATCAGGAACCTGGCTATGCCATACAAGGGTATGAAAACGAACATCCATATCATTTTTCTTGGCGAATTTCACAATTTTATCTGCTTCTTTAAAATTGAATTTCCCCTCTTCGGGTTGGATGGATATAGGCTTCATTACGTTCTCTGCAACAATACTGTTATAGTGACGCTTTAATACATGACCGCTCTTACCCATTAATTGATCGGGTTCGACAGCAGCCCCAATTGTGAAAGAATCTTCGTACCTTTCATATAAAGGGGAAGCTTTTAAAGCACTTAATGGCTTAGCACTCGCAATATCAGTGGAAAAGACAGGAGTTACAAGGGCAATAGCTAATCCGAAACTTAGAAACTTACGTACTAATTTTTGTGACATGTCCTAATCTCCTTTTCATTTAAAATAGAAAGCGTTTACATGGGTATTTGAACATTATTATAGAAGGTATCTACTTAGTAAGTCTAGGAAACAAACTAAGTTGTGAGAAAAATAGGCCATAAATCACGGGGAGAAAACTAGCTGACTAGTTAATATAGGGCTAAATGCATAAAAGAAATGGAGTGCGGTATATAGATTAAAGCCAATACCTGCACTTGTTAAAAGAACAATCACTATAGTTGCTTATGTCTCAATTAAAGATATAGAAAAGGTCATTAAATCGATTAATTGCCTATTATTTAAGGCTGTTGCTCTATTGGGGAGCCGGCTTATTATTACGGAAGTAAAAAAAGATATTCCTTATAGAAATCTTTCGGAATTTACTATATTATGAATATATTGAAATAAGTAAGCGCTTCAAATGAGGTTATATGAACATATAAGTTTTAGCCTACCCATAGTGTAAGATTACAAGTATTTATTCTGTATTTATTGATTTCATGTTATTTAACTAACATAAGGGGTGTTCTTAATGATTGTTAAAGATTTCTTCATTGCTCTTTCAGAAAATCAGCTTTTAAACCGCACAGCTCAAAAATATGGGTTAAAAATGGGTGCCCAAACTGTAGTTGCCGGTACAAATATAGACGAAACAATTGAGAGTATAAAAGAGTTAAATAAGTATGGAATTTCTTGTACCGTGGATAATCTTGGAGAATTTGTGAGTGATAAAGATGAAGCTGTAAAGGCGAAGAATCAAATCCTTCAGGTTATTGAGGCCATTTATGAAAATAAAGTCGATGCTCATATATCATTAAAACCCTCTCAATTAGGGTTGGATATAGATTTGGATTTCTGCAGAGACAATCTGTTGGAAATTTTTGAAGCAGCTGCAAAGTATGATATTTTTATAAATATTGATATGGAGAACCATTCCAGATTACAGCCTTCTTTTGATTTAGTAGATCAGATATCGGAAAAATACGATAATATTGGTACAGTTATACAAGCATATTTTCATCGAGCCGAAAATGATATACAAAAATATAAAAATTACCGCCTTCGTATTGTAAAAGGTGCCTATAAGGAACCTGCTGAATTAGCCTATCAAACAAAAGCAGAAATTGATAAAAATTATATCAATTTGATAGAATATCATCTGTTAAATGGTAAGTTCACCTCCATTGCAACACACGATCATAAAGTCATAAACCATGTGAAGCAATTTGTAAAAGATCATCAAATTCCTAATGAAAAATTTGAATTCCAAATGCTCTATGGTTTCCGCTTCGATATGCAAATGGAATTGGCTAAAGAGGGCTACCAGTTTTGTACGTATGTTCCTTTTGGGACGGATTGGTATGGATACTTTATGAGACGTTTGGCTGAAAGACCTCAAAACATAAGCCTTGTAACGAAACAAGTATTCACCAAAAAAACAAACACGGCTCTTGCGATAGCAGCCGGTGCCTTTTTACTTGGCAGATTATCTAAGAGAAAAAAATAGATATGCAAGAGCCACTACCCTACAAGAGGATAGTGGCTTTTTAGTTAATCTATTTTTCTGAAATATTACTAAAATATTACAATAGAAAAAGAATTGTAATATAATAGGAGTTAAATAGAGATTTATAAAGGAAGATTAAAGAATGCGTAATTTTGCAATTATCTTGGTTACTATTATAGTATCCATAACAGTAATGAGCTGGATCAAGCCGACTTCCAGTTTGGCTGACAAAACCAATGATCAATCAGGGCATCCAGAACTGAACATGGTTACATATGAAAGGACCGTAAAAAAAGTGCCTGAAAAATTAAATGGTAAAGAAAGAAAAGTAGTTTATTTAACAATTGATGATGGTCCAAGTCTTTATACAAAGGAGTTAATTGCTATACTCGATCAATTTGAAATACCGGCTACTCATTTTCTGATCGGAAATAATATGAAGAAATACCCGGATATGGCCAAGGAATATGTCAACCGTGGAGATTATATCGGAATGCACTCAATGAGCCATGATTATAATAGATTGTACAAAAAGGGAAAAATTGTAGAAGAAGTGATGGAAACACAGCAATTAATCAAAGAACAGGTAAATATTTTGCCGATTTTATTCAGATGTCCATATGGATCATCTCCAGGGTTAAATACGAAATTGCGAGATCAAGCTGCACACGCAGGATTGAAAATGTGGGATTGGACAATCGATTCAAAAGATTGGAAGCTGCAAGAGAATCCTTCAAAAATTGAAGGAGAAATTCTGAAGCAATTAAATGGATCTGAGGAAATTATCTTAATTCATGAAAAGAAAGGTACCATTGAGGCATTGCCAGGAATAATTAAAAGTATAAAGGAAGCGGGCTATGAATTTGAAAGATACGAAGAATCAAAACATTTTCCGGCAAACTTCCATAAAGATAAGAGATTATAAGGACGAGGAATCGTATGATTAGAAAGAAAATAGGTATATATCTAGCTTTAATTGTAACCAGTATGTTAATGGCTGTTTTAATTCTACCAGTTATACAAAAGTATGATGAAAAATATTTGAAGGTTCATAATCAAGTGGCATGGGATTTTAAGTCTAATATGAATTATGGGGAGCTTTTTAATACCGAAAATAATAAGCTGCAATCCCTATACGAAATGACAGTAAAAGATGGAGCAGATAACCTAAAAAAGGCTGAAAACCAAATAAGTAAGGCTGAAGAGACAATCAATCAGTGTAAACTAATGGTTGACGAGGACAAATCATTGGTAGAAAACCAATTAATACAAATGAAAGAATCAGAAGAATTACTGAGTAAAATAGATCAGAAAAAAGTACATAAGGAAACATTGTTGAGCCTCCATGACTCACTGATTAACCTGTTACAAACATATAATCAAGCCCTTGATCAATATGAAGAAGTACTTAACTTGGAGCAAAAGATATACTCAGCGTTAAAAGCGGAAAAGGATTTAAAAGAAATAACCGCTATTATAGATGAAGCAAATCAATCATCCGGTGAATTATCTGGTACAATCAAGGATTTAAACGGCTATATAGTATCCTACAATAAGCTACAAATCTAATTCAGACATCTTCCATTGATTTGCAGTTAAACTCTTGAAATGGTTCACTTGTAAAATTGGAATCTATTAAAGAGCAAATAGTCTTTTAATAAGTAGAAAATTGGTGATTGAAAATTTTTCTCCTAACATGGTAATATGTTTAAATCAGTGTGTAGAGATATTGGTATAGTTGATATGCCAAAAATATATGTTATGATGATACGTCTGCCATCTGAATTTTTCATTTTTCGGAGGGTATATATGCATAGAGAAGATAGGTTGCCACAAAACGCAAGAGAAGGCATATTATTTATGCTCATCATTTCAATCATCTCAGTAAATACGATTGCACCAATTATTATGGGATTGGAACGTGGTTTCAGTAAAGAAAATTATATCGAAACCTTAAAGATTATTCCAATTATGTGGATCATTGTTGTTTTATTGGTGAGATTTGTTGCTGGACCTGTGGTTGGTAAAATAATGCCTAAATTCATAGGTAAAACAGATGGATTCAATGCAAGAGTTTTAATGAATACATTTTTCAATGTAACTGTTCTATCCGTCCTTTTAACCATTATCGGTACCTGGGTTGGCTCAAAACAAATCAGCTTAGAACCTTTTCAAAATTTCTTTTTGAGCTGGTTTAGGAATTTCGGTGTGGCATTTTGGATTGAATTAATAGTAGCACAGCCAATTGCCAGATTTGTAATGAAGAAAATCCATAAGAGAAAAGCGAATAGAGCAGAGACAGTTAACGTATAAGATCTGTGAGATTCTCAGAGATTGTGAGATCAATCTGCAAAATAATAAAGTTCAACCAGAACAAGACTGGTTGAACTTTTTATTTTGCTCATTATATTTTTTGTGTCGGTACTTATGTTGGGTGTTAAAAGGCTAGGATATTCACCACAATCTTGATTAGTCGCATGCTATAATAGGCCCTTGTGAAGACAATTGAACAACAAAAAGGATAATATGTACTAATTTGTAATAATATTCTATACAATAGATATAGAGGCGGAATTCCGCTTTACATAAATACTATTTATATAGAGGAGAGGTGAAAAGACTCAGTGTCGAATGAGAATGAATATTTATTAGATAACGAACAAAGTGTTCCAAAAAAGAAGGTCGAAAGACATCCTGGGGAACCAACGACTGCTTTTAAAGGTGCTACCTGGGCGGCTTTATTGGTAGGGGTTGCTGCTTATCTAATAGGATTATTTAATGCTTCAATGGAATTAAACGAAAAAGGGTATTATTTCGCAGTATTAGTATTTGGACTTTATTCAGCAGTATCATTACAAAAGGCGGTTAGAGATCGAGATGAGGATATACCTGTGACAGCCATCTATTATGGAATTAGCTGGTTTGCTCTTATTGTTGCAATCGCCTTGATGGGCATCGGTCTTTATAATGCGGGAAGTATTGATTTAAGTGAGAAAGGATTTTATGGTATGTCCTTTGTATTAAGTGTATTCGCTGCCATAACTGTTCAAAAAAATATTAGGGATACACAGAAGGCTAAAGAAAAAGATTGAGTCATTTATGAAGTCAAAAGCAGATACTCCTTTTTGTTTCAAGGGCTATCTAGAAGTGGCCTCCAAAAGTCGGATATCAATTCTAACTTTCGGGGGTTATTTCAATTTCTATAGGAAATACACTTTCTTTGATGGAATTTAATTATGGAAAATAATTAGAAGGAGTAGAAGAATGGAAGGACTAGTAAAGAGAATTGATACCGTATTTTTAGAGGTAAGTGATTTAGACTACTCGATTAAATGGTATTCAGAAAAATTAAGATTAAATATGAGATGGAATCGAAATGGGTATGCTGCCTTCACAATAGGAGAAACCTCGTTAACCCTTGTTCAATCAACAGACGTAAAACCTGCAAAACACTACCCATTTAATTTCTTTACAACTAACATAGATGAAGTATATAAGTTCTATATAGAAAATGAAGTAGATGCCGACGAAATAGCTGATTACCCGGATATACGAACCTTCGATTTTAAAGATCCGGATGGTCATATTCTTAACTTCTGTCAATTTAACGAATAACGACTTGATAGCAGGGTATGTTCCCTGCTTATTTTCTATCAATATGAAAAAATGATAGATTCTCTATCCTTTTTATCCAATAAACTGTGCCCTACGGAATTTCATATAAATGTCTCCGAACAATAGAAATTGAGTGAGGAGTGGCTTTAGCAGCCATTCTATTTCTGCAAATACACCTCAGCTCTTTTTTCTAAACAGCGCTGCAGAAGAGAAACAGCCGCACATATGCACCAATAGATCATCGCTACAAGTATGTACATAGTCATATAATCAAATTCCCGTCCTCCGACGATTTTGGCATGCTGAAATATTTCAGGGACCGTTATCATCGCTGCCAATGAAGAAGCTTTGATTAAATCCAGCAACACATTAGAGAGAGGTGGTAGCGCAATTCGGACAGCCTGCGGAAGGATAATCCCTCCCATGGTTTGCCAATAGGATAAACCCAATGATTGTGAGGATTCCCATTGTCCTTTATCGACAGAACCAAGCGCAGAACGGTTGATTTCAGCAATATAAGCTGCACTGTTAAAACTGAATCCAATAATAGCCGCTTGCATGGCAGTAAATTCAATTCCGATAATCGGAAAGCCAAAATAAAGAATAAAAATAATCACAAGAATGGGTACACCGCGCATAAAAGAGATGTACATGCTGGCTGGCCACCGCAGCCATTTACTTTTAGAACTCCGTCCAAGAGCCAAAAAGAAACCAATGATCAATCCCAAAGCCATACTGATAAATGAAATCAAGAGGGTATTCGATAAGCCTTCAAGAACATATGGCAATGAATCGATTGCTAATTCTGGGTTAAATATATATTGCCATTGGATATCTGCCATATAAATTCCCTTTCAATCACTTATTTAACTGAGTCCAACTGAACTTCTTTTGTAACGTCTGCGCTGTCATAGAATTTTTTAGAGAGCTCCGCCATTGTTCCATCCGTTTTCATTTCTTCCAATACCTTGTTTATTTCGTTCAACAAGTCACTGTTATCCTTTTTCATCAATATGGCTTGATTGCTTGGGTTGTATTTTATATTAGGATGTACGGTAATATCGAATTCTGGAAATGCAGCTACAGCTAAACGCTGAGTATAATAATCATTTAGAATAATGTCAGTTCTGCCAGTAGAAACATCTCGCAAATATTGATCATTTGTTGCATTGTCATAGATGACTTCTTCAGCTCCATGTTCACGTGCCACTTCCATATATGTAGTTGTTGCTTCTCCAGCTGCTTTTTTCCCTTTTAAACTATCAAGATCTTTAATGCCGGATAAATCTGATTTTCTAACGATGGCAGCGCCGAAGGAATATTTATAGGGTTCAGAAAAAGAAAATTTTTCTCTTCTTTCCTCAGTAGCTGTAATATCATTGACAGCGATGTCAGTTTGTCCATTGTTGATGGAGGCTAGCATTCCATCAAAGGCCATTTCAGTAAATTCAGCTTCTAGGTTTAATCGTTTAGCTACTTCACGTGTTACTTCCACATCGTATCCGGTTAATTCATTTGTTTCAGAATCATGATAGGAAGCGGGATATAAGGTTCCGGAAGTTGCAACTTTTAATTTGCCGGATTCTTTAATGGCTTCCCAGCCGGTTTTTTCCTCTTTTTTGCTTTCTTCCCCTTTGTTATTACTGCATGCAGCAGTAACCAAAGCTAGCATTGCAATTGCTAGAATTGATACAAGTCTTTTAAAGCTATTTGTGGTTATCATATTTTCACCTCGCCTACCATTATATTTGAAAAAAATGTATATGTCATTTGGGAATAAACTTGAAAGGGTATCGCGCGAAATAGAGCGTAGAAGAAATGCAAAAGGGAACAAAATTACTAATGAATGGGAGGGCACAGATGAAGGGGATAGCAGGAGTGATGCTAGTTTACTAAATTTAATAAGTTTAGTCTGGTATACAAAGCAATAAAAAAGAAATAAACGGGTGTAGTATAATGGAATGAATAAAAAAAGGTAGTGGAAATTAATCCAAAACCTTTAGCATTTCGGTGATCTTTCTTTTCGTCTCTTCCAAGTCGTATTCCTTTTCTCCAAGTGTTTCTCCATCTTCAGAATAGAAATCTGCAAAATTTTGTCCTTCATACCGCGGAACTACATGCATATGAAAATGTGTTAATTCATCAAATGCTCCACCGTTCTGACAGACTGTAATGCCATCCGGATTAAACAAAATTTTTATCACTTTTGATAGCCTCTTTGCTGCCATCATTACGGAGCTTGCCGTATTATCGTCAAATTCATTAAAGTATCGAACATGTTTTTTAGGTAAAATCAAAACGTGTCCTTCGTTATAAGGATCAATATCTAAAATACAACAAACATAATCATCTTCAAAAACTACATAAACATTTTCTTTTTTATGTGCTAAATTACAGCCTAAACAATTCATTACAGCTCCCCCTTTATTAAATTATATACGTAATTAAAAAAGTGCAGAGGGGAATTTTAGGAATAACAGAATGAAGGTATTGATAAAGGTGGGTAAGGGAGGTGGAATCTTGAAGATTACGACGAAAGTTTCCCTATATATCGGGTTATCCTTATTGCTTCTCATCGTTCTTTATCTGTATGAACTTGAACGACAAATCGACTCACCTGGAATCGAAGGAACAATTATCATTAGCGAAGCCGATGCTGTATTCATTGTGCTCGATTCAAATTTTGAGAATGAGGACGTGGATTTGCCGATTGAGGAGCTGCAAGCCAAATATAAAAATGTCGGGCGTCTATCCATCCATCAAAGTGATTATAGAGGTGAACTAAAAACCGGACAAAGGGTGAAAGTATGGATGAGCCAAACAATGGAATCCTCTCCCCCTATCTTTAAAGCGATAAAACTGGAAAGATTGTAGCAGTATTTTCATTTATTACATTAAAAAAGCCCCGTGCCATAAATAGTACGGGGATAGAATCCTTTGAAGTTCTAGACTATTTTCTTTTCTTTTTCAGCTACGGGGTTTATGCGATTGATTTCAGGAGCATGGTGCTTAGATTTAATCCAGGACCAGCCAATTGCTGCCAGTAAAATAAATCCCACATAGCCCATGATTGGATACACGGTGTTTACCAATGTAGTAAAACCAGCAAAGCTAAGACCAAAACCAATTGCTCCGAATATCACAACTGAAGGATGAAAGAAGCGTCCTTGAGGAATGATTCGCACTGTGAATGCATAAAACATTCCCACGCATGTATTGTAAATCATAGCCAATAGAATAATAGATAGCAGGTTCCCGATTAAAGGTGAGATACTATTAGCTAAAAATAAAGTAGGCATTTCTACAATTTGCATATTAGCCATATCAGTCATCATACCTATATTAATCAGCAGCATGAGTACACCGAGCAGGATACCGCCCATAATTCCGCCAATAGCTGCTTGTTTTTTATTTTTAAACGTTCCGCTAATAACAGATAGCATAGAGAAACCGACAGCAACATTAAAGGATACATAAAGTAATGCGGACATGAACCAATTTGAAGCCGCTGCTTTGTCTAAATCAACATTACGCTCTATGTCTATAGGAGTGATTCCATTTTTAATTAGCGCGTATCCTGATATAAAAATCATAATAACTAATAAAAATGGTGTGATTGAGCTAATGATAGAGATGATTTTCTCTACCTTCAATAGCATGGTCAGGATGGTGATAACTGTCATAAATAGTGAACCCCAGATGGCAGAAATCCCAAACTGTTCCTCAACAATTGATCCTGCGCCTGCTATCATAATTACACCAACGCCAAATAAAAAGAACGATAAAATTATATCCAGTGCTTGACCAAGAAAACGTCCGCAAAGAACCTCGATGATTTCTTTATGTGAGGTGGCTTGCATATGGCTGCTCAGTTGAGAGAGCTGCATGGCAATAAAGGAAAATAAGACAGTTGCCAGCAAAATAGCAGGTATACTGTAAAAGCCAAAATTCGTAAAAAACTGCATGATTTCTTGGCCAGAGCCAAATCCCGCTCCAACAATGACTCCTACAAATGCACCTGCTAGGTATAAACTTTGTTTCATTTTATCAGTCCTCCTTTATGGTAGTTTGGAGGGATATCCAAAAATTAAGTATTCTGATATATTAACATATTCATTCTATTTTAACAAATTGAAGGAAATGGAATTAAGTTTTTGGGAAATCCCGTTATAGAAGAAAGGTTAGTTTGGTAAAATGAGATAAAAGACAGTATAAGGGAGGATTCCATATGACAAGAAAAGTAGATGGAGTTCCAGCAGATACAATGAAGGAAAAGATATATTCAACCATTATAGGCGGGATTATTGGGGATGCTCTTGGTGTACCGGTAGAATTTAAAGCCAGAAATGCCGGCATTACAGATATGATCGGTTATGGGACCTATAATATGCCTCCTGGAACATGGTCTGATGATACATCACTAACGATGTGCCTGATTGAAAATTTAATTGCAGGAAAAGATGAAAATGATTTGATGAACCGCTTTGTTTCCTACCAGGATAAAGGCTACTGGACCCCATATGATGAAATGTTCGATATCGGCATTGCAACCGCAAATGCTATTAGCCGTTATAAGCAAGGTGTACCGGCTGTTCAGTGTGGTGGGAAAACGGAATATGATAATGGCAATGGCGCACTTATGCGTATAGTGCCACTTGTATTTACATTATCGAAAGAGCCAGATGCTCAGACGAGGAAAAAGGAAATAGAGAGAATTGCGCATGTCACGCACGGCCATCCAAGATCTACCCTTGGTACAATTATTTATGTGGAATTTTTGCTGAATATGTACGATCAACATTCACCTTTAGAATCCTTGGAAATTGCACTCAATACATGCTGGGAACAGCTTGGATCAGAGAATGAGTATCAACAAGAATTTGCTTCATATGAAAGAATCTTTAGTCTAAGCTTGCTTGAAGCAGACCGCGATGATATTCGCTCGGATGGATATGTTGTTCACTCACTTGAAGCTGCTTTGTGGTGTTTCTTTAAATCTCAAACCTATGAAGATGCCGTTCTTGAAGCGGTCAATCTGGGCAATGATACTGATACGATTGCTTTTATAACGGGAACTATAGCTGGTATGTATTACGGGATGAAAAATATTCCGGAAAAATGGGTGAATGCCCTGGTCAGTCAAGATAAAATCATAGACCTCTGTGATCGCTTTTATGGCTATTGCGTGGAGAAAGCGAAATAATTTTATAGATAAAATATATGAAATCACTAAAATAGACCTGCTCAGGAAGTCTGCAAAAACGACTTTAGGACAGGTCTTTTTTAAAAGGCTTTTTTTTCGCATAGATTGTCGCTCTGAATAGAAAGAAAGAAGTACTTCTTATATAGATAAATATGTCTAAAGGTAGTGAAATCCCATTAATCTCAACCTTTCGTAAAAAGTATGACAAGAATAATTTACTTTTTATGGTATTGTAAAAAGACATATTCGGCTGAAGAGCAGGCTAATCAGATAAATTAAACTTTTAGACGGGAGAAGCTATCTTGATGGTTATCTATAATAGGCAGTAGAGTTTTCTAGGGCTTGAGACTTAACTTAAAATACTTCTATAGCTCATTTTTATTAGCTTGTTAGTAACGTATGCTTGAAAAAAAGAAAGTGGGTTATAGAAAGCAATGAAGATAGAGTCAAGAACGTGTAAACTGGATAGCCTAAAGACGATGCAAATATTTATAGATACCTCTTCATTAGAAATATTTATTAATGAAGGAGAAGAAACATTCACAGCCCGTTATTTCCCTAAGCTAAAAGAAAAAGAAATTCTTTTTAGTAGAGAAGGACGATTTGATTTGATGAAATGGGATCTTGCTTAAATAATTTCCTTATCATGACTTGTATAAATGCCTATTATGGCTTTTGTGCAGGTCTTTTTTTGTAAATAAAAGTTTTTTCACCCATGACATTGTGTCTAGATGAGCAAAAAGTATTTATTATAAAAGGGATATATTTGCATATGACAGAAAGGGATTCTTTGAAGCTACACATTCATTCTACCTATATTAAAAAAGTACTTTACTCGCATTTACTCTATAGCAGGGTAATAGTATCCTAAGAAATAGTACACAAATTAGAGTACTAAAAATAGAGTATTGTATCAGAGCTTACAATCATTAAGAATATGTAAGGCTAAAAGAAAAGATGGAAGGAAGGTAGATTGATGAATAAGACAGAAGAAATGGTTTCCAACCAGGTTCTGGGTGTATTAAGTGGAAAGAGTAATGAAGATCCATTTTCTGTATTTGCAAAAATGCGCGAGCTTGGGCCTATCGTTTCTATTCCCAACCCTTTGGGAGAGGCAGATCGTCAAGCTTGGATGGTTGTACATATGGATGAGGCAGTCCAAATCCTTAAAAATCACAAACAATTTACTGTAGATCCTTCCTCTATTGATGGAGAAAAGGGTTTTAGAGATAAAATTTATAGCGAGGTAGATACATCAGCACCTGACACATTTTTTACCGGCAAATCAATGCTTTTTGTTGATGGTATGGACCATAGGAGATTACGGATGTTGGTCTCAAAAGCATTTACACCAAGATATATGGAAGGCTTGCGACCGCGTATTCAAGAAATTGCAGATGAATTACTTGATAAAGTTCAATCTAAGGGTGAAATGGATCTTGTAAAAGACTATGCTTACCCATTACCAATTAATGTGATTTCTGAAATGTTGGGAGTGCCATACGCAGATCGTGAAAAACTCAATATATGGTCCTCCGCGATTGCGAAGGGGATGGGCTGGGGGAGACAAGACCCTACTGTAGCAGCCCATTTACAGGAATTTGGAGAATACACCCAAAACCTGGTTGCAGAAAAGAGAGCCAATCCTTCTGATGATTTAATTAGTCAGCTTATTGCGATTGAAGCAGAAGGAGAACGTCTTGAAGAATCAGAATTAATCTCAATGATTACTTTATTAATTTTTGCTGGGCATGAAACCACCTCAAACTTAATCGCAACGGGATCGATGTTGTTGTTTGAACATCCTGAACAACTTGAAGCATTAAAAAGCGATCTAAGTTTAGTTCCATCAGCTGTAGAGGAATTATTACGTTTCAACGGTCCATCTACAAGTGTGGGTCCACGCTTTGCAAAAGAGGATGTAGAGATAGGCGGCAAAAATATTAAAAAAGGAGATATGGTTCTTGTGACGGTAAAAGCCGCGAATCGAGATGAGGAAGTATTTACTGATTCAGAAGGGTTAGACGTGAAGCGGAAAATAGATCATCACCTAGCATTTGGACATGGTGTCCACACCTGCTTAGGAGCTCCGCTTGCAAGAGTAGAGGGAGATATTGCATTTACTACCCTATTAAAACGTTTTCCTGACTTAAGACTGAATGTACCTCAGGAGGAAATTCAATGGCAATTTGCCCTTTCCTCAAAAGGAATCGATTCACTTCCTGTTGCTTTTTAGTATATATAATAGCAAAAAGCCAAGACCTTGATTTAAAAGGTTTTGGCTTTTTGGTTATAAGTATTAAATTAATGCCTTTAAGTTTTATTGTGCTGTTAAACCACCATCAATGATGAATTCACTGCCAGTTGAGTAGCTGGACTCATCAGATGCCAAGTAAAGCACTAAGTTAGAAACTTCTTCAGATTGAGCCACACGTTTAAGAGGAATGTGTTTAGCAAATGCTTCTACGGCTGCTTTTGTATCTTCTTGTACAACCATTGGTGTAGCAATGACACCTGGGTGAATAGAGTTTACACGAATACCGTAATTTGCACATTCGATTGCAGCTGCTTTTGTCATACCGCGTACTGCAAATTTAGTATCTGTATAACCGATAGCACCAGCAACGATTCCGTTCATAGACGAGATATTAACAATCGATCCACCGCCAGCTTTTTGCATGGCTGGAATAACTGCTTTCATTCCTAAGAATACAGAAAGTTGGTTAATATCCACGATACGGCGATAATCTTCCTCAGTCATGTCTAAAATAGATTTTGCCATTGTAATACCAGCGTTATTGACTAAGACATCGACTTTTCCAAATGCTTTTTCCGCTTCTTCTACAACCTTTGCCCAATCTTCAGCACTAGTAACATTTTGTTTTACAAATAAAGCGTTTTCCCCAAGTTCAGCAGCTGTAGCTTGACCTTTTTCTACATTAAGGTCTGTTAAAACTACTTTAGCGCCTTCTTCTACTAATCTACGAGCATGTGCCGCGCCCATACCTTGAGCCGCTCCAGTAATAATAGCAACTTTACCTTCCATACGTGCCATGATGGCATTCCCCCTCAGCGCCTAATATTTAGTATTAGGCATATTATCCTACACTTATAAATTACCAAATAAATGTTCCGTTTGTCCATTATTTAGGATTAAATATCATTATATTTACATAATTTATCCATTTTTGACGAATGTTAAGAAGGCACTGCTTTCATTAGAAAAAAGAAAGTAATATAGTAGAAGATTACTCTCTTTTAAGGATCGTTAATTTATAACTGAATCGAAGTATGGCTAGCTAATAGATTAATAACACAACCAAAATAACTCCCTAAAAAACTGTAGGGAGTTAATTACTGGCTATTTTAAAGAATGACATTTGTCGGATCGTCACTGAGTTGTCTATATCCGAGTATCCAATTCCAAGCATCATCCAGCTGATCGGAGTCAAAATGCTTAGCTTCAATGCCCGGTACCAAATTACTGAGCGTTGCAATCATATTGGACCAATTCTGATCTGCTACAATTGCAATCTTGTTAAATTGATTCATTCGTTTTGTATCGAATTTGATTCCTTCTGCCAGACCTTTAAGGCTGGCTCCATCAACGTTTTCAATGACAGCTAGTAAATTAAATTCCTTACCATCCAATAAATTTTCTTTTACAAAGTTATCTAATTTACGTGCATCTTCTTCAGTCGATTTCCCGTACATTTCTACTGCGATAGTAGAAGGATCCTTACTTGGTAAAAATGTTAGCATTTCTATTCCTCCTTATGCATCGTTTTATTACACAATTCCCCTGTAGAACAATGTCAAACCAATAATTTACTATTTACAGATACTTGAAAAAACCATCATAATACATATGAGCAAATTTTAGGTATTTTATACTGATAAATCAATTAGAAGGGCGGGTAACTTGGACTATATAAAGTGATATAACAATTTTTTTATCTATTCTTTAGTTTTAACGCTCGACCGTAACATGGATTCTTGGCATGGAATAGAAGCGAAAAGGTATTTAGGCCTCTAAAAATCCAAGTGGTAAAGGAAGCGTTAGTAAAACAATAGAGGTGACAGGTATATTGCCATATACCTTGGCAGGATTAACCTATAAATAACATCATAGATTGGAGATATGTACAGTGTTTATGTTTATCGGTATGGCTGGTTTTTTAGCATTTATAGTTTATTTGATTTTGTCAGTGATTTCCGGCTTACGAAAAACAGGTAAGGCAAAGAAACATCTTAAAATGGCTGCAATCATGTTTGTCGTGTTTATGGTTGGTGCAATGAACAGTTCAGATGAGCTGGAAGAAGCTCCAGTGGAAACAGAGGCAACCGTAACGGATGAAAAGCAAGAAACAGCAAAAGAAGAGCAAAAGGAAGAGATTGCTCCTTCTGCCGTAGCAGATGTAAAAAATGCCATTCAAAAAGGGATGGATTATCAGGATTATAAGCAAATAGAGCAAGATCAATTGAACGTGGAAACAGGAGAGACCTACTCAATTGGAAATGGATATGAAGGACATGTATTAAAAGCGACAGATGGATACGTGGTAGTTGGAACGGACTATTCGAAAGTGCTGTCAGTTGAATCATTTGCGAGTAACGAAGAAGCTAAATCCTATGCAGACAGATTAGTAAAAGAAGCTGAGGCAGCTGAGTTGGCTGCAAAGGAAAAAATCTATGAAGAGTCCAAAATAAAACTAAGCGGTTCAGGTGATGAATCAACAGATATGATTAATCTGCAAGCTGGATTTGCCGTTTTTGAAGGAAACTATACTGGCGGTAGTAACTTCATTGTGAAATTGATGGATGAAGCAGGCAATAATGTAGAATTGTTAGTCAACGAGATTGGCAGCTACAAAGGAAAGACGTTTGCCATGATTAATACGACTGGTAACTATTATTTAGATATTAAGGCATCTGGTAACTGGAATTTCTCTATAAGTCAGCAAATTCCACCAACCCCAGCTGAACTTCCAACTGAAATCAGTGGAGAAGGGGATGATGTTGTTTTTGTAAGAGCCGGCGGCGGAAACTATAAATTTACATCCACACATCAGGGATCCTCTAATTTTATCGTTCGTATTAATGGAACGGGCTTACTTGTCAATGAAATCGGAAACTATAGCGGCTCCACCCGCAATAAACTGGAAAACGGTGATTTTGCGATTGTAGTCAAAGCCGATGGAAAATGGTCAATTAAGATAGAAGAATAAAAACAGCTCAGTAGAATGATGTTTCACCCCGAAAGTTAGAGTGAACTGCACCCCCAATTGTTAAACGTGTGTCTAACAATTGGGGGGCAGTTCAGAGTAAGAACTAACTTTTGGGGTGTTTTTGTTTTGAGAAGACTCTATTCGTAAATATTGTTGTTAATCAAAAAGAGAGATAGCATACCGCTGTCTGCTTGTGCCGCTGTAGCCGTTAGCACAATAAGGAGGTATTTAGAAGTAATCAGGAATATCAAGTGATAGCGTGGCGAAATCATTTTTCTTCGAATAGTACATGCAAATGCTGTCTTTATATTTTTGTCTATCATTTGGTAGAACAACAAAACCTAATTTTTTGTAAAAGTCTATCCCAATATCACTATAAAGGAAAAAGTTATTAGAGTTTTCATCCTGTTCTAATTTATTTATTGTTTCATTGACCAAAGTAGTAGCATATCCGTTTTTTCTTAAATAAAAAGGAGTAGCAATTGAACCAATACCTTTTACAACTTGTTTTCCAGAAAGATTTAGTTCATATACGACGAGGGAGCTTAATAATTGCTTTGCTCCTGTTGCTTCAAGAACGTACCATTTCCCCTTTTATACTTACTAGAGTTTTCACACATAGTTATATATTCTTTAAATGGTAATTTATCTCCCCAAACATCATAGCCCATCTTATAAATTTCTATCATATCCTCTTTTGTTGCTTCCCTAATTTTTCTCAAAGTATATATCCTTGTATTTATACGGTTTATATTTTCTTTTTGATTTTAAGGTTATTAAGACCTCTATTCTAATTGCACTAAACTGTATCTTAGCAACATAAAGAGTTCAACAGAAAGGGATATTAATCCTATTTGTAACAATGCTCTGTTAGTAGTGAATATATATATAATGACTTAGGCTTTAACTTAATAGAAGGACATGACCCTCCGAACCAAATATGATGGCATGAGAACCAAATCTAAAAGTATCATTAAAAGCCAAGTTTATCTCCCATCCTTAGATTATTTTGTTGCATTTTACTAGATAACTTATTCTCCGCCATTACTGTTTAATCCTCTGTTCAGCTATACTAACAAGTAAAATGTGAATATTTTATGTAAAATGATAAGTCTATTTTACTAGTAGAATTAAATTTAAAAGGATTTACATATTTTCATAAAATATATACATTTACATAATTTTGTATATTCTTTATAATGAAAGCGATACCAAAAGAAGGGGTGTTCTTATGAAAGCAGAAAAAGTCATCCATCAATATCAGAATTATCTTGGAAGTGGAATAAAACCTGCGAATTTTGATGAATTTTGGGATAAACAACTGGAAGAGCTTGAACGGCTTCCATTGGATTATGAATTAGAGAGAGTTGAAATTCCTTCCCGAGTCGCTGATTTTTATAATTTGTATTTTATTGGTGTTGAAGGAGCAAGGGTGAGATGCCAATATGTTTGTCCGAAACAAGTAAATGGAAAAATACCCGGAATGCTTATGTTCCATGGATATCATGGAGACAGTGGTGATTTTGGCGATAAAGTAAGCTGGGCTGCTGAAGGCTTTTCTGTCCTTGCTATGGATTGCCGCGGACAGGGCGGGCTTTCTGAGAACAACTCTAAAGTAAAAGGAACAACGATGAAGGGACTCATCATCCGCGGTGTCGAAGAAGGGCCGGAAAGTTTGTATTTCCGTTCTGTATTTCTTGATACTGTACAGGCTGCCAGAATTTTGATGTCGATGGATGAGGTCAATGAAGAGGAAATATATATTCAGGGTGCCTCACAGGGCGGAGCTCTATCATTGATTTGTGCAGCGTTGGAACCAAGAGTGAAAAAGGTTGTTGCGCAATATCCATTTTTAAGTGATTACCGTAAAGCTTTTGAATTTAATATTACTTCTTCTGCCTATGAGGAACTTCATTATTGGTTTCGTTTCCGTGATCCGATGCATGAGCGTGAAGATGAATTCTTCAACACTCTTGAATACATAGATTTGCAACACTTTGCACCGCGAATTAAGGCGGAAGTAAAATGGGCGATTGCCCTTGAGGATGATGTTTGTTATCCAGCCCAGCAATTTGCGGTCTACAATCAAATCACTTCGCCAAAGGAAATGATTATCTTTCCGGAATATGGTCACGAATATTTGCCGAAGCTTGGTGACCGCGTAAAGGGGTTCCTATTATATGAATAAATTGATTAAAGTAAATAAAAACAAGCTTGAGTTTCATCTATCAAACAGTAAAGTAAGTTATTTATTCCGCGTGATGGACCAAATCAATCAGCTGGAGCATTTATATTTTGGGAAAAGTATTCGTCATCAGGAAAACTTCGACTTTTTAATGGAAAGAGAAGTACGTCCATCGAATAATCAGTTTGAGGGTGATCATACTTCATCACTGGAACATATCAGACAAGAGTATCCTGGTTTTGGTACCTCGGATTTTCGCTACCCAGCCCAGCAGGTTCGCTATCCAGCGGGTGACAGAATCAGTCGTTTTGAATATGCAGATTATCGAGTCATGGAAGGGAAACCAGTCCTTGCTGGTCTGCCGGCTACATATACGGAATCTCCTGAGGAGGCAGAGACGCTCGAAATTCTGCTGAAAGATGCGTATTCTGAGCTGACATTATATATATTCTATACGATTTATAAAGATCGGCCGGTTATTGCCAGAAGTGCTAAATTTACGAATAATGGTTCTGAAGACTACGAGCTTGAAACAGCGATGAGCTTAAGCATCGATTTTTCAGATGATAATTTTGAATTGATTCACTTAAATGGTGCCTGGACCCGCGAAAATCATCTTGAAAGGAAACCGGTTATAACAGGCGTCCAATCGATTTCCAGTACACGTGGAGCAAGCAGTCATGCTCATAACCCATTTATGGCGTTGGTTCGACCCGAGACAACGGAGCATGCCGGTGAGGCATATGGCTTCAGTTTAATTTACAGCGGTAATTTTCTCGCCCAGATTGAGGTGGATACATACAAAGTAACAAGAGCGATGATGGGCATTAATCCATTCCAATTCGCATGGAAGCTGAAGCAGGGTGAAAGTTTCCAAACACCAGAAGCCGTACTGGTTTATTCTGACTCTGGTTTAAACGAAATGAGTCAGGCATTGCACGACCTTTATCGTACTCGATTGGCGAGGGGAGTTTGGAGGGATAAAGAACGTCCGATTCTTATTAACAACTGGGAAGCGACCTATTTTGATTTTAATGAAGAAAAAATTCTTGAGATTGCACGTAGTGGTGCTGAGCTTGGAATGGAGCTGTTCGTCCTTGATGACGGCTGGTTTGGTCAGCGTAATGATGATAGCTCTTCATTAGGGGATTGGTTTGTTAATAGTGCTAAATTGCCTAATGGAATGAAGGGGTTATCAGAAAAGATACACGCCTTGGGATTAAAGTTTGGTCTATGGTTTGAACCGGAAATGGTCTGCAAGGATACTAAGCTATTTAAAGAACATCCAGACTGGCTAATCCAGGTTCCGGGCAAGAGACTATCTCACGGCCGAAATCAGTTTGTCCTGGACTTTTCCCGATCTGAAGTAGTCGAAAATGTATACGAACAAATGGATGCGATTCTATCAGACTGTCAAATTGACTACATCAAATGGGATATGAACCGCTATATATCAGAGGCCTATTCCATAGCATTGCCGGCGGATCAGCAAGGAGAGGTATGGCATCGTTACATTTTAGGTGTTTACTCCTTATACGAGAGGCTGATAGCGAAGTATCCTGATATATTATTCGAATCCTGTGCAGGCGGTGGAGGACGTTTCGATCCAGGGATGCTCTACTATGCACCTCAAGGCTGGGCAAGTGATGATACAGATGCAGTTGAACGGTTAAAAATTCAATATGGAACTTCATTCGTTTATCCATTATCCAGTATTGGCAGTCATGTATCTGCTGTTCCGAATCATCAGGTGGGAAGGACAACAAGCATGGAAATGCGCGCTAATGTTGCCTTCTTCGGTACATTTGGATATGAGCTGGATATTACCCTTCTATCGGAGGAGGAAAAGGACCAGATTAAGAAGGATATTACCTTTTTCAAGCAGCATCGCGCTTTGATCCAGCAAGGGACATTTTTCCGGTTATTAAGTCCGTTTACCAACAATGAAACGGCATGGATGGTTGTTTCAAAGGATCAAACGGAGGCGATTGTTGGCTATTATGAGGTTTTATCAAAGCCAAATCGTCCATATGAACGATTAAAGCTAAAAGGATTGGCAGAGGACAAAATGTACCAAATCAATGGAGACGGGAAAAGGTTTGGCGATGATTTAATGCAAATCGGTCTTCTTTTCGGAGAAAACTTTACCGGAAAAGCGGATGAATTTTGGTCCAGAGAGAAAACGAAGGATTACAATAGCAAACTATTTTATTTGAATTCAATAAACTAACTGTTTAGGAGAGAGGCAATCATGAAAAAGTTTCCGGATAATTTTTGGTGGGGTGCAGCTACCTCTGGTCCCCAAAGTGAAGGTAGATTTAATAAAAAACATGCAAATGTATTTGATTACTGGTACGAATTGGAACCCGAGGAGTTTTACAAACAGGTTGGACCTGATACCGCCTCCAATTTCTACAATAGTTATGTAAAAGATATTCAATTAATGAAGGAAATTGGTCTCAATTCTGTCCGGACCTCAATTCAATGGACAAGATTGATTGACGATTTTGAAACAGCGACTGTCAACGAGGATGGTGTTCGCTATTATAATGATGTGATTAATGAGTTCATTAAGCAAGGAATCACGCCTGTTATGGCACTCCACCATTTTGACCTTCCGGTTGAGCTATACAAGAAGTATGGCGGCTGGGAATCAAAGCATGTAGTTGACTTGTTTGCTAAGTTTGCGGGCAAATGCTTTGAGCTGTTTGGCGACCGCGTTAAGTACTGGTTTACTTTTAACGAGCCGATGGTCATTGTGGACGGCCAGTATTTATATCAATTCCATTATCCAAAGGTGGTTGATGGAAAAAAGGCAGTCCAAGTTGCGTATAACTTAAATCTGGCTTCCGCTAAAGCGATTAAGGTTTTCAGGGAGTTGGGTCTTCATAATCAGGGTGCAAAAATTGGAATCATTCTCAACCTGACTCCATCCTACCCGGCATCCAATAAGGAAGAAGACGTAAAAGCAGGGAAAATTGCGGATCTATGGCGCAATGAGATGTTCTTAAATGCGGCTATATATGGAGAATTCCCGGCACAATTGGTTGAGATTTTAACAAAAGATAAAGTGATTTGGGAATCAACGGAGGAAGAACTGGCGATTTTGAAGGCAAATACGATTGATACCCTTGGTGTTAATTTCTATCATCCGTCTCGCGTAAAGGCGCCGGATATCTCACCAAACAGTACAGCCGATTGGATGCCTGACCGTTATTATGATCATTATGATATGCCCGGCAGAAGGATGAATGTGGACAAAGGATGGGAGATCTATCCGAAGGCGTTGTATGATATCGCCATCAATATTCGTGATAATTATAAAAATATCGAGTGGTTTGTGTCTGAAAACGGAATGGGTGTTTCACGTGAGGAACGTTTCCTGAATGATGAAGGCATGATTGAGGATGATTATCGGATTGAATTCATTGAGGAGCATCTAGAATGGATCCATAAAGGAATAGAAGAAGGGTCAAATTGCTATGGTTATCATTTATGGACACCTATTGACTGCTGGTCATGGAAGAATGCGTACCGTAACCGTTATGGATTTATTTCGAATAACATCCATACGCAGGTGAAGACCATCAAGAAATCGGGTTATTGGATTAAAGAAGTTAGTGAAAATAATGGATTAAAGTAAGTGATTGATCAAGCACCTAATTTATATAGAATAACGGAACTGTTCTGCAAATTAGGTGTTTATTTATTATTCCAAGGGAGCAGGAAGTGAAAATCATGTCATTACTTGTTTTTGATATTGGCGGTTCGGCTGTAAAGTATGCGGTTTGGGATAAGGAAGAAATAGTAGATAAAGGATCATTTATCACTCCATCTACATGGGAGGAAATGAAAACATCCTTATTGCAGGTTAAACAGAAATTTGCTAATCAGTTCATGATTGAGGGAGTTGCAATCAGTTCACCTGGAGCTGTCAATCAAAGAAGAGGAGTCGTGGAAGGAGCAAGTGCTGTTCCCTATCTTCATGACTTTGAGATTTACCCTGAGCTAACAGAGCTATTCGGTTGCCCCATTTCCATGGAAAATGATGCGAATTGTGCAGCGCTTGCAGAAGTTTGGAAGGGTGCAGCTAAGGGGCTGAAGGATATTATTTTTGTAGTAGTCGGCACAGGTATTGGCGGTTCCGTGATTGTCGACGGAAAGATTCATCATGGAAAACATCTTTTTGGCGGAGAATTTGGGTATATGCTCTTGAACCATGATGAGACCTTCAGTACATTAGCAAGCCCGGTCAAAATGGCTGTCCGCTATGCGAAACGGTTCAATCTGCCAAGCGGAAAAATTAGCGGAAAAGAAGTATTTGAACTGGCGGAGCAGGGTGACAAAATAGCAATAGAGGAAACAGAAAAGTTCTATTATAGCCTGGCACAAGGAATCTATAACTTACAGTACAGCTATGACCCTGAAAAAATTATTATTGGCGGGGGAGTCTCGGCTAAACCAGATTTGATTCCACAATTACATCGTAAATTTAAGGAAATATTAGATAAGGTACAAATTGCAAAAATTGTTCCAGACATTGCTATTTGCAAGTTTGAAAATGATGCCAATCTTATTGGAGCAGTATACAATTATCATCTAAATCACGGCGAAAGCAAATAACAAACAAATCCTGCATCTATACCATGCAGGATTTTTATTTGGCCCTGTTTATAAAGGTTATTGCGAAGGGTTAGTAAAGGAGAAATGTTTTTGGTCTCATTTGTTTATTCATGTCCATCTGATTGTTTAAGTGAAATGCTTCGCAAACACGTTCAAGTATACTTGATGACCTCAATTTAGTGCCTATGGTAAATAGGTTAATCAAAAATATTACTTATAAAGCGAATGATCATCCTTGGTATAAACATTAAAATCTCCCAAATTATTTCACCAATGATCTCAAACAGGGATTCTTTAAAAAAGCCGTTTCTATTTCTCCTTCTATGTCTCATCTTCTTTTAACTCCTAATTAAAAATGATTGATTTGGAGCAAAACATTTACCTTTAAACAAATTCTCTTTCATTTCTTAATCGAACAATTAGCTAGATGAAGAAATAGTCTTCCGCTGCTATCAAATAAAAGAGTAGTGCACAAATAAACCAAATTAAGTAGCCTCTACGATTTGTTTCTTTTACTAAATAATTTTCTATACCATTTAATAGGAAGCTAGTTCCAAGCATAAGATACATCCAATAAAATCGACTAGTATACAACACTGGAAACGAAGCAATACCCATGCCAATCCATACAGTAATTTGTGCATACATAAGAGGTTTAACTGGATGTTCAGCTTTTTCAAAGAACAAGCTTATAATATTTTTCATAATAGAATTCATATTTTTCCCCCATAGATCATTTCAGGAACTATCAGTTCTAAATTAACTTCACTGTAATAGTTTACCATTTTTTAAGGTTATACAACTATACTAATTGAGCTAATATTAATGAAGAGGGATAAAATAAGGCTCTGCTTAAACAGAGCCGTTTATTTATTCTGGAAGTCTTTTTATTAGCTCATAACACATGCGGCCGTTATGATAAAATCCTTTCCAGGAGTCAGCGATATTTTCAGGTGTTTGGTATTGATCATTTCTGAGTGAGGAGATTACCTCTCCGTGCTCATCTATCCTTGAGAACCATTCTCCTCCCGTACGAGGGTCGTGAATCTTTTTCTGAATATACGTCCAAGTACGTTCGCTGAGTTGGATAAATTGTTCATCTTTAGTAAGCTGATAAGCATTATAAAAGCCGATAACTGCCTCTGCCTGCGCCCACCAAATCCTTGTCTTATGTATGTTTCCCTCTTTTTTAGCATCATAGATAGATCCATCCGGATCAATGCCTTCAACTGCAACCTTGTAAGCAATCTGCTTATTCATTTCTACAATATCTGGCCGGTCAAGACCGGTTATATGTAGGGTTTCGGTTAAGAGCCAGCTCGTTTCGATATCATGGCCGTAGGAGTACGCCTCTTTTGTAGACTGCCAGTTTTCATCAAAAGCGACTCTGCAAACATGTTCTGTAGGGTGATAGATTTTTGAATAAAACAAATCCAACAGATAATTGATTTTGCTCAACAGCTGCCTATCAGGCCAAACACTATATAAATTTGTATAGGCTTCTAATAGGTGAAGATGACTGTTAGTAGTAAAAACAGCATTAGCACCTTCATTCAGCAGATGATGCTCGGTCTGTATCCAGTCCTGTGTAAATTCCTCTTTGTAACCTCCGTATGTAGTAGAAAAACATGTATCTTCAAGAAGATGAAAAAGATCAATGGCATAGGTTAAGGCTTCCTTATTGTCAGATGCCTTGACATATTCACTAAGTCCATAAATAGCAAAGCTTTGTGCATAGATGTGCTTGGTTGAGATGAGAGGCTGCCCAAGGTGATCGACAAGCCAATAGATTCCTTTATGTTCTTGGTCCCATAACGCATTAATCAAGAAATGGTAGGAATGCTCAGCGGCCCGCAAATATTTTTCATCTTTCGTGAGAAGGTAAGCGCCCGAGTAGCTCCACAGGTGACGTGCTCCTACCACACCTCCTTTAGGACTATCTTTGTGCATGGTTAAATTATAATCTAGAATTCCATATGATCCGCCATTATCATAATCTAATAGTTTCATCCAAAAGGGGAGAATTCTTTCGTTTAATTCCTTTTTAAATTCAATCTTTTCCAACTGGAACAGCCTCCTCATGTTCTTCGACAATATTTTGGATCCATTTCTTAGATAACGTTCGTTTTACACCGAGAAGAGCCCGAATGATTTCATGTGAGCTTGCAAGGGCATATATAGCAACTTAATATAGCGTCTGCTCTAGGTTTTCTTTGATCATTTTCCAGGAAATAAACTCCTTTTTAACAAGCAACATGAAAAGAAAACTTGTCTGGACGAAATCATATTCAAACTGGAGATGATTAATAACTGAATCGTGATTGGAATGGTGAAGTAAAGCATTTTACGGTAGTATTCTTGTTTATGATCCATATCTGCACGTACTTTCAATTTTTTAATTTTTCTTTACGAAAATAAATGGAAAATATATAATTAATTTACAACAAATGTATATACTTATCAATCTATTAATATTACTTTTTGTTACATTTTGTTAAATCATTTGAAAGGAGAATATGATGGATTTTATTAAGGGATTTAGCTTTGGTTATATGAGTAAGCGCGGAGAATGGGAGGATGTGAAGGCAAAACAGTCTTTAAAATCTTTAAAAGAAAGATGCGGAATTGATCATGTCGTTTTAACGGTTGTGGCAGAGCAAGATCGACCCCAGTCCACTGTAATTAACTGGAGGGAACATCCGAATGTGGTCAGTGATGAAGAAATCATCGAGATGGTCCATTTTGCACAATCACTGGGTTTAAAGGTTATTTTAAAACCGATGGTGAATGTTTCGGACGGGACATGGCGTGCCCATATTAATTTCTTTGATACCGATGTTCCGTGTGAGCCTAAATGGTCTGAATGGTTTGCCTCTTACAATGAATTCATTCTTCATTACGCGAAACTAGCTGAAGAAACGAAGTGTTCCATGTTTGTGGTCGGCTGTGAAATGGTCAATGCAGACCGCCGTGAAAAGGAATGGCGTGATTTAATAAATGAGGTCCGGAAGCTGTACAGTGGACTTGTTACTTATAATTGCGATAAGTACCAAGAAGATATTCTAAAATGGTGGGACGCTGTTGATGTGATCTCTTCTAGCGGTTATTATCCGATTGATAAATGGGAACAAGAGCTTGATCGTATTGAAAGCGTTGTCAAGAAACACACTAAACCATTTTTCTTCTGTGAAGCCGGCTGTCCGAGCTGGGAGGGTGGAGATTTGCTCCCAAATGACTGGACATTAAGAGGGAAAGCAGATGTCAATGTCCAAAAAGAGTGGTACGAAAAGATGTTTAGCACAACGGTAAAGCGAGATTGGGTAAAAGGATTTGCCTTATGGGACTGGAAAGCTCATTTATATCCTATAGAAAAGGCAGATTCTGATCAGGACTATGCTGTCTATGGAAAGCCGGCAGAAAAAGTTATTTATCGATATTATAAGGAAATCTTTTAATTTACAAGACTGAAAGATTGTCTGTTTTGTTGATAAAAAGTTACAACATTTCAAAAGTATTACTTTTTTGTAATAAAAGACTATACAAACTAAAACATAGGATGCTACAATATTTTTGTAAGCGTTTACCAAATTATACTTTGGAGGGAACTGGAATGAAGAAATTATTCCGTATGGGGGTTGCCGCAAGTGCTCTGGCCCTTGCATTAACAGGTTGCAGTGATAAGAGCAATAGTGATTCCGATTCTAAAGAGTCAGGAAAAGAAACAATCACTTTTATCAACCACAAGACAGACTGGACAGGTAATGGGAAATGGGATGAATACATAGCAGAGTTTAATAAAAATCATCCCGATATAGAAGTAAAAGTGGAAACGATTACAGACTATGCCGGTCAAATGCAAATTAGGATGAACTCAGAAGACTACGGTGATGTGTTCATGATTCCAACAACGATTAAGCCTGAAGACAATGCAAACTTCCTTGAGCCGCTTGGTAAACAGGATGAATTATCAAAGAAATATATGCTTTTAAGTGACCGTTCTTATGAAGGTACTTCCTATGGTATTCCGATTGCAGTTAATACGACTGGTGTCATCCTTAACATGAAGGTATTTAAAGATGCAGGTATTGATACTGTTCCAACAACACCAGAAGATTTCGTAGCTGCATTAGAAACAATCAAGAAAAAGAACGCGGATGTAACTCCTTTATACACAAACTACGCTTCCGGCTGGACATTAACTAACTGGGACTTCATCCGTACAGGTGCTTCCGGTGATCCGGATGTTACGAATAAAATGGTGAAAGATAAAGAACCGTTTGCAGATGGTAAAGTAATGAACACAAGCTACAAACTTTTATATGATTTAGCGGAAAAAGGTTTAACTGAAGCTGATCCTTCCACAACTGATTGGGAACAATCCAAACAAGATTTGGCAGACGGAAAAATTGCTGTTATGGTTCTAGGCAGCTGGGCAATTGAACAAGTTCAAGCTCTTGCTGAAAATCCAGAAGATATTCAGTATGCAGCGTTCCCAATTACCGCACAAGATGGCAAACAGTATGCTGCGATTGGCGGAGACTACAATATCGGTATTAATGCGAACAGCAAACAAAAAGAAGCTGCTCGTAAGTTCGTAGACTGGTTTATTGATGAATCTAACTATACAAAAGATACAGGAGCCATCTCTCCTAAGGTTGGCGAAGAAATGCCAGCAGCTCTTAAAACGATGGAAACAGCTGGAGTAGAATTTATCCAGGCTAATCCATCACCTAAAGGAGAAGAATCTCTATTTAGTGACATCAACAACACATCTGAAATCGGTATTGATACAACAGAAGCAACGAAGCAACGTATTATCGATGCGGCAAAAGGCAATACAAAAGAATCCTTTGATGCCATTATGAAAGACTTGAACAAAAAATGGTCCAGTGCAATGGAAGAGGTTGGCAAGTAAGGAGAATCATCTTATTGAATATACTGGGGTGTTTGCAGAATTCATACTGTAACACCCCAGTTCCTCTAATACAGAAGGATTTGAAAAGTATCTTTGTCCATTAGGGCCAGCTAATGAGATAAGAGGAGTAAAAGCGATGAAAAAAATAAATTTGAGTTATAAGGCGCAGCGTCGTATTATCATTTTTCTGTTTTCAGCTTTACCTGTTTTTTTGCTTTTATTATTTTCTTATTATCCGCTAGTAAAAATGCTTCAATACAGTGTTACGGATTGGAATGGGATTAGTCCGACGAAGGAGAATGTTGGTCTCGCCAACTATTTAAAGGTCTTTACAAACCCAGAGTACTTTTCAGTATTTAAAGTCAGTCTCTACTATTTTGTAGCGACATTTATCCAACTGGGAATTGCTTTATACTTTGCCACGATCCTAACTTTCAAGGTGAAATTCGCAAACTTTTGGAAGGGTATTTTGTTTTTTCCGTACCTTTTAAATGGAGTGGCTATTGGGTTCATCTTCTTGTATTTCTTCAAAGCCGGAGGAACATTGGATACGGTCATGACTTTCCTTGGGTTAGATAGTCAAATCCAATTATGGCTTGGAGACCGTTCTATAAACAATATGTCCCTGGCGTTTACGTCGATTTGGAGATATATGGGGTTCAACTTCATCATATTCCTGGGAGCTATTCAGTCCATTGATCCTGAAATTTATGAAGCAGCGGAAATTGATGGTGCCAGCCGGTTCCAGCAATTTTTATACATTATTTTACCGAGTATCAAACAGATTGTGTTCCTGAATATCATTTTAGGAATAAGCGGTTCCCTAAGTGTATTCGATATCCCATACATTATGACGGGTGGATCAAATGGAACGAAAACCTTTGTCATTCAAACAATCGATACAGCCTTTAAGTACCAGAAGCTAGGACTGGCGTCTGCCATGGCCCTCATATTGTTAGTCATTGTCATCGTCGTGACATTAATTCAAAAATACATGACTAGAGAGAAAGAGGTGTGACCATGAAGGCAAATGTCAGTGTGACAGAACCAAAGATTCCAGCAAAGCAGGATCATGCATACAACATTAAGAAACTGCTTGGCGCCATTGTAAAATACGGCAGCTTACTGCTTGGAGTAGCGGTTGCTATTTTACCTGTATTGGTTGTGTTTATTGGATCATTCAAGTCAAAAGAGGAATTCCTGACAACTGGTGTTCTTGCTTTACCGGAACAATTTACGTTTGACAATTATACAAGAGCATTCATAGATGGCCAAATGACTGTTGGGTTTAAAAATACGCTTATCATCTTTATTGTTTCAATTGTAGGAAAACTCTTGCTTGGAACGATGATTGCATATGTTTTGAACCGATTTGATTTTAAATTGAAGAAACCTATTATGGGACTCTTCCTCCTTGCAACCCTGATTCCGGCAATCACTACACAGGTTGCAACATTCCAGATTATTGAAGGAATGGGCTTATTCAATACGATTTGGTCGGTTATTGTGCTGAATCTTGGCACAGACGTAATAGCTGTCTATGTATTCCTGCAGTACCTTAACAATATTCCAGTTTCATTGGATGAAGCAGCAATCATGGAAGGCGCATCTTACTTTCAAATTTACCGCAAGATTATCTTGCCTTTGCTCAAAGCTCCAATGATTACGATTCTTATTATTAGCGGTGTGGGAATCTACAATGACTTCTACAATCCATTCCTGTATATGCCGTCACCTGAATTGAAGGTTATTTCAACAGCGTTATTTGCCTTTAAAGGACCATATGGAACGGATTGGCCGGTCATTCTGGCGGGTGTTATTATCGTAATTACACCAATACTAATCGTCTTCCTGGCCCTTCAAAAGTATATTAATAACGGAGTTTCTGGTTCAGTAAAATAAGTATTTCAAGTCCGTTATAGTAGAGGAAGAAAAAACTGCTTGAAAGGAAAGCCCTTCTTTTCAAGCAGCTCTTTTTATAAAGGTATTAGTTTGTCAGAATCTTAGGGATGAAGACAATTTTTTTGGTCGCAATGATTAATAGAGGCGGTGCCAAAAAAATAAAGGCGACTAAATTTACTTTGATTATCAATGTGAAAGCTAAGATCATCAGCAATATAACCAGGCTACGGAGTGGATGGCGAATGCAAGTATCAAAAGCCAGTGCATAGATCCATTTTGCGGAATGAGTATTCCGTTGATCATGAGCAAGGAAGTAAATGCTATAAATAGCAATGGTCCATAAAAGAAAAGTCCAGATCAAAATCGGTATTTGCAGCCATGTTAAGATAGGCAAGGCCTCGTGAAGCGGTGGATAGATAGACATCAGTGAAAGTCCGCTGAATAAAAACAATAGAAACGATAACCCTATATAACTTTTATTCTTTTTATAGGATTCTTGAAAAGCTGAACGGATTGAATCATCTTCTTTCCGGTGAATGAGTTCAACAGCATGGATCAGTCCGACTGAAGCGGAAACAAACCCATAGATGATTCCACCTCTAAGTATATAAAGCCAGAAATAATAGCTGGAAATAGTATATTGAGAGACGAAATCAATAAAAAGTTTTATCAGATTCTTCATGTTGGCCCACCCTAACTTTTACAATATATTCTATATATACCTTTAAATGATTACAAATTCAAGGGAAAGTTATAATCATTTAAAGATATAAGTATAATCATATCTTCAAGCATGATTTGATATTTCGATGTAATACGTTATATGGAATAGAACAAAGAATCAGGTCATTGATTACTATAATTTGCATACCTTTACTTTTACACTATATTTTTCCTGTGATAGTATTTATGATTGACTTATAAGAAGCGTTTAGGAAGGTGTTAGGAATGAACAAGTACGAGGCCATTGCAAATGAAATGAGGCGAAGGGTAAAGAGTGATTATTACTCAAAGGACCAGCCGATTCCAGACGAATATACTCTTTCGAAAGAATTTGACAGCAGCAGGGTAACGATGAAAAAAGCTTTGAATATTCTTGTTACAGAGGGGCTTTTATATAGGAAAAGAGGACATGGTACCTTTATTATCGAGCCTCCATTTGATGACAATAAAGTGAATATCATCAGTGAAGAAAATATTGGACTATCCAATCTGGCCAATAATGATGAGGTAAAAAGCAAGGTAATTGCCTTTGAAATTCAATTTCCCTCTGAGCAAGTAGCCAGTAAACTAAGGATCAGCCTTGATACACCTGTCTATCATATTATTCGTCTCAGGATTGTAAATGATGAACCATATGTAATAGAAAAAACATACATGCCGGCTAATCTGGTTCCCGGTATTAATGATGAGGTTCTTCATTCTTCCATATATAAGCATATTAAAGAAACACTTGAATTAAAAATGGGTGGAGCACACCGTAAAATCAGAGCATGTAAATCAAATGAACTGGATCAAAAATACCTGGATTGCAGAGCTGACGATCCTATCTTGGAAGTCGAACAAGTTGCCTTTTTGATTACTGGTATACCATTTGAATACTCTTTCTCACGGCATCATCACGACAAGTTCGTCTTTACAACGGTAACGGTAAATCGATAGGAAACCGCATAATTTGGCTCAGAAAAAGAAAAGGTGACTCTAGAGAGAATAGGGTCACCTTTTCTTATTGTAAGAATAACTTGAGTTGTACAAATCTTATTGGGGTGTCTTTATAGATATTAAGTTTACCTCCTATCAAAACTATTTTTAAAAGGAGGCAGAATACCTTATTGCTAGTAGGAAAACTGTAATTCTAAAGTGGGTGTCTATGGTTTATTTAATGAATGATTCAAACGATTAATTTCTCGCTTCCAAAATAGATACTGGAAGACCCAGAACATTAAATAAATGACCACAAAGATAAGGAAGTAAAGTGAAAATCCTATAAAGGAATGCTCCATCCAATGGGAGTAATAGGCGACAGGAAACATGGCGATGGTAACTAAGCAAAAGTGTAGAGTTGTTTGTTTTGTAAGACTCCAATTATCATGTTCAAAAATGATAGAGCCTGCAGCAAAAGCAACTCCTAATAATCCGCTTAAAATAAATTGCAGTAGATAGGCATTTAATTCTGTACCCATGGTCTCTATTAAGCTGGGTACTACAGCGTAAAACGTCCCATCCCCAATGCCAAGTGAAATGCAAAGGGTTATAAAGGTTGATATAAAAACGCCTAGCGGAAATCCTATTGCCCCTCTTACGATAATTGTCTTCATCTTCATCACCTCATATTCCTAAATGTTTTTTTATCTTATTAATATAACGCCTCGAGACATATGATTGATCGCCGGTATTGAATTTCAGAGTGATTGTTCCGCTTATGCTCATATCTAAGCTTTTAACTTTTTCAAAATTGACAATCTCAGAGTTTGAAATTCTGATGAATTGTTGGCGCGGGACCATTTCTTCTAATTGGTATAATCTTTGTCGTAAGCGCAATTTTTCATTATTTACTTGTGCATAAACATATTGACCTTCAGTATAAATCCGCAAGATATCGTCCATTTGTATCAAAAGAATTTCATCACCTTTATAACCCATCAGTGATTGGTATTCATTGCCTGAAAGTTTTTCAAGTAAACTTGAAATTTCATTTGTCATTTCACTAGCATGTATGACGATTTTGGGATCTGTACATTCACTATCTAACTGGATTTCTATCCTCATATTCCACCCCCACCCTTTTTTATGGATCTTTCTCCCTTTATTATAGGAAGCAATTGGATATAGTACTACATCATTTATATACCTGGTCAGATTTCTAATATATATGGATGAAAATGAATAATAGCATGATAATCAGTGGAACCAATCCTTAGGGATTAAACCCGTGGCCAACTATGAGCCGAAGTTTAAGGGGGTGAACTTAAATGACCGAAAACCTACAAAGCAGGGGACAATCCTTTTTTAATGAAGAAACAGTTAGTTAGGGTTAGATGGGAAGCAGAGATGCTATATTCAGCGTGAAAGATCTACAATTGATAATCTCCAGATGATACTCAAGAGAAATCGAATACACTCAGTTAAATTTGAATTGATAATTGGAAGTACAGGTTAATTTAACAGGGGAAATTAGTACTATAGAAAAAGAGATTCATCAAAATTGACGAATCTCTTTTTCTATTACAGTGGATTTTTTATTTTTTCGGAAGAATGCGTTCCTTAATCTTTTATTGAAACGCGTAACTGATACCGATTAATCCGTTTTATCTTTTAAAGGCTTCATTCTAATTGAAGCGATAACGAGTACGGCAATTAAAATCATACCCAAATATCCAAACAGTGGGTAGAAAAAGGAAACTAACTGCTTGAATCCAAAGAAGCTTGCTGCAAAGGCGACGAGTACAGAAATAACCACGAACCAATTGTATTTTTTCGTTTTCGGGGTAAAGAAGCGTGTACCAAACGAAAAGAACATACTAACAGCTGAATTAAAAATCATGCCGAATAGAATGATGGAATAGAGAACTCCAAAAAGTGGTGATATTTGATTGGCCAGCCCTAGTGAGGGCATGTCCAAGTGCCCTACCTTATCAACTTGTGCAAAGATGGCTAGATGATGCAGGACAATTAAAATTCCTACACCTATACCTCCCGCCAGTCCTCCGATCGAAGCAATTTTCTCCTTGGGTTCATCGCCGCCCATTACCAGAGTCATGGATGCTCCCATTGCGATTGCAAGTGAAACATAATTAATAATAGAACTCAGCCAATGTTTTGTAGCCGAAGACTGTTCGTTCGCTATAGAGTCAAGCTCAAAGAAAGAATATTCCATGGTCACCATACTATGTATAAATAATACGACCACTCCCAATATGAGAAAAGGGGTTATCATAGCAATAACTTTTACAACCCGGTCTACGTCGGAAAGGATTGTGATTAAAATGAGAATCGTCATGATAATGATGCCAACGAAACTTGGCAACCCAAACTGCTGATTGAAAATAGACCCTGAACCAGAAATCATGACAATTCCAATTCCAAAAAGGATAAATACGAGGATAGAATCGATGAGAACGCCGAGGTAACGTCCACTGATTTTATAAATAACTTCCTTATGTGAGTCTGTCTGAAGCCGGCTGCCCAGCTTAGTTAAAACCATTCCCAAATATCCGAACAATAGGATCGAGAGAAAGGCTCCAATCGTTCCCTTCATTCCAAAACTAGTAAAATACTGTAAAATTTCTTGTCCTGATGCAAAACCGGCACCTATGATAATTCCCATAAATGCACTGGCTATTTTAATAATATTCTTCATGTCTCCTCCATTCGTAGTATTATAAAGAATTTGAGGCACGGTTCAGCCACTGCTTCTGAACCGGAATAGTCCTCAATAGAATTATTTTCCCTATATAAATAGTGTTAAACAAAAAATATGAAAATAGAAGAATTTGTTTGTGAGAAAAGAGACAGCAGTGTACAGGAAATAATTAAGCTTTTTATAAGATGGGAGGTTAGTGCAAGAAGGATATTAGGAGCGAAAAAAAGAATAGATTATGCAATACATAATTCCATCAAATTAAAGGAGTGAGTAGTTGATGAATATTCGTATTTTAGAAGAGTCCGATGCTCATTTATATCAGAAAGTGCGATTGAATGCATTGAAAATGAACCCGGAAGCATTCGGTTCAACCTATGAGAGAGAGGTGGGATATTCTTTAGACATGGTAAAGGAACGAATAAAACCAACAATGGACAAGTATATTGTAGGTGCCTTTGATAATCGAAAATCTTTAGTTGGCATTGTTACCTTTATACGTGAAGACAATCTCAAAACCAGGCATAAAGGAAATGTTTATGGAATGTACATAGCTCCAGGCAATCGAGGTCAGGGTTTAGGAAAGTTATTGATGAATGAACTTATCAGTAAAGCGAAGAACTCTGAAGGATTGGAGCAAATCAATTTAACTGTTGTATCTGATAATCACTATGCAAAGAAATTATATAAGTCGTTGGGATTTGAGGTCTATGGTATAGAAAGAAATGCCTTAAAGTTTAATGGCCGATATTATGATGAGGATTTGATGGTACTAAAATTAGCAGTGAAATAGAGATATCTTTATGATGACTTTTCTTTATGGAAATAAGAAGGAAAGCTTATGGATTATGCTATTGGTCAATGAAATCAAATTGGTTAAGCAGCATTATGGTCTTATAGTGAACATAAGTTAAGAATAAAATTGAACTATCAAAATCCAGTTTGAAAATTATTCCACAGATTTTAAAATCGAAGGTAATAAATTAATCATAGATTTAGATAAGGTGTAGGGCAGGGAAGAAGGATTTAATAATAAATTAATAGAAAATATTTTATACAGGTTAGTTAACAAGATGGTTTTCCAATTTAAGGCGGTGAGGTTATGAATGATAAAATTCTTAAAAGCAGTAATGATTTTGAACATTTGGTTAGGCTGATTGATTCAGTTCCTCAAAAACAATCAACTTTGTTAATTGGGATAGATGGCTGTGGAGGTTCTGGGAAAAGCACACTCGCTGATAAGTTAAAAGGGAGATTATTAAATACAACTATTGTGCATATGGATGATTTTTATTTACCATCTTCTCAAATTCTAAAAACACTTCCAAAGAACAAGCCTATAGGTGCAGATTATGATAGGAGGCGTATTTTAAATCAGGTTCTTGAACCCATAGCTCAAAATAAAGAAGGACATTATCAGCGATATGATTGGATAATGGATGGTTTAGCGGAGTGGCATACTGTTCCAGTTGGGGGAATTGTCATAATAGAAGGTGTTTATGCAATATGTCACGAATTTTTTAGTAAATATGATTTAACGATATGGGTTGAATGCCCACGAGAAACAAGGCTTTCACGAGGTCTTGAAAGAGACGGAGAAACAGCACGTGATAGGTGGGAAAATAATTGGATGCTATCAGAAGACGTTTATGTTGAAACCTATAAACCTTTTGAAAAAGCTAACTTAATAGTAAGTGGTATTGAATAAATATACTAACATCAGGATAAACAGATTTTTATCTTTTCTAAAGAAGGGTAAATATTGAGCAATTGATTCCAGAGAAATTTAAAACTGAAAAAGGGTATAAGGATAGAATTTGATTTCATCAGTACAATTTCTATTATGCTAATTGGCTAAGAAGAATTAATGTCTTTTTGTGTTGAATTTCTTATTGGAATACAGGAGCAGGCTAACGGAATAAAAGTGGTGAAAGGAGGAATCAATTTGAAAAAGAAAAAAAGACTTTTAGTAGTCGGCTTGCTGGTATTATTAGTGATAATAATATTTCCGCCTATATTAGGACAAATGGTACACAATAATGATTCGCCAAAATCTGCAATAAGAGATGAAATACTCAAAGACGGGCATCCATATCAAAGTTTCTTTGCTTTAATAACGAAGAATGATTATAAAGATAAAGTATACGGACAGCTATACAATGTAAATTGGTTTGACTACGACAATCCTACAGGACATACGGCAACACTGTGTTATTCAACAAAGATAGAGAGCGAAAAATACGAAGTCTCTTGTGGTACAGGGCCATAATACATTAGTTTGATTTCTACCCTTGAGGCCCTATGATCATTTCAAATTTGCTATTTCACAAACGGAGCAGTTTAGTTACATGAGGTTTTAACTAGCAAAGGTAGCAATGTTCTATTACATAAAACCAAAAGTGTGGAGAGAAAATATGAAACCAAATTATACTGACTTAGGATACGCAGATAAAATGGGTCCGAAATTAAGAATGTTAGTAGAAAAACAGCTATGTAATGACCTCGTTTTTTATGGAATAACGGCGAATAAGTTTAAATTTGATTGGTCTGAAAGTTGTATAGAGGGTAACGATGCCAGTTATTTAGATGGGGTCGTGGAAAACTTTCGGGAATTAATATATTTGATGAAAAAGATAACCATATTGCAGAGGGATGGATGGAGTTTATTTATGAGCCAACTTATAACGTTTTCATTTCTTATTGGGAATTTCTTACCTACTTTAATGTGGGGATAGAAATTGATATTAAAGATAGAGTAGGAATCCCCCTTCATATTTTTAATAAGATTCCAGTAACGATACGATTTAAGTATGAGACGAAGCTACTAACAGATTTTTAAATTATATCAAGTTATGAATAAATGTAATTAAGCAACCAGAGGCATTGATCAAAGAAGGATTAATGTCTTTTTGTGTTGAATTTCTTATGGAAGTAAAGGGGGCAGATTAGTTCAAGAGTGTTGTTTAACTATTGCTCAACAATCGCTATAACAATACGTCATTAATAGAAAAGGGGCATTCAATTGAGTTCTTTGAAATTTAGTATTAGTCGGTTGCTTTTGTACTTTGTACTTGTATCATTATTTCTCTTTGTTTCGGGTAATGTCGGACAATATTTGACTGAAACTCAAGGTATGGATCGACAAAATAGTATGCTTTTACAAGGAGTAATCTTTAGCGGGCTAACGCTTTTTGTATTATATATATTTAAAAGAAAAAAAACGGACTTGTTTAGAAGTATTGGCTTAAAGGGTACAAATTCACCCTCTAGATTGATATTCGGAATCGCGTTGCCTTTTATATTAGTCATAACAGGAATTATAACAGCTTATTTATTTGGTGGTATTGAAAATGTCAGCTTGAACCTGACAGCCACTGTTATAATTTCCATTTTAATTAATACAGTAACAGCATTTATGTATGAAGCATTTCCAGAAGAAGTCTTTATCCGAGGACTAATATTTGAAGAATTGCATAAGAAATTCCGCTTCATCATCTCATTGATTTTACAGCCGTTATTCTTCATTTGTGTACCGGTTACGGTGATGGCATTGGAGTCAATATTCTTTAGTAAACCATTTATAATAACTATAGATTATATTATATTGCTCTTTACATTTGGAATTGCTCTACAGTTATATAGAAGGTATACAGGAACACTATGGATGAGTATGATCTTCCATGTCGTTTATCTTGAAGTGACTAGATATATATCCATGGGAGGTATGTATGACCAAGACGTCGCTCTTTTAATATTCGATGAGACATTTAGTGGATTCATGACTCTATACTTGTCATTTCTGTTTATAGTGGTATTTAGTGTAGTGGTGTTATCATTTTTATTACTAATTGATAAAAGAAAAAATAAGCTATAAATATATTCATCTTTTTCTAGTCAAAAATTCATATTAAAAGTTTAGTTAGTAGAAGTATTATACTTAAATAAACAGAGGCATTGATTAAAGAAAGATTAATGCCTTTTTGTGTTGAATTTCTTATAGCAGAAACGGAACAGGTTAGTGGAAGAAGGATTTCTAACAACCAGTAGAGAATAGTAATAAAGGTTTTCATAAAATCAAGGAGATGGTTCATTTGGAGAAACTTGAAAACTTAATTACTTGGGTAGATGAAATAAAGAAAAAAAACGGAAGCAGTGCCTCCTCATTATATATTCTAAAAGATAACGAAGTAATATTGGAACACTATGATGGTTATCATTCTAATTCTCCTGACTCAGCTCCAATCACCCAAGTTTCTCAATTTAATGTTGCTTCTGCAAGAAAGAGCTACCTTGGTTTAGTCGTTGCATATGCTCTTTATGAAGGAAAAATCAAAAGCCTTGATGACTACGCAATTGATTATTTCAGGGAAATGGATGAACAATTGCTAGGAAAAACAACAATACGGCATTTAGTCACTCACTCACATGGGTTACACGAAAAAGAAGATGGCACTATTTTTCGAGAGTTTGAACCAGGTCAAGGTTGGGCTTATAGAGGAATTAATGTGTTAATGATGACTCGGCTGGTAAATCGTCTATTTAAAATGAGCTTTCCAGACCTTTTAGAAGAAAGGGTATTTACACCTTTAGGTTTTAAAGAAACAGCCTGGCAAACGAAAGAGAATGAATCATTAGTTAAACAAATTGATGATCCAGATTCGGAAGGTTCATTCAATCTGGGGAATTATAGTGATGGAACGGAGTCAAACTTACATACTTCTGCTCGGGAGTTTGTCCAATGGGGTAATCTCCATTTAAACAAAGGGTTTGCAGAGGGTAAACAAATTGTTCCAAGCGAAGTGATTGAAATTGCCACACAAGTCCAAAGTCCTTTTTACAAAGATCGTAAACTTCCTCAAAATGGTTTGTTTTGGTATGTACAAGGAATTCCAGCTGCCCATAGTGAGCTCGGTGATAGGGTTCCAGAAGGATCCTATCAAATATTGGGGATAACAGGTCCAACTGTCCTTATCATTCCTGAATACAGAGTGGTCGTTGCAAAGATGTATAACAAACGATATAACTATGGCGGAGACGACTACCTTTACTACCTCAGAGAATTTAGTAATATAGTTGCTGATACTTTTCGAAAGTAAGGAACGGTAAAAGTTTCACTCAAAATATCGGAGGATTAATGCTCTTTTATGTAGGACTTCTTGTTAATAGAAACAATCAGGTTAGCCTGAACCCTTTGTAAAACAGTTATAGGTATATCCGCTAATCAAATTTGTCCCAAGGTTCTTTTTCGTTACTTAACTCAACAAAAAAAGGAAACAACAAAATGAAAATAAAGCCAGGGCCATAATTGCTCATAAACTTGAATGATTCTGCTTTCATATATTGTAATCTATTACAATAAGGACAGTTCTTTCCATCAAAGGGTCTATTGATAATTGACCAAATTATTTTAGCTTGCAATTTTTTATTACAATTAGCACAGCGTGTCATTTTGTCACTCCCTTTTATTAGAAATACGTGGAAAATTAGCTTAAGTTTCAAAATATAAAATGTAATTCATATTTGGAGTGAACTTTTTTATGAACTTAATGGGGGAGTTTAGCTTGTTAAGGAATGTATGACAGAAACTCAGACCTAGGGGCATCGATAGATGATTAAAGTTAAGTTGTTTTTCTACTACTTTTTAGGATTATTAGTCTTAAAAACGAGCGAACTAATTCATTATACTAATCCACATAGTATTGCTTGGTTCATGTTAATGATTTCATTCATTATTATAATAGCCGATAAAATATATGAATTAGCAAAGCTAATAGAACCGTCATTGAAGTTCACATTTATAGCTGTGATATCAGCGATTATATTTTCTAATCTGGTCTTTTATTTCGATAATTTATTATCATTTTTTGATATGAAATAATTGAGGCGTTGTTCCAAGAAGTTTAAGATATATTTAAATGCATTTGAAAAAAATAAGAGGTGAATTTTTATGAGTTGGAAACTCAAAAAATTTGATGAGTTAACAAATATTGAACTATATAATATTTTAAAAGAAAGAACTTTAGTTTTTGTGGTGGAACAAAATTGTCCTTATCCTGAAGTTGATGGTAAAGATCCTTTTTCATATCATCTTTTTAAAGAAGACAATGGAGAAATCGTTGCATATTTAAGAATTGTACCCGCAGGTATTGCTTATCAAGAAACTTCTATTGGAAGAGTTATTGTAAAGAAAGAATACAGAGGAGAAGGGATTGCAGGGGAACTTTTAAAGAAAGGACTAGATTTTATCCAAAACGAATTAAAAGAAACAAAGGTTAAAATTCAAGCCCAAGATTATTTAAGAAAATTCTATACTTCCTTTGGTTTTCAACCTATATCCGAAACATATTTAGAGGATAATATCCCTCACGTCGATATGATATTACAAAAATAACACACTCGTTATTACCCGGCTAGGGATTGGAGTTATATCAAGGTATAGAAGAGATTGAAAAAGATTACATTTCAACAAACAGAAGCATTGATCTAAGAAGGATTAATGCCTTTTTGTGTTGAATTTCTTATAGAAGTAAAAGGGCAGACTAGCTTAATTAAGATTCGGTCTGGTTTTACAAAATGTTACAAATGAACTAGGTTTTTTGAAGAAGTTAATTATTTTGGTTGGGAGGATATTGAATTAATGAGTAATTGGCTATACATACTTTATGCTGTAATTTTAGGAATACTATCTTGGTTTACGGGGGAAGTAGTAACATTTGTTATGTTAGGGGTTATTCTTATTGCTTTAAATAACATAAATTCAACTCTTAAAAAGATTTATCTTCAAAATAATGTGAGAAGCAATAACGAAGATAATTAGATTTGATAATATTTTTTTTATAAACGGGGCTTTGATCTAAGAAGGCTTAATGTCCTTTTCTACTGAACTTCTTATGGAAGTAAAGGGGACAAAGTTCATATCCTGAATTAATAAATAGGATTTTCATATTATAAAGATAATTCATTTAATATACTGTTAAGATAAAGATAGGAGATGTTTGTGTGAAAGACGTTAAATTAGTAAGATCCCGCTCTAACAAAGTATTATCGGGTATATTTGGAGGTTTAGCACCGATTTTAAAAATCGATGTAACCATCCTTCGGCTTGCATTTGCTTTACTCTGTGTATTTTCAGGTGCATTTCCTGGATTAATTATTTACTTAGTGGCGAGTGTAATTATTCCATTGGAAGATGAAGAATGGCCAAATTCTAAATAAAAAAAATCATAATGTATTTTTGCAAATGCATATTCCCCATACATTTTTCTATGTATTGGAATATGCGTTTTTCATTAGAGAACTTATTCGCTTCAATTGTTGAGTAAATCCTTTTCTCTGTAAATACCTTTAAAAAAATCTTTTCTCGACTCTCTCTGTATTCACCAAATACAATTTCAACGATGGGAACGATTTAATGAAATACTTAAAGATTATTACTTATGAACTTTTTGTATTTTTAGTTTTTTATCTTCTATTCTTGCATATTCGAATTGCTCAAATTCCTAATCAAACTGTACCAGATAATGCTGATTATTTAATTATTCTAGGAGCAAGGGTGATTGGAACTGATCCTTCGCCACTTTTTCAAGAACGAATTAACACCGCTGCTGCCTATCTGGAGGATAACCCTCATACAGTCGCCATTGCTACTGAGGGACAAGGGCCCCAATGAAAGCATCCCTGAAGCGGAGGCTATTAAAACAGCCCATATAAACAGAGGAATAGAGGAAAATAGGATTGGCAAGTAAAGATTCTTCTTTAACTAATAGAGGTGTTGATCCAAGAAGGATTAATGCCTTTTTATGTTGAATTTCTTATTGTAGAAATGGGGAAGGTTTGTTCAAGAAGTTTATAGGTGATTATTTGTGTTCATCATTGGGACATATTCTTGCAGAGTTTAAGAATCTTAAGGCAAAACTACATTAAGGAGCTTAGCAATGGAAAAATGGGATTTATATGATAAGCATCGTAATAAAATAGGCAAACAAATAACTCGTGGAGATGATATGACACCAGACGAGTTTCATTTAGTAATACACGTTTGTATATTTAATTCAAAGGGAGAAATGCTTATTCAACAACGTCAGCCCTTTAAGCAAGGTTGGTCGAATCTTTGGGATATCACTTGTGGTGGAAGTGCTGTTGCAGGCGATACAAGTCAGCAAGCTGCTTCAAGAGAGTTATATGAGGAGTTGGGTATTCGTTATGACTTTGAAATGATATGTCCGCAATTTACTATTAACTTTGCGCGTGGATTTGATGATTATTATTTAATTGAATATGACATTGATTTGAATGAATTGACTTTACAGACTGAAGAGGTACAAGCAGTGAAATGGGCTTCAAAAGAGGAGATCTTAGAGCTAATCGAATTTAAAAAATTTATACCTTATTATGAAAGTATCATTGCGTTTCTTTTTGAGGGTCGAAAGCATTATGGCTCTATTCGTTTTTAAATGAAATGTGCAAGGAATCAAACATAAACCTTCAACAAGCGATTATATTGATCCCCTTAAGGGCAGGTTAGTTTAATAAAAAAATGGTATTATTTAGGTGGTTGTATTTTAAACTTAAATTATTAATGGAGTGGATTTAATGAAAATACAAAGCAAATTACCTAAAAGTGACCTGCAGTTACATTTACAGTTAATTAAAAATAGATGGATTCTATTGAAAGAACCCAAAGATTTAGCAAGTGGTATTTTGTTATCCACCCCTTTAATGATTGTCGCGGCAATCATCTCTATTGGTGTAATAAATATCTATTCCAGTATTTCTTTGAGCGATTTTGGCCTAATGCCTGATGGAATCTCAATTACTATTAACTTGAGTAGTGTTTTTTTGTTAATTATATTTTTAATACTTCACGAATTACTCCATTTAATTTTCATTCCAAATTTTACAAAATCAGAAAAAACATATATAGGATTGACGCTGTTTGGAGGTTTTGTGTTAACAGAAGAAGAGATTTCAAAATCGAGATATATCTTCATTTCAATTGCTCCTTTCATTATTATTTCAATAATTTTGCCACTTGTATTAAGTTCATTTGGACTATTAACAACGACATTAAAATTTTTAATAATATTAAACGCAATGGGATCATCAGTTGATTTACTTACTCTTCTTCTTATAATTAAACAAGTTCCAAAAAATGCAATTTTAAAAAACAATGGACCAAACACATATTGGAAAAACGTACAAACGAACAAAAAGTATAAAGAGAACGAAAATCATAGTATTTAATTAACTGGTGTAAAAAGTTTGGAGTCAGAGTTGACAATAACCAGCTCTTTTAATTTGACTCCAAGAAAGGGGATTTTACGTTGCATTTGCTTTTAAAGGGATTATATAGAGGGTCTATCTCATTTGGTATCTTACTAATAATTTCACTGTTGTATAAGTTGCAAAGGCAATCAGATGATTCGAGTGTTTATTTTTTTTATGGCCTTATAGCCTTTTTCCTTGGGTTGACAAGCGTCATATATCAAATTGAACAATGGAGTTTTTTAAAGCAAATTTTTGCTCATTATATGGCGATGCTGATTACTGTTTTTCCAACGTTGCTATTAAGTGGTTTTTATCCGTTAGATTCATTTAAAGATGTATTTGATGTGTATCTCCAATTTAATAAAGTGGGGATTATCTTATTTTTGATTTCATATTTTATTTCATATTTTTTTTCACGTAAAAATGCTAATAATAGCACATCAATATGATTGAGGTATACGACTGACGGTGGGCATTGATCTAAGAAGGATTAATCCCTTTTGTGTTGAAGTTCTTATGGAAGTAAGGGGCAGGTTAGCTGAATAAGAAATTTGTTTTTTTGTGGTAGAATAATCCATAAATAAAACGGTTAAGGTGGCTTTAATAATACATTTAGCGATAAGGGGAATTCACCTTGGAAGTTAAACTATTAACAGAAAATGATTTAATTAAATGTACGGACACATTTATTGAAGTATTCAATGATGAGCCTTGGAATGATGAATGGACATTTACAAAGGCTAAAAAATATTTGCTGGACTTTTACCAAACACCTGGATTTTTAGGCGTTTTAGCGGTAGAAAACAATGAAATTCTCGGCTTTATTTTTGGTGTAAATAGAGTATGGTGGAGCGGAGATGAGTTTTTTATTAATGAAATGTGTGTAAGAAAACAATGTCAAAGTAAGGGTATTGGAAGAGCGATGTTAAATCATTTGATAAAAGAACTTCATAGCAGCAATATAAGTAACATTACACTTCTCACAGATAGAGGTATACCTGCCGAAGAATTTTATAAGAAAAATGGTTTTGAAGAAATAGAAAGAATCATTTTCTTGCATAAGAACATCAAACTATCATTATAGAGGTGGATGAATATCCAAACCGTTAGTTTAATTGCCACTCTCTACGTCTTTCTGAGTATCGTTTATAAGCTCATTTAAGAGTTTCTCAGCTGTCTCATAGTCTTTTACCTTAAGAGCCTCTTTTACGTCTTTTAAATCTCTTAATAACAGCCTAGAATAGCTTTTAAAAATTAGTTCATCTTCCACATTGTCAGCTCCTTAATTAAAATCATAAGGTGTTAATTATATCTTATTTTCTGGCTTTTGTCTGAAAAATAAGTAAAACATAAAAGGCGATCAGTTAATGTAACAGGTTTGGTTCAGGGGCATTACTTCAATATCAAGGGCTGAAATCAGCTCTTTTTTTGTAATTCAGCTAACGGGACAGGTTAGCTGAAAAAGGATTTTTATTATACATAGGAGAATTAATATATTATTAACCGTTACTGAGAGAGGTTTAACTGTATGACAACTTACTTGAAGAAAGAGGAAAATAAAGCTCCTAAAAAAGCACTTAGAGTATTCCTTGTTATCTGTCTTTTATTTACTGGGGTTATTGCTTATGGAGTATATTGGGCTTTTTTCGATATGAACAGACTACCAAAAGGAGAATATCTTATTGAAAAAACATCACCTGGCGGCCATTACACACTAAAAGCATATCTCACTAACGGAGGTGCTACAACGTCATATGCTGTTCGTGGCGAGTTAGTCTTTAATGAAGGCAATAAGAAAGCCAAAAATATTTATTGGAATGAACGAGAAGAAACTGCCAGTATTACCTGGACAGACAATGATACAGTTGAGATCAATGGGCATACATTAGATGTACCTAGTGATAAATTTGATTTTAGACATCAATGATTCATTACTAAACATACTGTTGAATTGAATCAAGATAGATTCAAAACTTTTAATTCTTTATTGGACAAACGGGGCAGGTTAGTTGAGGAAGGATTTGCATTTGCTACCATACATACCGAATTATATGGTTATAGCTTTGAGCTGTGACTCATAAAGATAGATGGAGAGGTTAATTATGTTTACATTTCTTGTTATTTTATTTTTAGTAGTATTTTTAATAGAAAAAATGACAGAAAAATTTCTGGGGGTAAAGAGAAAAAAAATTTCCGAAACCCCTGGCAAAAGAGTTGATCGATGGGGAAGAACGATAATAGTCGTTATTTTTTTGGTCGGCTATTTCGTTGCTCTAACAAAGGAGTCATTCGACATTCTAAAATGGCATTGGGTTTTATTTTTCACAGCAATAGCAGGGTTTCAAGTTATATTGGAATGGAAGTATCTAAAAGAATCAAAACAATATATCTCAACACTTATAAGCTCGACAATAAGTTTTATTTTCTTAATATTCTTTGTTATTCGCTTTTACAACTAAAATTAGCATTAGAGAAATGAGAGTATTTATTTTTTTACTAAAGGGGCAGGTTAGCTCAATAAGAAGTTAAAATTGAACTTTTAATGTTTGTTACTTATTTTCAAATTGGAGATATTCTAAAATATTTCCGAAGGGGTCTCTAAAACTAATATATTTTCCTGGAGGACAATTAGTTGGTTCATCTACAATAAAATCTACTTCTTTTTCTTTTAAGAATTTAACCGTTTCATAAATATCTTCAGTTCGTAATCCTAATACAACTCCTGTAATTTTATTATCTTGATTATACGGCGTATTAACGTTCTCCTCTAGAATAATTGGTAACTCTCCGTGTACAAGTGATGCAATATTAGGACCATACTGCTTATTTAATTCAAAACCTAAAGTATTGGTATAAAAGTCAATTGCAGTGTTTAAATTTGGAACGTAAATGCTTATAACACAAACCTGATTCACCATTTTATTCCTCCTATTTTTAGTGTTATGGTAAATATTCAACACACATTAATAAAAACCTTTTTTAATTCCACTCAATTTCTTATTAAAATAAACAGCTAATAATTATGAATATCAAGGCATTGATACAAGAAGGATTAATGCCTTTTTCTGTAGAACTTCTTTATTGTAGAAACGGGGCAGGTTAGCAGAAGAAGGAATACGCTCTAATCTAATCGTATAATTTTAACAAAGAGGTGATTAGAGTGGAAATCATTCCAAAGGTAATTGAAAGATTGCTTGAAAAGGAAATAGATGAACAGGAGTTTGTTGATATAATCAATGATATTTATAAGCAGGAATGTTATATTTATGCGATTATTCCTGATTGGGAAGAAGAATTGTTAAACCAACTGTCAGATGATTTTATTTTAATAAATACGATTAAATTTCCTTTATGGAGGCTATATTTAACCACTGAGCATCAGGACCTATTGTTATGTGACGTTTTTCTGCTGGTCTAGTTTGTATTCATTGCGGGAGTGCTTCAGTAAAACGTAATGGTAAATATCGTTCTAGACAAAGATATTTATGTAGGGATTGCGGTAAAACATTTAATGATATGACAAATACTCCTTTTTCAGGTTCACGCTATCCAGGAAAATGGTTGAAATACATCGAAATGATGATTAACGGTATAACATTGCCTAAAATCGCTGAACAACTAAACATTCATTTATCTACTGCATTTTATTGGAGACACAAAATTTTAAATGCTTTAGGAAGCAATGGGTTTAATAAATTGTATGGCATCATTGAAAGTGACGAAACATTTTTCCGAGAGTCATTCAAGGGTCGTAGAATTACTCATCGAAAACCAAAAAAGCGAGGCGAAAAAGATGAAAAACGAGGGATTTCAAATCAAAAAATTGCTGTAATTGTAGCACAAGATAGAAATAACAATATAATCGCGAAAATGGCGGGAAGAGGTCGTGTAAAAGCAGAAGAAATTGATGCAGTTATTGGAGAGCATATATCTCCCCCTTCTTTGTTGTGCACTGATACAGCTACTAATTATAAAAAATTTGCAGCATCAAAAAATCTTAAGCACGAAACAGTTAATTTAAATCAAAATCAACGAGTGAAAAAAGGGATTTATCATATACAACACGTTAATAACTTCCATCGCCGTTTAAAAGGATGGATGGAACGATTTCAAGGCGTTGGTACGTATTATTTAGACAATTACCTTTACTGGTATCGTTGGCTTGAATTACATAAAAACTTAGCATTTGAAATTCGAGTCGAGAAAATGATTTATTTAGCGTGTCAAAAATCTAACTATTTCACAGTAAAATTAATAAGAGAAAACAAAAATTTATTATCATCAGATGCTTTTTAAGTTATCCAAGTTACTCAATAAAGGGTTTTGAAAAGTATTAGTAGAATAAATATATAACCTTATTCTACTAACTGCTAAACAATTAGGGGAGATTTCTTCAAGGTAGTAGATTGATTTAGAATTCTATTTTATGTTTTCCCTATGATTTATTTCGAAACAATCTTTGAGACAACAGCCAAAATTATAAAAAAGGAGAAAGAGATGAATTTGCAGACACAGCGGCTCAAAATTATCCCTTGTACAGAACAATTATTATCACAATTTCCAAGGGAAGAATACGAATTTGGTCCTCATATCACTCAGTATTTGGAGAAACTAAAAGAAGATCCAACCATTTCTGGTTGGGGTGTATGGCTGGTTATCAATAAAGAAACAAACACAATTATTGGTGACATTGGATTTAAAGGTAAACCTAATTCAGATAACACAGTTGAAGTGGGATATGGAATTATACCTTCAGCACAAAATAAAGGATACGCAACAGAGGCAGTAAAAGAAATTATTGAATGGGCGTTTTCATTTAAGAATGTTGACAAGGTAATTGCTGAATGCTTGGTTGATAATTTCTCGTCAATTAGAGTGTTAGAGAAGTTAAAGATGAAAAAACTTGGTGTAGTAGATGATATGTTAAAATGGCAATTAGAAAAAGACATAATCGTGTAAGTAACCAAAGACGTACTAATTATAGTACGTCTTTTCAATTTATAAGCTTACTTTTAAAATTAATCTGCAAAAACTCTATAAATAAACGTTACATCCTTAGTCAATCAGTATAGCAACAATCTTTGCGAAAACAGCCTAATTTAAAGAGAAAATGGATTAAATTTAAATTATATAATAATTGAAGGAAGTGGAGTTCTTACGCTGGGCATTCGATATACAAGGTACTTTGTCATATACATAGCTATTTTCTGTGATTAAGAAATTCTCAGTTTAGAGAATTTCCTCAGTTGTCTTTTATATGATATTTCTCTATTAGTTTCTTAGCTTCCTCGATACCATCATCTGTTAGATAAACAGATTTTGAACGTTTACTATCGATAATGAAACATTTCTCCGATAATTCATTTAGAGATTCAAAGGGATATCCCTTCCAACTTCTTTGAGCTTCACCTAATCCATAGTCATCTTTAAAAGAGGTTAAATACAACAATAATAAAGTTAATTCATCGATTTGATTTTTCATATGATTGATTCCTTTCGTTTTTCTTTAGTCTATCTTCATTTATGAAATATTCCAAACCAAATCTATACCTTACGTAAATATCAATGATTCCATGTGGTCTTTGAAATATCAGCTATAGAAAGTTCTATATTTTTTGAAATTAACCAATTAATATAGTCGTGAATACTTATATTTAAACAAACAAGGGCCTTGATCCAGGATGGATTAATGCCTTTTTAAGTTAAACTCCTTATGATTAGAGTCGGTTTCTTTGTTTTATATATAAATCTAATGTAAGATATAAATTGCATATGTAAACTATATCTTACATGAGTAAGGTGGAATATATGAAAAATAATGTAAAAATAACACGAATGAAAATTTCAATGACCCAAGAACAATTAGCAAGAAAAGTAGGGGTGACTAGGCAGACTATTGGATTGATTGAGAAGGGGGAATATAATCCGACTCTTCATCTTTGTGTTGCAATAGCAAAAGAACTTAATAAAACATTAGATGAATTATTTTGGGAGGTAGAGAGTTGATGAAATCTTGGATATCTTTTTTAATACCTGATGATGAATATAAGGAAAAAAGGATGCTATATTTCTTCGCGGAAGGTGGGATACTTCTTTTCCTTTTCATTGTTTTAATAATGTTCATAAACAAATATGCTTCTATCGACTTAGAGATAATTTTACTGTTGGCCATATCCATATTCGTTCTATATATATTTACAAGGTATATTGTAGCTGGGATTGAATATACGGAGGTTGCAACAAAAGTAGCTTATAGGAAAGAGTTAAGAGTTATTTTTACTAAAACAGTTACATTTTTTGTTATTTTTACTCTACTGTATTTACTATTGGTTGATACGCCTTCAAGAATTAGCAGTTGGAGTGAACTAATAGGATTTACATTATTCGGAGGTGTAGTGATGTTCCTCATCAATTATATTTCATTAAAACGTTCTTATAATAAAAATAAGGAACTGTTATAAAGGAACGACACGGGTGTTACTCTATTTCAAGGGCTGTAAACAGCTCTTTTTTTATGCAGCTATTGGGCAGTTTAGCGGAGGAAGGATTTTTCTAATGAATGAAGAATATTGTAAAAGTACATACTGTCAGACAGTCTAGAATTATTAAAGGAAATCTCCAGCTTAAGAATAATTTTAGATAGGTTTATAAAGAATTGGAGGAGTTTAGTTTGAAGGAGAATCAAGCAGAAATATCTAAAGTTTCACCCGAGGATTTCGGAGAATCTTTTCTGAATGGAATGTATTCAACCTTATATCAACAAACAACAATTGATTTTAAAAATATTGTACCTTTACAACAATTCATTGAATATGGAACAGATTTTAATGCTGGAGTCGAAAAGTATACATTAGAAATGGTTACTAATTTAATAGAAGGTATTAAACAATATATCTGGTTAGACAATGCCAGAGAAAAAGTTATAAGTGTATCCTTCGGAGAAAATAATACAATTTACAGCCTATCTCTTGCTCCTTTTATCACTCATCCTGAAAGTGATCAGAAATATACAATGAATAAATATATTATGCCGATAAAAGATGAATGGTATGTTTTCTGGGGTGGAACTAATCAGTTTATCAATTATCACTATGTATATGAGGATCAAAGATACGCGTATGATTTACTTATTTTGAAAAACGGTAAATCTTATAGCGATGACCCAAAGAAAAATGAAAACTATTATGCTTATGACAAGGAAATATTAGCCCCGGCAGATGGTGTAGTGATAAAAGTGATAGATGGAATCGAGGATAATGTGCCAGGGGAAATGAATCCTGAACTTCCTGAAGGAAATTGCATTACAATAGAACATCAAAATAACGAGTATAGTATGCTAGCTCATTTGAAAAATCATTCTATCCTTGTTCAAGAAGGAGAAAGAGTCCAGAAAGGACAGGTTCTTGGTACTTGCGGAAATTCTGGTAACTCAAGTGAAACTCACCTGCATTTTCAAGTGATGAATTCAGCTGATTATTTAAAGGGAAAATCAATCCGTATTCAATTTGAAGACGGAAAAGAACCCATTCAAGGTGATTTTATTAATTCTCTGTGAACTTCAAAATCAGTAACTAATTTATCAATTAACAACCTTATTCAGTACAAGAGCTGTATGATTAGCTGTTTTTATGCAGCTATGTCTTGGAGGAACTATGAAAGCATATAAAATTGGTAACATCGAAATAGTTAGATATGGAGATGAGACAGAAGACACGCTTAATGTATCTTCCGAATACTTATCCGAGAGCCTGGAGCTTATTAAAGGACATAATTACAAAAGAATCTCAGTCATGGGGGATTATAATCTTCCGGATATTGATTTTTTGAAGGAATGTCCTCATATTGAAATATTAAATCTGAGTGGTGGAAATATAAAAGATTTCGAGGGTTTATCCTTCCTTGAAAACTTGAAAACTCTATCTATGAATCATTTAAATAAAAAGGTGAAAGTAGATTTAGCGAAATTGACCTCTCTTAAGGAACTGTATGGAGAACTACCGACTAGAGCAACAGGACTGTCTAATTTAAAGAATCTAAAACGGATGCAGATATGGGATTATAAACCACATTCCAAGACATTTGCTGAACTTGGTCAAATTGAAAATCTGGAAGTGTTGCATCTGATACAAGCAAAAATTGAATCATTCGAAGGTATTGGTCAATTTAGAGCATTACAAGAGTTGAATTTGTATGGATTAAATAAATTGACAGATATAACCGATATAGGGCTTTTAAGAAATACCTTAAGAGAATTAATTATGGAGAACTGCAAAAATATACAAGATTTTCTCCTATCGGGGAGATGAAAAATTTAGAAAAGACAGATGTTGAAGATGGTGATTTGAGTTACTGCCAAATGATACCGACAGTATATTTTACACAGAAAAAGCATTTTTCGCATAAACGTAAAGATTTAATTAATACAAGAATGGAAAACATATTATATCCGACCCTATTTTGGCGAGAACGAATGGAAGAGGGGGATGATATGTTTACACTCGAAAATATTTTGGCTACAGAAAAAGCATTGAATGATTATTTAGAAACAATTAAAGATTTGAAAGAAAAAACATCTCCAAAAACCCTTTTGACCTGTGTAAAGGAAGTTGTTTTAAAAATTAACGTGCTTAATGAAAAGTATAACTATTTCATTGAGACTGCAGAAAGGGAGGAATTACTTGAATACATATTGTCTGTATCTGAGTTAGCAGGCTTAGAAACTAAGAGTGACATAACCGATGAGTGGAGAGATTGGTAACAGATAAAATTCTTATTAAACTAACTGGGCGTTGATTCAGAAGGATTAATGCCTTTTTGTGTTGAATTTCTTAATGTAGAAAAGGGGCGGATTAGCTCAAGAGAAATAGATGTAAGTTAGTGAGAATAAGGGTGTGAATAATAATGATAGTTTCTCCTGAAATCAATAAAGTAATTCGAAAATCACTGTCTCCTATATTAAAAGAAAATGACTTCAATAAAGTGAATACAAGAAATAATTGGTGTTGGATTGACCAATGCATTTGGGTATTAAAAATCAGTACTGTTGGAAACTATTTTTCTGATGTTTCAGGTTGGCCACCTATATCAATTCATGTAGATCTTGGAATATATTATGTCTTTATACCAAGTGAAGAGGAAATTAAAAAAGGTACCAACGGTGAGTTACTTCCTAAAGAGTACCAATGTCATATTCGAGAACAACTAAATTGTAATCTTGACCAATCCAATTACATTCGTCATTTAGATAACCCAGCTGAGAGAAATCGATCTGACATATGGTGGGTTGAGCCAGATGGATCTAATATTGAAGAAGTGATGGAGGATATTAGGAAATCTTTTTCTGAAAATGGACTAAACTGGTATATAAATAATTCTGATTTAGAAACTGCTTTTACTAATATCGAAAATGAACACAATGGTTATAACAAATATTACAAAGCAAAATATTTTGCAGAATATTTGAAACGCAAAGAGAAGTTAGATAAGTATAACCACCTGTTTGAACAAGAGAAAAAGCGAATAGGTTCTTAAAGAATGGTGCAGAATTTCTGTCTTAAATGAAAAATCAATGATGATTCATTTCAAACGGACTTAAACATTATGAAAAGGTCAGTTACTCGTAGTACAACTAAATACCTGACCTTTATAACAAAAGTGAAAATAAAGGAGCAGGTGAGCATGCAAGAAGGAATATCCTTTGACTTTATTGAATATTGATAGTGATTGATTTCGAAGGGCAGATTCGTTGTATGAATAATGACAAACAGGGGATTTTCCCTTAATAAATAAAGGAGGGCTATTTCATGCTGTTTATGATCATTGTTAAAGCTTCAAAGAATTCAGAAGCTGGGAATCTTCCAAGCCAGGAACTCAGGGAAGCCATGTCAACCTACAATGAGGAATTAGTAAAGGCTGGCGTGCGGGTTATGGCGAAAGGACTTCATCCAAGTTCAAATGGGGTTCGCCTTTCATATCCTAAGCCGGGAGAAAAGCGAGTGGTCACCGATGGACCATTTTCGGAAACGAATGAATTGATTGCGGGATTTATTCTCATTGATGTGAAGTCTAGGGAAGAAGCCATCGAATGGGCTAAGCGAATGCCTGATCCACAAGGATTTGGTGAAGGTCAAATTGAGTTGCGACAAGTCATTGAGTTTCCTGAGTAAAATTAATTAATCTAGCGAGTAAATCTATGCAAATGTTCTCGACAAAATACGTATGTCCAGTTATTCAACGATCGGGCGTTAATACACTAGATAGAATAAAAGAGACAATCACAAACTGTCTCCTGAAAAGATGTGAGCCATCCTATTACCGTCTGATTACCTCTTTCATTGAGGTTATGTTGGTCGCCAAAATTTTTACGGCCCTTGTTGCCGCGATTGTTCCCTCAGTCGTAGCGCTGATATGGGTCGAATCTTTCGTCCAAACCCCTCCTTATCCCACAAATCACGACGGTTGCTCACATTTTGTCTTAATCACCGGAATTATATTTTACCTTCTAAAAAATTTCTTTCACTCACCTTGTTTTTCCTTAGATTCAATATATAACCCAAAATATAAGTTGGAGGAGTTTTAATGAGATTAACAAAGATAAATAATCTTTACCAGCTTTCCTTTATGCCAAATCTTTTTCCTGTTAATTGTTATCTTATCGAAGAAGAGGAGCATTTAATCGTAATCGATGCAGGACTTCCTTTTTGTAAAAAAGCAATTTTAAAGACAGCAAAGGGTATAGGAAAGCCGATTAAGAAAATAGTGTTAACACATGCACACACTGATCATGTAGGGGCTCTTGATGGACTTACTCAGGAGCTTCAAGACGTTGAAGTATTAATTCCCAGACGAGAGCTGAAAATTCTAAAAGGAGATGCATCGTTAGAGGAAGGTGAAGGGAATATGCCTATAAAAGGCGGTATTCCCAAAAATATAAAGACAAATCCGGATACCCTATTACAGGATGGTGATCGGATTGGATCGTTGATAGCCATTCATACCCCGGGTCATACTCCAGGAATGATGTCGTATTTAGATATTAGGGATCATAGTTTAATAGTCGGAGATGCTCTTCAAACAAAGGGCGGAATAGCTGTAGCTGGTGATACGCGATGGAGTTTTCCTTTCCCGGCATTGGCAACCTGGAATAAAGAAAAAGCAATCGAGTCCGTTGAAAATTTGTTGGATTATAAACCTTCTTTACTGGCAGTCGGGCATGGAAATTTAATAAGGAATCCAGTAAAAGACATGAAACAGGCAATTGAAAGAGCAAAAAGTCGTTAACAGGGACATGATGATGGAGTCAGCAAAGTTAAGCAAATACATAGGGGAATGAAAAAAATACAAATTGAGATTAGAGTAGTAGATTCAAATGTAAAATTTAGAAAACTATTTAACTAATACTGGATTATTAATATAAGGAAGGACCTGCTCAAAAGTCTATGAAAAATGACCTTTGAACAGGTCCTTTTTCGTGTGGATGACAAATTGTTTATCATATACCTCCTGTTAGCGGGTTAATTAGCAAAGGTGGGGACTTTGTTACTAATTTATAAGGGTTTGCCAACCTAATCAAGGAACTTTATTTGTAAAGAATGGATTAAACAAGAAATTATTTGAATTTTTTGATAAAATGTTTTGTAAGTATTTCAATACATGGTATCTTATCGACAGTCAGAGGCAATCCAAGTATGAATTCACCTGAATAAATGGGAGAAATGCTTATTTATGAAGGGTTTACCCGGTTCCTTTTTCTCTGGGGCTTTGCAAATGATAGGAGCAACTGTGTTCAATGAATCCTCTGACAGGTGGAGTGATATGCTGGAAAACGTTATGGCAGAATAAGGGGATTGTTAGGAGAGTGATGCATGATGAGCTATGAGGAACAAATTTTGGGGTGGTATCATCATTTTCATGAACATCCCGAAATCAGCGGAAAGGAATTCGAAACAACCAATACAATTGCCGAGATATTGGATAGTTTTGGGGTTCGTTACGAACGTTTTTCTGATTGTACCGGATTAATTGCAGAATTGGGAGAAGGTAGTGGTGCAGTGGCGCTGAGAGCAGATATTGATGCGCTATGGCAGGAAGTTGGAGGTATCATGCAAGCGAATCATTCATGTGGGCATGATGCCCATATCGCCATGGCACTCGGTGCGATTCTCTATTTGAGGGAACAGCCGCTGAATCGTAAATATCGTTTTATTTTTCAGCCGGCCGAGGAGAAGGGAAATGGCTCGTTATGGATGATTAAGCGAGGTGCAATGGAGGGCGTGTCGGTATTGTTTGGTATGCATGTGCGTCCAGAAGATGAACTAGCATATGGTCAGTTTACTCCTTCTATCCACCACGGAGCCTGTATCTTCCTCGAAGGGAAAATCAGAGGTACTGATGCACATGGGGCAAGGCCGCATCAGGGGAAAAGTGCGATTGATGTGATGGTTGCCATCCATGGTTATCTGGCAACTTTATATGCTGATCCTGCAGAGAACTATTCTATTAAGCTGACTAAAATGATAGCTGGGGGGCAAAACACTAATATTATCCCAGGTAATGGCTCATTTGCGATTGATGTCCGTGCGCAGTGTAATGCTGTTTTAGATGCAATGATCGATTCTATCGCGACTGGTTTAGATCGGATTGCTGAACTCTTTGGTGTACAAATTGATTATGAATGGAAGGATTATACTCCAGGAGCCACTGTTTCAAAAGAGCCAGAAAGGTCTGCGAGGGAATCAATCATAAAAGTTGCCGGAGAAGAAGCCTTAGAAGAGCCAATCATCACGTCTGGAAGCGATGATTTTCATTTTTATAGCCGGAAGCATCCAGAGGTACAAACAACTATGATCGGAATCGGTGCCCAGGTTAGCCCGGGATTGCACCATCCCAAAATGCAGATACAAACAGACATCTTAGATCTCGGGGCAAGGGTACTTGCGGAAGCGATGCAGCTTGTCCATATAAAAGAATAAATAACGTTTCATTACGGATTAAATTCAAACAGGGGGAGAACAGATGGAGAGAAAAATATCTTTTGGGCTGGCAATTATACCGTTAGTAGTGCTGATAGCAGTTATGGCTATTACAATTATTGTTTTTGAAGAGGGACCACATATCCCGTTGATTGTTGGTACAATCACGGCCGCACTTGTGGCATGGATGGCCGGCTACAAATGGGACGAGCTTGAAGAGGCCATGTACAATGGAATTCGTTTAGCACTACCGGCTGTAATCATCATTATGTTAATCGGTCTGGTAATTGGATCTTGGATTGGCAGTGGTGTGGTCGCTACTATGATTTATTATGGATTGAAGATCATCAGTCCGTCTCTTTTCCTGGTGTCGATTATGCTCATTTGCTGTATTGTTTCCGTTGCCATCGGTAGTTCCTGGTCAACTATGGGAACGATTGGCGTAGCTGGGATGGGGATTGGTTTAAGTATTGGGATACCGGCCCCGATGATTGCGGGAGCGATTATATCAGGTGCCTATTTTGGAGATAAAATGTCACCATTATCGGATACAACCAATTTAGCAGCCGGATTGACCGGCACGGATTTATTTGTACATATCCGCCACATGTTTTACACAACCATTCCAGGTCTAATCATTTCGTTAGGTGTATTTTGGTTCTTGGGGCGTGACTTCGGTAAAGGCAGTGTGAGTACAACAGATATTGAACAAACACTAGCTGTCTTGCAGGATGAGTTCCTTATTTCACCTTTCTTATTATTGATTCCACTTATCGTCATTATTTTGGTGGCAAAAAAAGTACCAGCCATACCTGGTTTGGTGATTGGGGTTCTTTTGGGCTTCCTTGCTCAGGTATTCGTACAGGGTGATACATTTGCTAATGCTATCTCAGCCCTGCAAGCAGGGTATGTGATTGAAACCGGTAATTCCATGGTGGATGATCTCTTCAATGGCGGCGGTTTGGACAATATGATGTACACGGTATCTATGGCCATCGTGGCAATGACATTCGGAGGCATGCTCGAGCATACGGGAATGCTGAACGCAATCGTTTCACAAATTCTTAAATTGGCAAAAACGGCAAAAAGTCTCATTGTTTCTACGATATTATCTTGTTTTGCGACAAACGCAACCTGCTCCGAACAGTATATTTCCATAGTCATTCCGGCACGTATGTTTTCAAAAGCGTATCGTGATAAAGGACTCTCTTCCAGAAATCTATCCAGGGCGCTTGAGGATGGAGGGACACTAACGTCTGTTTTCATCCCATGGAATACATGTGGCGTCTTTATCTTCGGTACTCTTGGTGTAAGTGTATTTGAATATGCCCCATACGCGATTTTGAACTTTGCTGTGCCGATTATTGCGATTCTTTATGCGATAACAGGGTTTTCAATTGAAAAAATGAGTGATCAAGAAAGAGCAAAGATAGAAAAAGAACTTAAACAGCAAAAAGAGGATACAATTACAGTATAAGGGGACTTTCATATGATTAAAGCTATTTCACTATATGCCATTCGCCTGCCTCTTCGTGAACCATTCGTTGTCAGCTATCATACATATCACGATATGCCCTCCATTATTGTGAAAATGGAAAGTGATGACGGTTTTATTGGTTTTGGGGAAGCGGTTGCAGATGAACATGTAACAGGAGAGACATGGGAGAGTACGTATAGTCTTCTCAAGCATACATTAGCACCGCTTCTAATTGGTCAGAATCCAGGCGAATTCGAACGTATACATGAGCGAATGAATAAAACGGTATACGGAGCTCCTACAGCAAAGGCGGCTATTGATATTGCCTGTCATGACCTAGTGGCCAAGAAACTGGGGGTACCGGTTTATCAGCTGATCGGAGGACGTTATCATGATCGTTTTCCAATCACCCATGTACTAAGTATTCAGGAACCAGCTGCAATGGCAGAAGAAGCGGTGCGGAAGGTGTCTGAGGGATACCTTTCCTTTAAAATGAAAGTTGGCAAACAGGTAGGGCAGGATATGGAACGAATCCGAGCTGTTCGCAGGGCAGTTGGGAATGAAATCGCCATTCGTGTCGATGTTAATCAAGGCTGGAGGAATAGCTCCAATACATTGAGGGCTCTCCCGTCTCTTGAAGAACTGCAAATAGACTGGCTCGAGCAACCAGTGCTGGCTGATGATCTTGAGGGGATGGCTGAATTGAAAAAGAAAGCACGCTTGCCATTAATGGTTGATGAAGGTCTAAAAGGTATAAAGGAAATGAGAGAGGTTATCCACAAGAAAGCGGCTGATAAAATCAATATAAAGCTAATGAAATGTGGAGGCATCCATCCAGCTGTGAAGCTTTCCAATCAAGCGGAAATGGCTGGAATCGAGTGTCAAATCGGGTCGATGGTCGAATCGTCCATTGGCTCGGCCGCTGGCTTTCATGTTGCTTTCTCCAAGAAAATCATCACATCCGTCGAATTGACAGGACCTTTAAAATTCTCAAAGGATGTTGGGAATTTGCACTATGATGTCCCGTTCATTGAATTAAATAAAAAGAGTGGTCTCGGAATTGATGTGAATGAAGATATACTTACAGAATTGACCGTTCACAGAGATGTTCTTCAATGAAAGGAGAGACACTAGATGATCGATAAAGGCATGTTTCCCGACGGACAAGCTTATGTTGTTCGCCGTTTAACAGAGACCGATATTCCAACTGTGTTACGCTTGCAGGAAAAAGTAGTAAGGAATCTGGATGATAAAACAAGCCTTCAGCCTCTTTCAGAAGAGGAGTTCCGTTACATAACGAGTGGTAATGGTCTATTAATCGGCGTATTTGTTAAGGAAGAATTGATTTCATTCCGCGCTTTAGTTGTGCCAGATACAATGGAGGACCATTTGGGAATCGATGCAGGCCTGCCAGAGAGCGAGTTGGATTTTGTTATTTATCAAGACATTAGCAATGTGGATCCGGACTGGCGTGGATTGAGCCTGCAACGACGTATGGCAAAATGGATCATGGATGAACTGGCACGTAGCAAACATCCCTATAAATATGTATGTTCAACAGTTGCTCCGTTTAACATCCCAAGCCTAAAGGACAAGTTTGTTCAAGGAATGGAAATCGTTGCATTGAAGCCTAAATATGGAGGGAATCTACGTTATATCTTCTTTAAGGAACTCGAAAGCTCGAATAACGGAGAAGGAGAACCGGTATTATGCCAAATGGCTGATACGAAGGGACAACAGAAGCTACTGGCAGAGGGCTATCGTGGTCAAAAACTAGTAGTGATTGAGGATGTATACTATGTGGAATATTGGAGATGAATGAAGTCTAATTTCGGATATTGGAATTTAGGGTTAAAGGCTGCTTATCATTTGTGTGATTTTTCTGAATCACTAAGAAGCTGGTTCCCGATCTTCGGATAATTGTTTTGATTCTATAAAGAGAGTAATAGGTAACTCTTTTTAACGAAAAGATTTTTATTAGCAATTATACTTAATGGAGATGGTGGTAACAAAAATGAATATTAAAACGACTCTGCTGGATGCTGGTGTAAGTGAGGAACATTTATATTTTTTGCAGGAGAATAAATTAAAAAGTGATAATTCATATAAATTTTTCTTCAAAGGTATAGGGGAACGCGAATATCAATTTGTCCCTGTTAAGAAAATCCAAGGATTATCGAGGGGGGAAGAGGGTTTTTCGTGGTGGGAGCACGTAGTAAGAAAAGCTGGAAATATTGATAGTAGCCGTTTAGAGAACATTCAAAAGAGACTTGAAGCCACAACTTTAAACCAGTTTAGAATGGGTTTCGAAAGTAGCTCATTCCCTGCAGTAGAATTATGTTATTATGACGAGTTTGATGAATATCATGTATCTAGTGACGGAAATCATAGAACTTTATGGGCTAAATTAGTAGATGCAAACTATATTAGGGCTAGAGTATACAAATATAAGTACAGTCCAACAAAGCATGACAATTATAAGTGGGTTCAATCCATCTTAGGCGATTATGAAAAATTTCTGCATTTTTGTAATTTCCAACAAAAAGAAGGTTATCCTGAGTATAAAGGTTTTCCAGTAACTATCCATGAACTTCCATACATCTCTGACTACTCAAATGAAACACAGATTTCAAATCTTAAAAATTGTTTAGAAGAGAATATTGAAGTAATAGGAAATATTATAAATAAATACTTTGTGTTGAAGAAGATACCAAAAGAATGGCGGATTCAATTATTTAATTTGTTATATTATATTTCTAAATCAGATGATAATAAATACACTTATGAAAATCTAGTTATGCTTCAGAAACAAGGATGGGTTCCAATAATAAGTTTTAAGGATTGGAAAAGTTTAAAAGATGACTGTGGCTTCCTTTTAGGAAAGGTGAAGTGAGGAATCAAAATACTCCCTGTGTTTTAACAAAATAAATTACATTAATTTGAAATCCTCCGATGACAGACGTTTTCGGCAGAATTTATCAATATCTCCTTTCAAATTTCACTATTAAAGAAGGAAAAGGTAAAAGGGGATTTTTTACCTAGTCCACATTGGTATCTCTAATCTGTGAGCTTATCGAAACAGTATTCTTTATGATGGAGCTTGAGGAAGTATGTTTTACAGTCAATGAATTTTATTGATGAACATAAGTCTGCTTATAATTTGTGTGATTTTTCTAAATTACCTATAATTAGTTTGCGAGAACAACTAAGAATAGGGGACTGAATATGCGTACAATTAAAATTTATGATCGTAATGATTTAATTGAAATCTCTTTTGATGATATTAAAAAGTATCATGGCTATGCAGCTTATATGGCGTTAGGGGTTGGGTTCCGTGTAGTGGAAGCAGCCTTTCAGGAGTTGTTTGGAGACGAGATTCCGAATCGGAATGATCTTTCCGTTCAATCGGGGCATGGGGGACCTGGATTTCGTGATGTATTCGAGTTTATTACTCGTTGTAAAACGAGAGGGGTCTATACAGTGGATGTGAATTACCCGGTAGCTCAATACGATCCATACCGTGCGACCAGCTATGCCTATATTTTCACAAGACAAAATGGGGAAGCAGTGGAAGTTTCGTTAAAAGAAGACTTTTTACCTCCTATTTTCTATGACTATTTGAAAAAAGGCCGCGAGGATTCATTTACAGCGGAAGAATATGATGCCAATGAAGCGCTAAAAAAAGAATTAGGAAACCGTGCTTACGAAATGCCGATTGAAGAATTATTAAATGTAAAACGATTAAAATAAGTACATTCACATAGGGAATGTATTTCTTTATCACAGACATCATCTAGGTTTATTTTGACCGAGCGGTTCGCCTTTTTGAGAGAGTTACTAAAGAGGGCGTAGTAGATTTAGAGGAAACAATAACAAAGAGGAAGGATACATGGGTTCATGTATCCTTTTCTAGTCCTGATCATTCTATCCAATGGTGACTGATTTTTTATATTGTAAATGTCTTCCTTTGGTGAACTTCGGTAAATGCTGTTTATGTGCGTCCAATAATTCGGACGTCATATCCCAAATCTCTTCTAATGACAGGACGGAGGAGGCGTGAGGATCTAACATAACTGCTTGATAAACATAATCAATATCACCTGTTAGAACGGCTTCTACAATCAATTGTTGTACATTGATATTTGTCATATTCATAGCCGTAAGCTGCGGAGGCAGATCTCCGATGTGGGTTGGCTGAATACCGCGTTTATTGACCAGGCAAGGGACCTCAACACAGGCATTGGTTGGCAGATTCGTTATTAAATTAGTATTTAACACATTTCCCCATATTTCACGGTTAACACCCGTTTCCATGGAGTGTATAATCGGAGCCCCATATTCGTGACTTTCCTCTGTATTAAAGGGAATATTATTTTCGATTTTCTCTTTTGTTTCTTCAAAATGCTTTAAATTAGCTTCGCTTCGTCGGATATATTCATCAATCGGAATCGAGAAATCATCAATAAGCGAATCTCTTTTTATGAAATAAGGTGTGTATTCGGAAAGATGTTCACTTGATTCTGTGATGAAGTAGTTCAGCCTATTCATCATTTCAAAGCGTACTTTATCCTTTTTATAAATGGCCGGATCTTTCATTGCCTCGAACAAAGCAGGGTACAGATCCTTTCCTTTATGCTTTAATTCCAAGAACCATGCCATATGATTAATTCCTGCAACCTTGTATTCCAGTTCTTCTGCTGGAAGATTAAGATATCCAGCTAATTCTCCCGCGGTGTTTTGTACGCTATGACAGAGGCCTACAGTTTTAATGGATGTCGCTTTTTCAATGGCAAGGATCAGCGCAGCCATTGGATTTGTATAGTTTAGTAATAGGGCATCCGGACAAACTTCCTCCATATCCCTGCAAATATCTAAAACAACCGGAATGGTCCGCAGTGCTCTAAATACTCCGCCTACGCCAAGTGTATCTGCGATGGTTTGTTTGAGTCCGTATTTTTTAGGGATTTCAAAATCAATTAAAGTGGATTCATGCATACCGACTTGTATGAGATTGATTACATAGCTGGCACCTTTTAATGCATCCAGTCGGTTTTGATGAGCTTCTACTGTTGCGATGTTTCCATTTTGCTCTATTAAAGAAAGGGCCATTTTTTCTGCAGTTAGCAATCGATCTTCGTTTATGTCCATTAAGGAGAAGGTTGTCCCTATTAATTCTGGATAACTAAGAATATCTGAAATAAGTCTTTTGGCAAAAACAACACTTCCTGCACCGATTATTGTTACTTTCATTTTAAAAATCCCTCCAATTTTAATTGATTATCCTTTGATTGAACCAGCTGAAAGACCTTTAACAAAATGTTTTTGTAGCACCAGAAACAGAATGACCATCGGGATAACTGCCATGATTGAGGCAGCGGCAACTAAATTAAGCCTGCTGGAATTTTGCCCAAAGAAGCTGGATAAAGCGACGGTTAGCGTTTTAACCTCATCAGCCTGCAAGAAGAAAATAGCAAATTGATAATCATTCCATATGTAAACACAGGAGATGATTAAGATTGATGCTGTGACAGGCTTCAATAATGGAAAAACAATCGTAAAGAAAATTTTTATATTACTGGCTCCATCCATTTTCGCGGCTTCTTCTAGTTCTCTTGGAATCGTAGATCGTATAAAGCCTGTGTAAAGAAAAACAGCGAGCGGGGTGTAAGCAGCAACATTATTTAAGATCGCTATGGCATGGGTATTCATCATCCCTAGATCAACAACTAATTGGTATAGAGGCACTAAAGCTGTTAAAGGAGGTATGACCATTACAGCTACTAATAACATGTATACAAAGTTATTTAATCTGGTCTGAAATCTAGCTAAAGGGTAAGCAGCCATAGAAGAAAATAAGATTAATAGTAAAGCTGAAAAAAACGTAATAATCACCGTGTTGATAAAGGCTGTCCCTAAATTAGCTGTTTCCCATGCTTGAGTGAAGTTTTCGAATGAATACGTTTCTGGTAAAACCCATTTCGAACTAAAATCTCCTCTTTCTTTAAAAGCAGTAGTTACAAGGATATAAAAAGGGATCAAATGAAATAACCCAATAGCTAGAGCCACAATGGACAATAACCACTTTTTCTTTTTTGACGTATAATCCATCAAGCCTCAACCTCTTTTCTCTTAAAGTATAGGAGGGCTGCCAGACTTAAAATTAAGATGACAAAGGCCATTAGGATTCCCTGTGTTGCCGCATATCCAGCATCCTGGCGATCGAAGTATAAATCATACATATAGGTAGACATGGATTGAGAGGCATTACCTGGTCCACCTCCGGTTAAGGCTAGAACGACATCAAACAGCTTAAGTCCACCAATAATGTTAATAACCATATTAATAGTGATAGAAGGCATTAAAAGTGGCAGGGTAATGGTCCTAAACTTTTGTAATGAAGAGGCTCCATCAATATTGGCAGCTTCATAATAATCTTTTGAAATGCTCTGTAATCCGGCTAAATAGATAATCATTGCTACACCTGTATATTGATAGGTATTAACAAATACGATTAACCATTTATTGATATTGGGATCAGCCAGAATATTTGTTTTATCCATCCCAATAAATAAGAGTAAATCATTCAGCGCACCACCCTGAAAGGAAAAGAAGAAGTACCAAATGTACCCCATTATTAGCGGACTGATAATAACAGGTAAATAGATAATCGTCCGGGTGATCGTCCGGAAACGGATGCTTTGATTCAATAATAAGGCATAGCCCAGTCCGATGATATTTTGAAACAATGTACTTCCCAGTCCATACAGCAATGTGTTTTTCATAATTAACCAAGTGTCTGGATCCTGCAGCATTCTAGAATATTGGGCTAATCCAACGTTCTTAAAGGTCTGAGAAAATCCATTCCAGTCTGTAAATGAGATACGGATCCCATTTAAAAAGGGATAGATAATAAATAAAGAGACTACGAGCAAGGAAGGAATATACATCCATGCTAATGAAGGTTTTCGCCTGGATTTAGGTCTTTTCATCTTTACGTTTTCGATTGGTCTAGTCTGTTTTTGACTGTCTACTTGCGCTTCCAACTAGATGTTCAACTCCTTTCGGTTCAAGAGTTAGATGGTTTTACTTTTGTTCTAACAGACGTTTATATTCTTCACCCATTTTATTTGAAACGTCTTCTGGACTCATTTTCCCCGATAATAACTCTTGACCTGTTGCACCCATTGGATCCCACATCCCACTTGGCAGGTAAACACGGTCAAAATATGGTTCAACCTTCACATCCTGGTATTTAGCAAAGTAATCAGAGTAATAAATATCTGCCTCGACATCTGTTAAGCCGGAGGGAAGAGAGGTTCCTTCAGCCATCGCCTTTGCATTTTCAGCCACTGCCATAAACTCAATAAACTTTTTAGCCGCATCCTTTTTCTTTGAATCCTTCCAAACAGCAAGTGTATGTCGTTCCCCGCCAATCCAGCTTTGTTCATCGCCTTCATGGATCGCCGGCATAGGAAGCACTCCGAGTTTGACATCTGGATTCATTTCCTCCACCGTTGGTCCTTGCGTGCCTCCGCCGACGACAAAACCAATTTTGTTTTGGGCCAACAATTCAGGCTGCTGATGGAGTTGAGCCGTCAAGACATCTTCATTCAAATATCCCTTATTCTGCATCTCTTTTAATTTCTCAGGCAGATAAGTATAATAATCCCAGTTGAATGTGCCATTTAATAATTCTTCTGAATGATTATTTTTACTATCTGTTATCAATAATGGAGTTGCGAACTGATCGAAGTATTGACCGAATGAACCTTTATCTGAACCGCTAAACCATAGAGGGGTGACTTCACCTTTACCCTTTTCTTTTATCGTTTGGAGCGCCTTCATAAATTCATCAAACGTTGCAGGAGGTTCAATGTCATACTCTTCTAGTAAAGTAGCGTTGTAGGTTAAGCCATCTTTAGCTTGGTTGAGGGGGAATGCGTAAACCTTTCCGGCATCATCAGTTAAGAAGGGCTTTAAGGATGGATCCAGACGATCTACCCAATCCATAGAGCTTAAATCCTCTACATATTCGGCGTATCGATTTTTTGCCCAGCCGTGAGTATCAAATAAGTCTGGCATATCATTTGCGGCCATTTTGACGCGAAGCATACTTTCATAGTCATTTGCAGGGTAGTTTTGTTTAATATCGATGTCCTTGTTTTCCTCTTCAAATTTATCAATTAATTCATCTAATGCGATTTGATCAGATTCATTCGTTACGGTTGAAAAAAGAGTTAGGGTTGATTTCTTCTCGTCAGTAGAGCTGCTACTCGAACAACCATTCAGAGCTACTAACAATAAGGCAGGTAAAATAAAGAATCTCAATGTTTTTTTCATAGTATTCTATTCTCCTTATCCCATATTATTTTTCAGTATGTATATCTGGAAGATTGTTACGACTTTAATCAAACCACCTCCTTTTAGTGTGCTTAACAGCTTTCTCTGATCATTAATTTTGTCGGAAGAACAGCTTTAATAGGCAGCTGTCTACCATTTAGTCGATCTAAAAGCATGTTGACTCCTGTTTCTCCCATTTCCTCCGTAAATACTTTTACAGTGGTAAGAGGAGGATTGGAAAACTTGGCTATATCAATATCATTGAAGCTGATGATTGCTAATTCTTCAGGTACAGAAATATTAGACTCCTTTAACGCTTTTAAAGCCCCAATAGCCATGGAATCACTGGCAACGAAAAAGGCTTGTGGTAGTAGTTTGTTCGTTAATGCCTCTTTCATTAATGCATAGCCGGATTCCATCGTATACTCGCCAATATATATATGATTTTTCTTAAGCAATCCTTTTTCTTTTAAAATGAATTCAAAGGTGGTGAGCCGTTCATCCTCGATCTTGTAGGAATGATCAACCTGATGTTCTTTCTCAAGACCACCTATATAACCAATGTGGTTGTATCCTCTGGTAAGTAAATGATCCAGTGCTAGTTTAGTGGCCTTTTGAAAGTCAATAATGACAGAGTCATAGAGGTCTTCATCTGGGGAATGATTGATATACACGACATTTTTCATATTAGGAGTTAGTTTTTTTAGTGTTTGATCACTGATCCTGCCAATTACGATGGCACCATCCTTATTCATAAACTGATGTTCATGAATTGTTTCATGTATTCGCACCACCTCAAAACTATTTACGCCATTCTTTACTAAAGAGCTTTCCACACCTTTTCGAATCGATAAAAAATAAGGGTCGATTAATTCTTCCTCTGATGACAAACAGAGTAGTAATAAAATACTGTGCGTCTTCTGCAGCTTGCCTTTCTTCAGTTTTCTTTCCTTAACAGTCTTATATCCAAGCAGCTTAGCATTCTGTAAAATTCTCTCCCGTGTATCTTCCGTTACCATTAATGATTGATCATGATTTAACACACGCGAAACAGTGGTGGAAGAAACATTTGCTAGTTTAGCGATGTCTTTGATTGTGACCATATTTAATTACCTCTTTATCCCTTATAAGTAATAATTTAGTAAATAGTTATCCATTGAACATATATTAACACTAAAAGAAAACGCTTACAATATATTATTTGAATTTTTTGATTACTTATTTGACTCGTTTTGTTTTTTAGGAAAAAGGATTAGATTTAACTTGTGAGCCTTTAGGTAAAGCTTTATCGAGCTAAATGTATATAGGTCTGTCACTACAACACTAAAACACAATTTATCACCTAGGTAAAAAGTGGCATGAATTCTAATGATTAAGAGTGGTATAGAAGTAATAAAGCGTTAACAAGTAATTCTGAATTGTTTACAATCTCATACATAATGCTGGCCTTTGGACTAAGCAAGCTAAGAAATATTCTTGAAAGGAATTGGTTGCAATGTCAACAAGCAGATGTTTGAAAATGGTTGTAGCAAGCGTAGCCATGATGGTAATCATCAGTGGGTGTAGTGGACAGGAAGCTAAATTCGTTAAAGGGGAGGTTCATACTGAGTACGTTGATCTAACAGAGTTGGAGGATACTGCATTGGAAGGTCAGCGTATTTTAAAAGTGGAAGGTTTGAAAGCGCAATTTGAAGAAGAATGGAAAACAGAACAAGAGCGAATTGCCAAAGAGAAAGAAGAAGCTGAACTTAAAGCTAAAGAGGAGGCAGAAGCTAAGGCAAAGGCCGAAGCCGAAGCGAGAGCAAAGAAAGAAGCAAAAGCAAACCCGGCAAATATGGGTCCGGTAGAAAAAGCACAGTGGGAAAATAACAATTTTGCAGATGTGCATGAGCGTGCTAACTACTTAAATGCTCACCGAAGCCATTTTGATAATATTTATAGTGACGAACAAACCAAAACGTATCTTAATGCATTGAATGATTATTTACAGACTTCTGGAGAGATGCAAACGGAAGCGCTCTTGAACGGAGAAATGGAAGCGGTTGAATAAAGAAATATATTATCTATCAGATACATATTTTAGTTTAATAAAAACATTAGAATCTTGTATGTTGATTGAAGAATAAAACTTTATTAGAATTATTAATCACTCTATGCAGAGGGGAATATATATGGATTCATTTATACTTTTAATAATTTTTTTAGTAATAACCATTTCTTTAATTTGTTTATTTCTAATGAAACGGCGTAAAGAGGTAGAAAACAAAACTAGTGTTAGTACTGTTTTATTGGAAAATAATAAAGAAAATGAAAAGTACGAAATTAGGGAAGATGTGTCCTTAATGGAAATTAAACCTTATCATCACTCGATGATTGAAGAATATAAACCGACCCAAAGTTCTATAAGGCTTACTGACAAATTAAAAGAGCAAGTTGAAAACATCATAAAATTAACCCCACATACTAATGAAATTATAAAGAAGGAGAATCAAATTGTTATAAAGTTTAATAACGATGTTATGAAAAAAATTAAAACTGGGGAATTGCATCTAATGAACAAGAAGGATTCAATTAATGAGTTCAGAACAATGGCTGTGGATAATAGAGGTAAAATACGAGCGCATGGTTGGGAAGAAATTAAGGAGGTTAAAAAAGTAAATCCTGCCCAATTGGCTAATCTAGCTTTTGGTGCAATGACAATTATTACCTCGCAAGAACATTTAGATAGGATAAATAAACAGTTAACAAAGATAGATGGAAAAGTCGATTTTTTAGTAAGAAATATTAGTCAAGAGAAAAGAGGGAAAATACAAGGTAATATTAAGTATTTGAAGTCATTAATGCCTGACATTCTTCAACAATCATATGGATTTGAATCATCTAATTACCATATTGTTGAAAATATTATCAACGAAACTTATAGAGATATTCAATATTTTATAAATATCATTAACGATTTAATTCTTGAAATAAATAATGTAGAGCCTCAGGCACCATATAAGGTAGAAACGAAAATAGACAGTATAAAATTCATCTCAAAAAGATTTAATGAGGTATTAGAATTGTGTTACGGCAATATAGAATTAATGAATGTTTGTATGAGTTTAAAATCAGAAATATTGCCAAACACTCAATCATATGAAGCAAGGATTGATGATATTGAATTCTATATGACAGATTTAGAAAATCTTGAAAACGATTTTATTAGTATCTTTAATAATAAAATCAACTCTCTTGATGTAAAATTCAATATCAGATTTAAACCTAGTGAATATCTTAAAAATAAAAAACAAGATCTTCAAGAGGAGGTGGATATCCTAAAGCAAAAGATTGTTCAGAATAGGAATGAAATCAATAAAGGGAAGAAATTATTGACAAAGGTTGATGATTTTACAGAAAATCCAATTGATCTAAAAGTAGAATATGATAAACACGGCAATATATTAGCTATTCATAAATTAGAAAGGATAAAGTGAGTAGTATGGATAAGGAGAATAGTAGTTACTATAAATGATTATTGGAACAACCGTTTAACTACCCTTGGTTTAATATAAGCTTCAAATCAAATAACGAATATAAAAACGCTCGGCACCTCCGGTATGATAACGTATCAAAAAGGAGGTGCTTTTTTCATACCTATCCTTTCTACAAGAAAGCTTAGTATACTTTTAGAAAGTGTGAAGGTTGTTTAAAAGTTAATAAAGCTATTATTAACTTTCTTGCATCAAATTATATATATGAAGGACAAAAATTTTATCACATTACTGCAAAGTCATTTTTCTCACCGTTAAACTAGGGTGTTATCATAGTTCTTTTATTATTGATACTACAGTCTTATGCGATTGATTCTAGGGAGTATCTTGGTAGGGGATAAATAACTTATGATACTATATTGAGTATAATGAACATTGTACTAGAGGAAAAAGGTGGATACTAATGATTGTATATGAAGCTTTAAAAAGTGAATTTATGCAAGATGTATTTGAAGATAAACTCGTAGATAATATTGTTAAGAATTATACTGATAAAATTGGGCGAATAAATAAGAGTGAATTAAGGTCTTGGGATAATTCCCTGAAGAATATGCATTTGGTGCTTTTAGATCCGGATATACCAGATAATGCTGGTGTAGCAATTGAATTTAAGATACCTTATACTTCAAAGCGTGTTGATTTTCTTATTTCTGGGAGTGATGAAGAAGAGAATCAATCAATTGTAATAGTGGAATTAAAACAATGGCAGGAAGTTGAGAAGGTTGAAGGTAAGGAAGCGATTGTCAAAACCGTTCTAGGTGGCGGTCTTAGAGAAACGACGCATCCTTCCTATCAAGCATGGTCATATGCTGCTTTAATAGAAGATTATAATGAAAATGCTCAGGATGGTCAGGTGGAATTGTATCCATGTGCCTATTTGCATAATTATATTAAGCTACAAGAGGAAAATGATCCGATTATAGATGATTATTATCAGTATTATATTGAGAAAGCTCCTGTATTTCGAAAAGGGGACGCTGCAAAGCTACGTGAATTTATTAAGCGTTATATAAAATTTGGTGACAACAAAGAGAACTTATATAAAATTGAAAACGGCCGAATACGCCCCTCAAAATCATTACAGGATTCCTTGGTCAATATGTTAAGGGGAAACAAGGAATTCGTGATGATTGATGAACAGAAGGTTGTTTTTGAAACAGCCAAAAAACTTGCGGCAGAAGCTCAAAGAACCAATACTAAGCATGTTCTGATAGTAAAGGGAGGCCCGGGTACTGGGAAATCCGTATTAGCGATCAATCTTTTAGTTGAGTTAACAGCTAATAATATGGTGTGTCAATATGTAACCAAGAATGCTGCTCCCCGAAATGTTTATGCGAAGAAGTTGAAGGGGGATTTCCGCAAGGGGCATATTGATAATCTATTTAAGGGCTCAGGCAGTTATATTGAGGCAGCCTCAAATGGATTTGATGTATTAATTGTTGATGAGGCTCATCGTTTAAATGAGAAATCGGGTATGTTTAACAACCTTGGTGAAAATCAAATGAAGGAAATCATAAATGCGTCTAAGTTATCAATCTTTTTTATCGATGAACATCAACGCGTTACATTGAAGGATGCTGGCAGTATCTCGACGATAAAAAAATTCACTGAATACTATAATGCGAATGTGTCTTATGCTGTATTAGAATCTCAATTCCGCTGCAATGGATCGGATGGTTATTTGGCTTGGATTGATGATGTTCTGCAAATAAGAAAAACTGCAAATGATCATTTTATGGGGAGTCATTATGACTTTAGAGTATATAGCGACCCAATTGCTCTAAAGAATGAAATCTTTGAATTGAACAAAATAAACAATAAAGCCCGATTGCTAGCTGGATACTGTTGGGATTGGAAGAAGGAAGGCAAGGCTAATTCGGAAATTCATGATATTGAATTACTGGAACATGGTTTTAGTATGAGCTGGAATTTGGCTAATTCCGATAGTTGGGCTATTGATCCCGAATCCGTTAATGAAGTGGGATGTATTCATACGTCTCAAGGGTTAGAGTTTGATTATGTCGGTGTTATCATTGGTGATGACCTGTTTGTAGAAGGTAATGAAATAAGAACGGATTATACGAAAAGAGCCCGAACCGATAATTCTTTAAAAGGTATAAAGAAAATGATGAAAGAACAACCGGAGGAAGCTGCTAAGGTTGCTGATGAGATTATCAGAAATACTTATAGAACGCTTCTTACGAGAGGACAAAAAGGCTGCTTCGTATATTGTACGAATAAAAAACTGGAATTGTATTTAAAAGAGCGTTTAAAAGATACTAAAAATATTTATGAGCCCAATGAATTCTTCCGTCCGAATCAAGAAGTAGCCGAGAAAAAGGGTAAATATAAAAAGTCGAAAAGACCTCAAAACTGGTGATTTGCAACTTAAACCTTGATTGGCTAAATGCCTTTCAAGGTTTTTATTAAGTACCTCGGCTACAAGGTATGTAGAAGAAGGAATTGAAAACCATTTTTGAAAATACGCCCAATTATTTAGCGACTATTTACGAGAAGTTGATGTTTTACTTAGGATATTTCAAGTGGCCACAGTCATTACAGTATGTTAAATTAATATTGATATATAGGGGGTTGAAATTTGGAAGGTGTTAATTTGAAAAAAGAATTTGAGAATTGGATGGGTGAACAAACCAAAGAAGATGGGAGCCCGTACACTAAGAAAACAATAATGGGTTATATTTATGCACTAAGTAAGGTTACTAATGACATTCATAATCTAAACTTAATTAATAATGATATATTTACTATTGATTCATCTGATAAATTCACTTCAATTGCAAAGTTGATAAAAGATAGTCCTAATTATAAACATGTTAATAAAAAGTACGGTAATAACCAATTATCTGCGGCAATTTCAAAATATATAGAGTTTTTGGCTTCCAGAAATCCCTCGACTATTTCATCTGAGGAAATAAAGATTGAACCAGAATCTACCCAAAATAAACAGACACCACAAGATGATTATAAACCATACACAAATCAAGATTTCTTGGAAGAGGTTTTTATAAATGAAGATTCATATGATACCATCCTCTCTATATTGAAAAGGAAGAACAATCTTATTTTACAAGGTGCACCAGGTGTAGGAAAAACCTTTGCGGCTAAAAGGTTGGCCTATTCGATGATGGGTAAAAAGGATGAATCTAGAATAAAGATGATTCAATTTCATCAAAGTTATTCTTATGAGGATTTCGTTATGGGTTATCGTCCAAATGGGTTAGGTTTTGAATTAAAGGAAGGTCCGTTTTTCAGCTTTTGTCAATTAGCATCAATGCATCCTAAAGATGACTATTTCTTTATTATTGATGAAATAAACCGTGGGAATATGAGTAAAATTTTTGGTGAGTTAATGATGCTGATAGAGAGTGATAAGAGGGGACGGGAATTAACACTTACTTATCAGGAAACCCCTTTCTCTGTTCCAAAAAATCTATATATTATCGGAATGATGAATACTGCCGATAGAAGCTTGGCCATGATTGATTATGCATTAAGAAGAAGGTTTTCTTTTTTTGAATTGGAGCCTGCCTTCCAAACAGAAGCATTTCGAAATTATTTAATGGCACAGGGAGCAAGTGAACAATTGGTTAACATGATTCGAAGGAAAATCGAGAAATTGAATAATGCAATTTTGAACGATGATAACTTAGGGAAAGGATTTCGAATCGGACATAGCTATTTCTGTAATTATGAGAAATCCGTAAAGTGGTATGAAGAGATAATAAAATACGAAATAGAGCCGCTTGTCAAGGAATACTGGTTTGATGAAGAGGATAAGGCGAAGAACTATATCGAAGAACTTTTAAGGTGAATAACAATGGTCAACCAACCTAAAATACCCATAAAAAATATCTATCATATGCTTTGTTACGCCTGGGATGTACTGGACCAATCCGATAATATTCTTGTCGGGAGCGGTAAATTCGATAACATTTATAACTTATTGGCTAGAATCTACATCAATGGAACAAGCATTCTAATTAAACGGGGTCTCCATAGATACTATATCGAGGAGAATGAGGCCCTATCCACCCTAAAAGGGAAGTTCAATATTGGTGATTCATTGAGAAAACAGACATTTCAACAAGGCAGAATGATTTGTCAATATGATGAATTCTCTTCAAATGTAAGGTTGAATCAAATCATTAAATCAACTATTCATTTATTACTTAAATCGCCAAAGGTGGATGAAGTTTTAAAGAAAAAACTATTGAAGCTACGTTTTCATTTCTCCGATATACAGGAGATTCCGTTAACTGAATCGTTATTTGCCTCAAAAAGATATAATAGGAACAATAAACACTATAAGATGCTAGTTAATGTGAGTCATTTACTATATAAAGGTTTGATTTCTGATGATACAGGAAATGAAATGGAATTTGCAGATTTTATTAGAGATAGTCAAATGTCTAAACTTTATGAAAAGTTTGTGATGAATTTTTATCGTACTCATTTGGATAAGGAAGTCTATCTGGTTCACTCTCCAAAAATAAAGTGGGATTTGGGTGTTGAGGTGGACGAGGAAGATTTATATTTACTTCCTGAAATGAGGACGGATATTGTAGTTGAAAATAAAATTGAAAATACACAATTAATAATTGATACAAAATACTATGCCAAAACACTGGTTTCGAGTAATTGGACAGAAATTGAAAGGATACGCACTAGTCATCTTTACCAAATTCATGCATACATTACAAATAGTGATTTTACTGGTTCAATCAATGGAATGCTTTTATATCCGACAATTAATCAAGAGATAAATGCAAGGTTTCCTGTTGGTGGAAAAATGATTTATATCAGGACGCTTGATCTGAATTCAGATTGGAATGATATATCAGATCGATTGTTTTCATTAATAAGATAGAGTAGTGGTTAACTATCGATTTTTGACGACTAATAGTGGTCTTTTTTAGATTATAAAAAGCAATAGCAATCTCTTATCCTGGCATAGCATATTATATATAAACTCAAAAAAGCCTCTTTCTTTTTGGTTTTAATGTGCTAGATAGCCAAAACTCAGCATTTTATGAAGTTCGTCACTTCCTTTTCCTTTTGAAAATCTTATACATGGGGATAGCTCGCTATTGTAATGGAGTTTACTTTAATAAAAAGGAAAAACATAACAAAATAAATTTGTATTAACTTTTTTGTAGTATAATATTGGATAAGAATTAAGAGATTTAATAAAATAAATCTTCGATACAATATACGTATTGTTATTACCACAAGAGATGGTTGCTATATACATAGTAAGTATTTACTGAATTGATACATTCAATCTAAAATAGTTTGAAATATTTTCCAAGAGAGGTAATTGCCTTTATGAAAGGAATAAGAGTTGATTTTCCAGATGATGTTATAGATAGGTTTGATGTTGAAGGAGTTATTGTCTCTCCTTATGTGGATACACTAGGCTGGGCTTTCTTGTCTGAAAGTGAAACCAATAAAGTAATATTAAGAATCTTTTTGTTGAAGAAAGAGAGTATAAGCCTAGCATTTGAATTAAGTGATGAATTATCTGCATTTATGTTTCCGTCACGAGAAGAAATGGAAAGATTTTGTAATAATCTATTAAATATGTCTGCATTAGATTATATGACATTATTAAATGGCACTACTGCTATTAATTTTCACTAACTGATAAATATACAGTTATTATTTTTTTTGTTTTTGTCTATCATCATCCCATTCTTGATACAATCTTGTTCCAACAAAATATCCATCAGTGTAAACGTATTTATTTAAGTGTTGCGTTTATTAATTTTAGTGGGTTGCGACTTTTTTTTAGATGCGTTTAAATAGGCGAAAGGATAGAGCGGTTCGTGGACATTTATTGTCCATCGGTAAGAAATCTTAAAGAAAAGCAAAGGAGACATACGAAAAGCTCCTTCTTAATGAGAATTATCCTTTGGCTTATTAACAGGTAATATAAAGAAAAAAGATGCTGATTTTCTTTTTGCTACAATCAATACGATTTCAACGTACAACAGAATTATCGACCGGATTAGTTTGATTATATTATTTTGAAGAGGCACACCAGGATCCAAGTTATCAAGGAATCTTTGAATATTCCCCTCCACGAATTACGTTAGGAATGCCGATCGCTTCGGAAAGAAACAATTAGCAAAATGTGTTTAATCTCTTTGATAATAATGTGGCATTTGAGGTTCATTTCATGAAGCGCTTGACGATGATTTAGTTATACCTTTTCACTAGGATAACCGATATTGACGAAGTTGATTTGAGTGATATTTATTAACTAAACTATTTAGATAAAAAAGCCCTTAATATAAATAAACAAAGAAAAAGGGCTTTCATTACATTAATTAATTGGTAAATAGAAGTTAAATTATTCTAATTAGTCACATCAATAAAATCTAGACATAAATTGTCATGATTGTAATAATATTCTACAAGTCGAATATTATGCCATTCTCCACTCTTATATTTAGGTCTATAGCTTTGTATATATGGTTAGAGCTACTCGCGTAAGTTTTTACGTTTGTTGGAATTTTATGTGCGACCAAAAAGGCAGTAATAGGATATGTGTTTGCACATTTATTTCTACTAATCCAGTCTACATATTTTAGTAGCTGATCAATATATTCATTTTTTGCGGTTCCTTGTTTGACTTCGATAATTAAGTAATCTGTCACACAGCCCATATTAAATTTGTCGTATTTATAGCCAAAGATATCAATGCTGTCCATATATATTTTTGGCTTTTTTGGAGATGCAACCACCTGATGTGAGATAACATCCCAGTTTCCGAAAATTCCGATTGTCTTTTTAAGTTTATTGGCCAATTGATACAATAAACCAACTTCAATTGCCATTTCATTTGACAATTCACCTTGAGAATCAGCTACATTATTGAGTATATCCTTAGGCGAAAGGATGTATTGATTAGGTGAGTGTCTAAGCATTTTCGTTTTGGCTTTATTATGAAAAAACGTATATTTTGATTGAATGACATTATTGATGCTAGAGCTTTTATTCTTACTAATAATGATGTCCTTTAAAGCTTTATATTCTTCCTTGTCAATTTTAATGAAGCTTAACCTTTCATTATTAGGAAGAGAGATAAATTTATATGAATTTGATTGTAAAACCTCGTCCATATCTACCCCAGTATTAAATAAGAATGGAGATGGTTTAAACGTACAAATCCCTCTTAGTTCTTTTTCTTTGCCCCAATCTTTATCACCCCATATTAGATATTTAGAAATATCTTCGTATTTAATATTATTATTATCGTTGTTAATCCAGGTGTATTTGCCTGAGGGTAATTTAAAAACTTACAATCATATAATGGATAATTGTTTTTATTTCGATTTTCTTTGTTGATTAGTGGGACAAGTTCGCCAATTCCATAAATCATTCTTTTGTGAAAGAAATATACATTCTCACCAGGTTTCATATTCATATAATCGCCAAGAGTAGAAATTGCTGATGTATGCCATTTATTAATAATCGATCTCCCATTGTTGGTATAAGGTTTGACCTTAGTGGAATAAAGTCCGCGGGTAATGCATTGTCTCATGGATATGATAGAATTTAAATTGAATATATATCCGGCCATAAAACCAACTCCTGTCTTATACAATGATGAAAGGAAGATGCGAAACGATACATTATGTATTTCTATTCGTTGATAATCTTTCCAATATAACTATTGTTTAACCAATAACACTGCTTTGTTAGTTTTTCTCCAGTAGGAAGAGTAATCTTGTCATTTCCATCTCTACCCTTTGGTCGAATATGAGCTACTCCATTAAAGTCACTTTTAGGAAGGTTGTTGTACTCTACTAGTTTGTTTCCTCTTTTTTTGTATTCTATTTGGATGCCTTCTTTTATAACACGATTGACTTCTTCCCAAAGCTGCTTAATTTCTGTTTCGATAGTGGTGTGTGGCATATTCCATAGTTTAATGCCTTTGAAAAATAGCTCTCTTTTAGGGTTTTCTTTTTCAGTTTCTTTATATTCAAACACGGTAAATAGAAACTTAGTTTCTGTGAATTTTTGTCGAATATAGCTTTCTTCCCATGTCTCTGTTGTCCATTGATGAAAATCAATGTTCTCAAATGACATGCTTTCCTTAGGCTTGCCTGAAGGTTCGAGACGAACCGTTTTAAATTGAATATTTGCTTTTGCAAACTCTTCGATAGAGTCTAGTTTGGTACCCTTTACGCCTAAAATAGCGCTAATGAGTGTAGCATTAAACTGTTTTGATTTTGAGTTGTAATCTATATTTAATTTTTGGGATATTTCCTGTATTGTCATTCCATAATAAGGAGAGAATCTTTCTTCTAATAGCTCTTCCAATGTCTTTGTTTTTAATTCATTTGTATTCGTAAATCTGACTAAATCTTCATCTAATATATGCTTTCTAAGGAGTGCAGTCATATAGGATCCTTTTAAGGAGAAAGCTCTCTGCATGGCAGGTATATCAGAATAGGGCTGCTGCCGTAATGAAGATTTATTAGCTCCTTTGGTACACGCACCGAGATAGTTCGTATCTCCCTCAGAAAGCTCATGGGCTTTTCCTTCTCGTATCTTATCAACAATGGTTTGCCAATCTTGTTTGATGATTTGTAAATCTGCTTCAGAAAAATCATGTAATATATTTTTATAAATTCGTAAATCTTTTTGGGGAATGTTAGGTAACCATTCATAAACCATAAGTAAGATGGTTTGGTTCTTTTTCCAAAAGCTTGATGTTTCGAATATTGTTTTTACCTCATCCATGTAATTAATAATATTTAAAACAAGACGTTCCTTAGCTGATATGCTCCCATTTTTATTCCGTTTAAAAGCGGTTACTTTTAACTCAACTCCAGCTTCTTCAAAGTCAGCCCTTGCATCGGAATTTATTTTATATTCAAAGAGACTTTCTTCGATTACTTGACCTAGGCTGCCTTTTGTCTCTTTTTTTATACGACCTGTTTTATCAATCTCTCCAAATGTTTTGCCAATTGCTTCTTCAGCTTTTTCGTAAACTTCTTCTGGTGTATAATAAATCATTGTCATTCCCCCCCTTGATAGAAAGTGGATTTAAGTTGTCTAGATTTACTCATACTTATATTGTAAATTATTTTATGCGAAATTTGTCGTGCTAAGTGGTTGATCTTTTTGTGTTTTTTTATTATAATATGATATAAGTATTAAAAATACCGAAAGGATGTTCGGTTATGATGAAAGCAATTGAGTTGTTCGCTGGAGTTGGAGGCTTTCGTCTTGGACTTGAAGCAACAAAAGGTTTTGAAGTAATATGGGGAAATCAATGGGAGCCATCAAAGAAAACACAAGATGCGTTTAATTGTTATTCCCGACAATTTTTTGATAAAGGCATTCATTCGAATGAGGATATAGCTACAGTGGATGAAAGGCAATTTGTAAATCAAGGTATCGAATTAATTGTTGGTGGATTTCCTTGCCAGGATTATTCAGTAGCCAGGTCTCTTTCTGGAGAAAAAGGGATACAAGGTAAAAAGGGCGTTTTATTCTGGGAAATCATGAGATTAGTTCGTGAGATAAAACCAAAATATATATTGCTCGAAAATGTGGATCGTTTGCTTAAATCTCCATCTAAACAAAGAGGTAGAGACTTCTCCATTATGTTAGCTAGTTTCCGTGATGAGAATTATTCTGTTGAATGGAGAATCATTAACGCGGCTGAATATGGACAAGCACAAAGACGACGTAGAATATTTATTTTTGCGGTTAGAAATGATACACCATATATAAAAAATAGGGAAAATATTGATGGTAAAAAGATGCTACATGAAAAAGGCTTTTTTGCTAATGCTTTCCCGGTTCTAGAAGAGTCATCTGAAAAGCATCTACCTAATACTATTATCCTTAAAGAAGATATTGTTGAAGTATCAGATAACTTCTCAACAAATTATCGTAATGCAGGTATCATGAGAAATGGAGTCATTTATACTGAGGAATTGATCCCAGATAGTGAGAAACCAGTAACATTAGGTGAAATTCTAGAATCGGGTGTAGATGAGAAATATTATCTTCATGAAGCAGCATTAGAGAAGTTTAAATACCTGAAGGGTCCTAAGCGGATTGAACGAACTTCTGCCAGTGGGCATAAATATACATTTTCAGAAGGTGGTATGGCTTTTCCAGAACCGTTGGACAAGCCAGGTAGAACGATGCTCACTAGTGAAGGAACCGTTAATAGAAGTACACATGTGGTAAGAGATCCAGAGACAAACCGGATTAGAATCTTGACTCCGGTAGAGTGTGAACGATTAAATGGATTCCCTGATAATTGGACTGTAGGCATGTCAGAGCGTATGAGATACTTCTGTATGGGAAATGCGCTGGTGGTAGGTTTGATAGAAAGAATGGCTAATAGAATATTAGATATTGAAGAGGAAGATCAAGCAGCAATTAAAGAAAACCCTCACCAATTGGAACTGTTTTAAGGAAGGTTGTCCTAAAAGTTATTAAATGACTTTTTGGACAACCTTTTTATTTTCCCTATTGTTCCTTAGATAGAGGATATTTAGATTACCTCTCACTAGTGTTGTAAAGGAAATAAAGGGTATAGAATAAAAAATCCGAAATGAGATGTGATTTTTTATGTATACTCAAATATCAGATGAAAAAAGAAAAAAGATAATGAGCTCTATACATGGAAAAGGAACTAAACTTGAAAAGCGTGTATCAAAAGAGCTATGGAGACGTGGATTTCGCTTCCGTAAAAACGTTAGAAGTTTGTATGGTACACCTGATATTGCAATTAAGAAGTATAAAGTTGTTATTTTTATTGACTCGTGTTTTTGGCATGCATGTGAAATCCATGGGACACTGCCAAATAAGAACCAACCCTTTTGGATCAATAAATTTAATCGAAATAAAGAGCATGATAAAGAAGTGACTGATTATTATAAAAGAAAGAGATGGAATATTTATAGGGTATGGGAGCATGATTTAAAGAGAGATTTTTATGGTACGGTTGATAGAATTGAGGATTTTATTTTAGAGGCTAAAAATATAGGCTCTAAAAATAAGGTAATTCACTAACCTTTCTGTAGGAGTAACGTGAGTCTTTGTTTAATAATATTATTGAAAAGGTATAAAAAGAAGTGGGATTAAAATAGTTTTAGGATATAGACCTTACGATAATCTGACCCAAGAAAGTTAGACATATATAGTTAGGTTGCATCGAGGACCTGAGTCCGGTATTCCACCGGGCTCAGGTCCTTTAATTTTGTCTTCATTCGTTAGTTGTTGCAATAATGTGTACACTCCGCCAGCTCTTTCTCAAAATGCTCCATGCTCTCAAATTCTTGGAGATACATAAGCTCAGATTGCAATATGCCAAAGATATTTTCAATGACTGCGTTATCCAGGTAATTCCCCTTTCTGGACATGCTTTGGGTAATTTTATGTTGTTTGAGTGTCCCCTGATACTTCCTCATCTGATAATGTCAGCCCTAATGGAGATTGACTTTATCTCCAGGCAGGGAGATGAACTACAAACTGTTTTAACATATCAGCCAAAAGTCGATAGACGGGCGTATCATTAAGGTGGAGTCGATGATTTTCCCATTACACAAATCAATCAAGGACAGGGGATAAGTAGCATTTTCCATTTCAAGTTATCTGATGCTAGTGCTTAACTAATCCTTCGTCTTTTTTCAAGGATGGCCGCCCCTTTTTCTTAGGAATAAGGGCATCAAATCCTCCTACCTCAAACCTTTTTACTCCAATCATTCCAGGAGAGGAGCTGTTGAAAAGCGCAACTGTATCGATGGAGGAAGCCCCAGTTTCGTTCATATAAGTAAGTACATCCATTTTAAAAGTAGCTGGATAGTTTGTATGTGATTTAGGGAAAGCCTCGGGCCATGTGTTTCATAAAGTCAAATCCACCCACTTAAAATCGTCAGATTTATTCCGATACTTTTCGCAATCTCTGTCATGGATTCGTCTTAGTATAAATATCTTCTAATTGCTTGAATCCGTTGTTCAGCATTTAATTTCGCCATATAAAAAACACCCTTTAAAAATTAGATTGAGTATCTAAATTTTAAGGGGCAGTTCAATAAAGGGGGCTGGTTCTTTTAGAATATAGGAAAGATAATTTTGGCGGTGATAACCAATGGGTAACCTTGATTAAATAATCGTAATATATTGTTATTTAGAATATTTAATGGGACAGTACTCTTATTGAATAATTTTAAAAAATAACTGTTTGTTTTAAAATAAGTGAATTTACTTTTTAAACCAATTTTTATTATAGCAATTTTTGTAGTTACAATAGATGATATAATTAGAGTGGAAGTAGATATAAAGAATGAGATATAAACCATCTTATAAGAAAAAAGAGTCTATTTAACTGTAATTAGTGGTGTACCTATTCAGTTTGTTAGAGTTTTGAAATTTAAAACAAACAAATTTAGCTGAAGATATTCTTAATAACAATATCTTTGGAAGTAACCTCTTGTTGCTGTTATCCCTATAAAGTTGTTGTTGAAAAATGAGTTTAGATAATGCTTTTTATTTTTATGGTTAGGAGGATATAAGTTTTGCGTAATTTTGACAGTGAGATAGTAGTGCCTGATGCTGCTCCATTGATTAATTCATTAAGAGCAATTGGATATAGTTTAGAAACAGCAATTGCAGATATAGTAGATAACAGTATTGATGCTAAAGCTACCGTTATAAAAATTGATATGTTTTGGGATAGTGAAAATAGTTATGTCCGTATAGAAGATGATGGTATTGGTATGAATGAAGTTGATTTGGTACTGGCAATGAAGATTGGTTCAGCCAACCCAAATAATGAAAGAAAACAAGGGATATTAGGTCGATTTGGTATGGGTTTAAAAACTGCTTCATTCTCATTGGGAAAACGCTTAACAGTTCAAACAAGGAAGAAAGAGAAGACTTATATTAGGTGCTGGGATTTAGATCATATTGCTGAAACAAATAAATGGGATTTACTAAAAAGTCCATATAATTCTCAATCAACTGAAATCTTGGGTTCTATAGATAATACAGGAACTATTGTGTTGATTGAAAATTTAGATAGGGTTATTGAAGAGCCTTATACTACAAAAAAGGTTCAAAAGTTTTTCAATAAAATTAGTATGGTAGAAGAGCATTTAGCAATGGTTTTTCACAGATATTTGGAGGGACCTAATAGGATATTAATGTACTTGAACGGTAATAGAATTCTACCTTGGGATCCCTTTTTGAGCAAGGAAATTGCGACTCAGGAATTACCACCCGAATCTATATTAATTAATGGTGATATAGTTCGCATTCAACCATACGTCCTCCCGCATCATACAAAATTGACAAAGACGGAATATGAAAAGGCAGCAGGACCTAAAGGGTGGTTAGAACAACAAGGTTTTTATATTTATAGAAATAAAAGATTATTGGTAGCTGGAAGTTGGCTACATCTTTTTGGTCGTGAAGAATCATATAAGTTAGCGCGAATTAAAATAGACATAACAAATAAGTCGGATTTTAATTGGCAAATAGATATAAAAAAATCAAATGCGAAGCCTCCACAGGAGTTAATAGGTATACTAAGAAAAATCGGTGAGAAGACCAGGCATAAATCTCATGAAGTTTATTATCAGAGAACTGTTGGTAAATCTACTGAAAATAACATGATAAATGATTATATATGGGAGCAAGTTTCTACAAAAACTAATTCTTATTTTCGTTTAAATAAAAAAAATAGCTTTTTAAAGGAGCTTTTTGATTCTAATGAAGATTTTGCTGCAAAATTAAAATTTTATCTCTTTCATGTAGAGGAATACTGTCCTGCAAATCTAGTTTCATTTAATGTAAACCAAACAGCAATATCTAAAGTTGAGGAAGTAACCCCTGAACAGAAAAATAAAATTAAAATGCTAATTGATATTTTTAGAGAAAATGATTATAGTTTGGAAGAAATTATAGAACAATTGGCTAACTACAATAGCTTTAGTAACCATTCTAAAGAAGAATTAAAAAGTATTGTCTATGAGATAATGGGAGGATATTATGTATAACGATGCTAGAGATACAGCATTAAGAATACTTGAAAAACTTAATGTAGATGAAATAAACCTCATTGATGAAATAGTTAAAGCTATTGATAGAGCTAGTGTTGTATTCGAATTATCAGAAGATGAGAAGATTCGATTAAAAGAGGACCTAATAAAAAGCCTGAATATAACAATGTCACATAAAAGCATATTATTGAACAACGATGATAGCGAACATATACCTTGGTTACCAGCGAAGAAGCATACGATGAAATTTAAATACTGGAATAGGTACAAAAAGTATCTTTTGTCTAAAAAAAAGTGGTCGCCTAATGTTGTGAATTCGCTTGATGATACAAGTGAATCTATCATTGAACTTTTGGAAGATCCATCTGTAGAAGGAAGAAAATATGATAGAAGAGGACTAGTTGTTGGTTATGTACAATCTGGTAAAACAGCAAATTATACAGCCGTAATTAATAAAGCAATTGATGCTGGGTTTAAATTAATTATTGTACTTGCCGGTATGCATAATGATTTAAGATCACAAACGCAAATGCGATTGGATGAAGAAGTGCTAGGTTATGAAACTAGTAAGGATAAACTAAAAGAGGCATTAGAAAATCAAGTGAACGCTATTGGTGTTGGTGAGCTTTTTGGAGAGAATTTTTTTGAAGTATTCTCCTTAACTACAAGGGATCAAAAAGGAGATTTTACTGCTAGCAAAGCTAAGGTCAATATACAACCAAAGGTTCAGCCGCTTTTATTGGTGGTTAAAAAAAATGTAAGTGTATTAAAAAGTATTTTAAAGTATTTTAGAACAACAAGCCCTCTAGCTAGACTTAGTACTCCTGATGCGCCGTTTAAGACAGTACCAAACATACCATTTCTTATGATTGACGATGAAGCAGATCAAGCATCTGTTAATACTGCTGATATCTATGATGAGAATGGTGATTTGATACCTGACTATGATCCATCTAAAATTAATAGATACATTAGGGATATATATAATACCTTTGAACAAAGGGCATATGTTGGCTATACAGCAACACCTTTTGCAAATATCTTTATTAACCAATATGGTTCAACTAACCAACATGGCGATGACTTATTTCCTAAAGATTTTATTATTAGCCTACCGAAACCTTCAAATTATGTTGGTCCATCGGAATTTTTCTTGTTAGACTCAGAAGATGAAGAGGCGGTAAAACCTCCATTAATAAAAGAGATAGATTACCATGAAGACTTCTTACCATATAAACATAAAAAGGATCACGAGCCTGATATATTACCTGATTCCTTGGTACAAAGCATATATGCATTTTTAATAGCTACTAGTATTCGGAAAATTAGAGGCCAAATAAATGTGCATAATTCAATGTTGATTCATACAACTAGGTTTAAAGATGTGCAGAAAAGAGTGAAAGATTTAGTTGTCGAAGAGATAAGGGAAATAAAAAATGATGTTAAACATAGTAAAAAATTAGGCCCGCATTATTTGGGAATAAAATCATTTTTTGACTCTGAGTATAATCCTGAAAAATTAGCTGAAATAAGAGAAGAATTTCCTAATCACTTTGATGATAATATAGAGAGTTATATTTCTTGGGAAATGGTGGAACATGAACTTAATGCAACTATAAGCTCTATAAAAATAAAAGAGATAAACGGTAATAGTAAAGATTCCCTAGAATATAACGATTACAAAGAAACTGGTTTAAACGTCATTGCAATTGGTGGAGACAAATTGTCACGAGGGTTAACTTTAGAAGGATTGACTGTCAGTTATTACTTAAGAGCGAGCAAAATGTACGATACACTTATGCAAATGGGTAGGTGGTTTGGATATAGGCAGAATTATTTAGACGTTTGTAGAATTTATACAACAGGAGAAATTATTTCTTGGTTTCAGCATATTGCATCTGCGACAGAGGAACTAAGAGGTCAGTTAGATTATATGGCAGAAATTGATGCAACTCCAAGTGAATTTTTGCTAAAAGTACAATCTCATCCAGATATGTATATCACTAATACATTAAAAATGCGATCTGCAAAACAAATCAAGGTAGATTATAGTAATGAGCTAATCCAGACAACCGTATTTCCAGTAAACAATAGCGATTTTCATAAGAATAATTATGATGCTGTATCAAGACTAATTTCAAATATCCAAGAACGATATACAAAAAGATTTAGCCATGATTTAAGAGTAAATTCCGGGAAAAACAATCACTATTATTGGGAACGTGTAGGATATGAACTCATAGTTAATTTTTTGGAAGAATATCAAACCGTTTCATCTGCGTCTAGAGCAAATAGTAAGAGTTTATCTAAATATATAGAAAAAAGAGCTGAAGAAAACGAACTTATAAATTGGACGGTTGTACTAATTAATGTTGGTAAAGAAAATAATGAGTTTGCTCATTTGAACCTTGGAGACGGAATTCAGCGTAGAGGGATAGTAACAAAGGCAAGTGTAGAGCTTACCTCTATTAAGACTTTAACTTCTGCTGGACATGAATTTTATGACTTTAATGATGCTCAATTCAAGGAAGCTCAACAGATTCTTAATCTTGAAAAAGGTAAAAGAAACAAAAAAGCTGCTTCCAAAAAGGCGAGATCTATTCGTAACCCTAAAAATGGTTTGCTAATTCTGTACCCTTTATGTCATGAGCCACTGGAAAAGTATACTTTTACTCAAGGGAATAAACCCTTTGGCTTTGCGATATCATTCCCTGAAAGTAAAAGTGAAAATACTGAAGTTGACTATGTGGTAAATAGTTCACTTACTGAGGATGAAGAATATTGGAACGAATTGGAGTAACTTATAAAGAGATAGATAATAGTATTTCGGTTAGTATGTTGTTAGCATCGCAATTAAAAGCAAGACTTATAAAGAATTTGGGCTTTGCAACTATATTCCTTGCAATTAATACAGAGCATAAGAGGCTCTTTCTCTTAGGATTAACAAGAATTTTGGATAAAGAAACAGTAGATAAATTTCCGACTTGGAAGGGGATCAATATATATCAGAAAAAGATGTTTAATCCAATTACAAACAGGGACAACTGGTTCTTAGTTTTTGAGCAACAAGACCTAATTGCTAATGATATTTTCGAATACCTTGTTGCGGATATTATAGAATTCATTATAGATTCAAACAACTTAAATCAACTCCAGTATAGACTTAAAAAGGTTTTATTTAAGTGGAAGTTATTTTTTTTGAAGAATAGTGCAGTCGGGATCTCAGAAAAGGTACAACAAGGGTTGTTGGGAGAACTTTCATTCATTTATCAAGTTCTCAAAACGGAAGGTAATCCAAATAAAATTATATCTTCATGGTATGGAACAGATAAGGAAAAAATTGATTTTCAAATAGGGGATTTAGGGGTTGAAATTAAAACATCTAGTGCCGGAAAACCATATAGAGTAACCATTAGTAGCGAAGAACAATTAGAAACGTATCAAGGACTAGATTTATATCTTTATTGTGTTATGCTTGAAAAATCTAAAAGATTAGGTATTACGATCCTAGATATTATTAATGAAATAAAGGCTCTACTTAATGATTACCCTGATGTATTACTTGAATTTAAGAATAAGTTATTTTTATGTGGGATTATTGAACCGAACTTAAAAGTAGAAAAATTAATAAAATTTATTATTAAAGAATCCTTCTATTTTAAAGTAGAAAATGAATTTCCTAGAATTTCCAAAAACACTCTACCTTTAGGTGTCTTAAACGTTAAATATCAGATCTCATTGGATAGTTGTAATTCATTTCAAGTTCAAGAGGAACAAGTTCTTTATAAAGTAAAGGAAGTTATTCAATGAAATTAGAAGATTTTATTGCTACATTTACTGAAGAAATAGAGAGTCAATATGATATGGCTTCAAATTCTGAGCAAATCTTTGTAGAAAAGATGGGTGAATACCTATCAGAAAATGGAATTATTACAGATATCGAGCTGAGTTTTGGTCAAAAGTCTGGTCAAGGGATAAAAGTTAATGCCTATTCTTTGAAGGAGGAACAAGAAACTTTATGTGTTTTTATAGCTGAATATGATAAGTACAAATTTGGTAAAACAATTAGTAAGACAAATGTTGAAAAAACACTTAGAAGAGCAGTTAAATATTATTCAAAATCTATATCGGGTATGAAAAATGAGATGGAAGAAACAGCGGAAGATTACCCACTTGCTCAGTTGATCTATGAACAACATGGTAAATTGATTAAATCTGTTGAATTCTTTTTATTTACAAACAATTTATATAAGGTGAATGAAAAAGTTGAGCTTCCTCATGTTGAGGGAATAAAATCCAAATATCATATTTGGGATATAGAAAGACTTTATCAATTAATAAATGAAAATCAAGGCTTAGATAATGTAGAAATAAATTTTGAAGAATATTTTGGTAAAACATTTGAATTAATTAAGGTACCAAATAATGAAGATGCTCATTTCGATTGCTATATGGGGTTCATACCGGCTGACTTGTTAGCAATGTCTTATGATTTATGGGGTCAACGTCTTATTGAAAGAAATGTGAGGTCTTTCTTACAAGCAAGAGGAAATGTTAATAGAGGAATTAGAGACACACTCAGGAAAAATAAGGAGATGTTTGTGGCTTATAATAACGGGATATCAACTGTCGCAGAAGACGCAATATTAGAGATAGTGTCGGAAGGTTCAAACCTTTTTAAAGTTAAAAAGGTGAAGGGTTGGCAAATTGTAAATGGTGGTCAAACAACTGCATCAGTTTTTCATGCTTTAAAAGAAGGCATAGATTTATCTAATGTTTTTGTTCAAATAAAGTTGACGGTAGTGCAATCGGATATTGGAATGAATAATATGACAGCAAAGATATCCGAATATGCAAATACACAAAATAAAATATCTATGTCAGATTTGAAAGCCAATCATCCTTGTTTAATAAATTTAGAAGCTATTTCGAGGACAACATGGATACCTTCTAGTGATGGTACAAAATCTAACTCTAAATGGTTTTTTGAGAGAGCAAGGGGACAATACCTAGTAGAAGTAAATAGACAAACTACACCAGCGAAGAAGAAGGCGTTTCAAAAGGAAAATCCTAAAAACAAAGTACTTAGCAAAACAAATATAGCTAAGTATTTTATGTCATGGAATCAAAGCCCTCACATTGTAAGTAAAGGTGGAGAGACAAACTTTGAAGCCTTTATCAGTCTTATTGATGAGAAAGATATTAACGTAGATTCAGTTTTCTTTAAAGAAACTGTTGCGAAAGGAATCTTATTTAATACGTGTGACAAAATAATTAAAGAATTAGATTTACCAGGTTATAAAGCTAATGTGATAACTTATACTATATCAATGCTCTCCTATATTTATAAAGGAAAGCTAGACTTTTTAAAAATTTGGGAACAACAAAGCATAAGTATCGAACTTCAGTACAATTTGAGAATTATAGCTTCATACACTTGGAAACACATTACAAATCCACCGGTGGCAGGAACTAATGTAACGCAATGGTGTAAGAGGAAAGAATGTTGGGATAATTTTGTTGATGAGCAATACTCTGACATAGAGAATCATATAAAAGAAGCCGTTCATTAATCTCGTATTGTAGACAAAAGGAATTCAGAATGACTCTATGGAGTCCATATTCTGAATTCCTTTCTTAATTTTTTGTTTTTTTCGAAGGATAGACCAATCTTTCGCTCTTATTTAGGTCAGTTTTGGACTTGCCCAAGTCCAATTTGCCATCTTCTTTAAATTCATGGCAAAACCTTAGAAAGGTTAAAGGCAGCTGTTGGCAATCAGTTTCATCCAGAATCTCTGCTGCATTCTGGCCAAGGCGTGCACTATACGCATCCTCTCTTCCAAAGCAAAGTGGAAAAGCTTGGCTTAACTCAATTGATGTCCCGAAAGGGTAACTGTTGGGATAACGCCCCGATGAAGAGCTTCTTCGGACATTTCAAAGATATAGCAGAATATAAAGATTTGATAATTTGAAGGAAGTAAAGAAAGAAGTGGATCGAGTTATCCAGGAATATAATCATCATCATTCCCAAAGGGGCCTAAATAAAATGACCCTGGTAGAACGCCGGATCAATTATTAGCCTCATAGGCGCCTTTTTAAACTGTCCTTAAATGGGAGGATAGTTCAAATATTATATTGGTTGCTTTTTATTTTCTGTTTTATAGATTCCAAATAAATTGTCTATCTTTTAGATTTGTTGAAGTAGTTAAGAAATTCTATCAATTCATTTTCTTATTTTTGGATGAATCTTAGTTTGCCAACAATTAGAGTCATCTTACAATTTATTGCGGAAATGTGACATATCAGGAAGCTGAAAAGCGTCAAAATGGATTTCAAAGGTAATTAAAGGAAAACCTTCAAAAAGGAATATTTTACAAGAATGAAGGAATTGAATTTCTGGCAATATCTTAAGTTAAGTAGATTCACTAGAAGCAAACATATATTCTTGCAATTAAAATATAGATAGCATATAATGAATACAGCATATTGATACGAATTCAATGTTTTGCTGTATTGGGGGGTTAAGTTTGAATGAAGTAGAACCAATTAGAAAAGAAGAAGATATTGAGAACATAAAAAAAGTATTGATGGAGCATAATTACAGAGATTACTTCTTTTTTATACTTGGGATAAATACTGGCCTAAAGCTATCATATCTATTAAATCTTAAATTTAAAGACTTTACAGTCCAAGGTGAGACCTTGATTTTAAATGTAAGTAAATATAAAATTCCATTAAATATAATTGTAACAGAATGTTTCTATACATATAAACAGTTAAAATGTGAAAAAGATGATATAGAAAATCATTATGTTTTTGCTAGTAGAAAAGGTGATGAACCAATTGATAGGTCGCATGCATACAGGATATTAAATGACGCAGCACAAGAAATAGGTTTAAAAACGAAAGTAGGAACACATACTCTAAGAAAAACTTATGGTTATCACTTTTATAAAAAATATGGAGATATAAAATACTTGCAAAAATTATTTAATCATAATTCATGTAAACAAACTAAAAAGTATATAGGAATCTCAGATGAAGAAATAAATATAAAAATAGTAGAACTCAATTTGTAACTTGTGAAAGGTGAGCATTGAAATGGTAGCTAGAGTGATAGATTTGTTTTGTGGTTGCGGAGGTATAAGTGAAGGATTTAGATTATCTGGCTTTGAAATAGTTGGGGGACTCGATTTAAACAAAGATGCGGTAGAGACCTTTAATAGGAATTTCAAAAATGCCCAAGCATTTTGTGAAAATATAGAAAAAATTAGTAATGATGATATTCCTTTTATGTTTGATTTATTAGGTGATATAGACGTTATTGTTGGAGGACCTCCATGTCAGGGCTTTTCCTCTGCTAATAGATGGCAGAAAGACACAGATGATCCTCGTAATAAATTATTCTTTGAATACATTAGATTTGTGGAAGTCCTTAACCCTAAAGTGGTTCTTATTGAAAATGTCAGGGGCATATTGACTAGAGATAATGGTTATGCAAAGAAAAAAATATATGAGATATTAGAAAATGCTGGGTATAACGTGGATAGTATCGTTTTGGATGCTTCCGAATACGGAGTTCCGCAAAAACGATTAAGAGCATTCTTTTTAGCAACTAGAAAGGATATTCCTCAGATTACTTTTGACAAACTCGTAAAGAAACCCTTGGTATTAGTAAAAGATGCTATAGGAGAATTGTATGACATAGAACAATATGCAGAAAAAAAGAGTTCGACCTATTATCTTACTTCCAAACCTAATACTCCTTATAGGAAATATCTTAGAAATGTAGAGAATAAAATTGACAATCATGAAATAGTGTACCCTGCTGATATTCAACAACAAAGGATCTCTTATGTACCACAAGGTGGAAATTGGAGAGATATCCCTGTTGAGTTATTTCCTAACCAAAGAGAAAATAGACATTCATCGGCATACAAACGATTAAATGAAGAAGATGTCTCAGTAACTATTGATACTGGTAATGCTCATAGTAATTATTTTCATACAATATTTCACCGAATTCCTACAGTAAGAGAAGCTGCAAGATTACAATCATTTAATGATAATTTTGTCTTTTTGGGGTCAAGAACAAGCCAGTATAGGCAAGTTGGAAATGCTGTTCCTCCATTATTAGCTAGAAGTATTGCTGACATAATCAAGGAGGGGATTGGAAATGGATAAACCGAAAATAATTGATTTGTTTAGCGGTGTGGGAGGATTCAGTTTAGGATTTGAAATGGCAGGGTTTGAATCAGTCCTTGCTATTGATTTTTGGAAAGATGCTATAGAAACATATAATTATAATCGAGAAAAAGCAATTGCTAAACATATGGATATAACAAAACTTACTAATGATAATCTGAAGAAGTTAAAAAGTGAACATAATATTGAAGGCATTATAGGAGGGCCTCCGTGTCAAGGCTTCAGTACTGTGGGAACGAGAGATATTAATGATGAAAGGAACCATCTTTACTTAGAATATTTTAGGGTAGTAAAAGAAATTAGGCCCAAATTTTTTGTTATTGAGAATGTAAAGGGACTAATGACCTTAAATAAAGGGATGTTTAAAGAAGATATCATGGAAAGGTTCGGATCATTAGGTTACAAAGTATATGAACCACAAGTACTTAATGCAGCAGATTTTGGGGTACCACAAAATAGATATCGAGTATTCTTTGTTGGTATATTAGATGAAGGAGAATTTGTATATCCTTTAAAAAATCCTGCTAAAGTATCAACATTTGAAGCTTTATCAGATTTACCTTTGCTAGATAGTAAGCAAGAATATGAAGAAATTTATGATTATGAGAGTGAGCCCCAAAATAGCTATCAAAAATTAATGCGGAAAAATTCTTCTAAGGTATTTAATCATAATCATACTAATCATACTTCCCAAACTATAAACATTATATCAATGGTACCAGATGGTGGTTCGATAAAAGATTTACCGCCTGAATACTGGCAAGTCAGAAAGTACAATAAAGCTTTTCAGCGTATGAATAGTCAGCTTCCATCTCATACCATTGACACTGGACATAGAAACTATTTCCACTACCATGAAAATAGAGTTCCCTCTATTAGGGAGTGTGCTAGAATACAATCGTTTCCTGATGATTTTGTATTTGTCGGTACTAAATCAAGTCAATATAAGCAAGTTGGAAATGCTGTACCACCGCTTCTTGCTTATGAGATAGCAAAAATGTTGATTTCAAGAGACAAAAATCAAAGTGTTAAAGTTATGGGGAAAGATGTAAAGCAGTTACAGTTGAATATTTAGGATATTTAGGACTGTTGTACTATACAACAGTCCTTTGCATTGCTTTTAGAAAAATACTTAGCTACTATTATTTATAAGGATTAATTTGTAATGTTAGGGGTGTTTTTTTATGAAGAAAAAACAACTGATTTATTATGGACCGCCAGGAACAGGAAAAACATTTAAGTTAAGAGAAAAATCCCTTAGCTATCTTGTTGGAGAGAGTCAGGAAGATGCTCAATTTGAAGAAGATATAGAAGAATTTGATGTAGGGTTGTATAAGAGTAAATTCGAAAGTTTTTATAACACAAATCATATTTTTTTAGAAAATCAAAAGTATAAGCCTGGGAAAAAAACATATAGGAATTTAAGTTCACTAAATAAACTAATGAAACTTTTTATTGTTGAAGGTACAAATACTCTAAATAAAGATTACGTGGTAAATCAACGTGGATGGGGTGGATCTTCATCATACGTTCAACACGAAAGGGCATATACTAACTTTGACTTGACGGAAGAGGATTGGAAAGAACATTCACGAGAAAATATAACCCTAAATACTAGAGGACAAATTTTAAAAGAACAATATATTAATTTTCTTTCTGACAATGGGATTGACTTGACCGATTTAGACATTGATTCTGATAAAGATGGATTCCCAGTTCGAGAATTACCTCTTTTTGTAAGAGAAACGTTATATGAAGTATTAACTAATACAAATGTGAGTAGTATGACTCTGTGGAAAAACACTATTTTATGTGCATTGTGGCTAATTCTTGAACAGGGGTATATATTTACATTGAAAAATAATAAAATTCCTACATATGATGAGAAGGTACTACTCCAGAAATGTTTTAACTATACACATGATGATATGTCGTTTTTAGATTGGGTTGTCACTTATTTATTGGATTTAAAATTAATAACGTTATCAGAAGATATAGACCCAAGGTGTAAAAAATATTACTTAAATAGTCATGGTGAAAAATTGATTTCCAATTTATCGATTTTAGATGATTTTGACATAAGTGAACAAAATGATACTTTATCTTCACAAGAGAAAATTTATATAATAAAACAGGCAACTAAAGAAAAAAGGGAAAGAAATAAATCAGTTTTTTACGAATATAAAAATAATGGGTACATTGAAATGGTAACATTTCATCCATCATATGAGTACGAAGACTTCATAGAAGGTATTTCGGTAAAGACAGAAAACAACGAACTTAGGTATTATTATAAAACAGGTATATTTAAAGAATTTTGTAAGTTTGCATTGCAGAATGTTATTAAAAATAACATTCTTGAGAATGAAAATGGTGAAACAGAATTGTTGAAAACTTTTTCGTCACCAGATATCGATTGGAAGACTTGTTTTAATTATTACAAGGACAACAGGAACAGTATCAACTGGGATTTTGCAGAAAATTATGTTTTTATAATTGATGAATTTAACAGAGGTGATATTGCTAAAATATTTGGGGAATGTATCACTCTGATTGAAAGCGATAAGAGGCTAGGAGGAAATAATGAAATTAGTGTAAAGTTACCATATACACATGATGAATTTGGTATTCCCAAAAATATTATTTTTCTTTGTACCATGAATACTTCTGATAAAAGTATAGGCTCTCTAGATATTGCTTTAAGAAGAAGATTTGATTTTATCCCTTCTAATCCAAATTTAGATTTAATTGTAGAAAATTATGAATATAGACCTAATAATCATGATATGAGTGACAATTTGTTATATAAATCTGCGATTGCAATACAAACTATCAATCAAAAGATTGTCAAAATCCCGTTTATTGGTCCAGATAAACTTATTGGACATTCTTTCCTAATGATCGATGATGTCTTTACCGATGAAGACATAATAAATGCCTGGAAGTATGATATTTTTCCAATGATTGAGGAATATTTTTTAGGTGAATTTGAAACATTAATTGATACTTTTAATATTAATATGGATGATAACATTTATATTAGTATAGATAGTGGGTTTGAAAAAGAAAACAAAGATATTATTTTAGATTTTATTAACTATATGGTGAGTTTAAATGAAGAATAAAGGTATAAAAGATAAAAATCTTAACGAAAATAGTTCATTTATCATCAAGCTTAACTCACCTGAGGAAAAATATTTAAATAAAAATTTTGGAGGAGAATTTTTTACAACAAAGGTATACGAAAATAACAAAATTTTTTCTCTTAAAAATTCAGTTGGTATAATAAAGGTAGGTAATATAACTTACAGATTCTACTCAAAAGTTAGTCACTTAGTCAAAGTCTTTTTAATACTTGAAAAGATTCATCAGACAGAATATAGATTTAAAAAAAACAAAATTATATGGTCATTTGATCCGAAAGTTCTTGTTACTGTTGAAAATGGTTCAAGCTTTATAAATCAACTTATAGACATTTATATATCAGAACTCTGGAAAATAAAGAGAATAGGTTTTTCAAAAGAGTATAATTCAAAAAGCGAGAACTTAAATTATCTAAGGGGAAGAATACAAATAAGTAACCAGGTTAGAAGAAATTTAATTCCAAAGAGTTTCTATGTTAAATTTAACGAGCTGAACCATACAACAACAGAAAACTTAATAATCTACGAAACAATAAATAAAATTTTACTTCTACCTACTGGCAATAAACAAAAAAATACGTTGATTTATTTTAAAAATGAATTTAACCAATTACTAAATATAAAAGTTAATTTAAATTTATCGGGTATAAAATATAGACAAAACAGACTAAATAAGCATTATGAAACAATTATGTATTTGTCAGAAATATTTTTGAAAGGGAACTTTTTTTCAACATTGGAAAAAGGCGAGAACATCCTTTGTAACTTTCTAATAAAGATGGATGAATTGTTTGAAAAGTACATTTTTTTATTAATTAAAGAGATAATAGAAGAGCAATATCCGCAATATTGCGTTGAAGAACAAGTTGGTATAAATTATGTTAATAAATATGATGAAGTACGGGGGAGAGATAAGGGATATCTGAAAATGTTACCGGATATTATTATATATGACATGCATAATAAGCCAAAAGTAGTAATAGATACTAAATATATAGATATAACTGCAGAAAATAAATTAAATAATAATGCTTATTACCAGATGTTATCTTATATGTTCTCGTTGCATTTACAGAGTGATTCATCTATTACAGGAGTATTGTTATCTCATGGAACGCCAGGAAACACTTATCGTATCAAATATTCAGAAGACGAGCATATGTACATTTACACTGAATCGATTGATTTACTAGCTTCAGAAGAAAAAATAAAAGATAGTTTAATCTTAATTTTAGATAAAGTACTACTTGGATAATTAGATAAGCTTTTTTTGAGTTTAGAGATACTGTAAAATCAAAACAACGAATAATAAACTAACTTTTTTGATGACTTTTGTCGCTTTTTCTATTATGAATATTGAATCGAAAATTTAGCTAAAGCAGTTGAAACTGTTTTGGCTATTTTTATAAGCTAAATGAAAAAAGGAATCGATGATAAATAAAGAATTAATATAGAAGTCGGATGCTATTCGTCGTAAACCGCATACATATCCAAAGCTTACTTTTCAGGAGTTCGAAACAACAAAATGTATTCGAAAGTGGATGATTGATACTGGTGTAAATACTAGTTTATAATCCTTGAAAAATACCTAAATAATCCTAGTTTAAATGGTTATTTATTTTAGAACATATAAAAGACTAAAAAGTGTTGTTCTCTCTCGAGGAACTCTTTTTCCGACAGAATAAATTTAAATCCATAGTTCTTATAGACGAATTTCTATTAAGGTGAGCACATATAATAGTCTTCTTAGATAGGGAGCAATCCATTTCAATGTATATTATCTGTTTGGATGAAGTAGGAAGGGAGTTGTTGATCCATCATACTGAAAGGATAACTATTCTGACCTATCAGTATGATTACAACTTGATGAATAGTAATTTTTTAGAGATTGGCATGAAAGACTGATTATAATAAACGCTGTTAATCATCATGCATATTCATTCTGTAAGATATATTGCAGGGATGATTTGAATTCAACTATACTTTCAAGTTCATAGGTAGAGAGAACCTTTGCCGGTCTTGGTTGAATGCCGATTAGTTGAATCTTGCTTCCTGCCATAAATCGAAGCGTACGGATGAGGTCGATTAATTTTTTGATACCATCATCTTCTACCTCACCAACAGCCGTTAAATCTATCAGGATATTTTGATACTCTCCATTAAAGACTGAGTGGAGGACATGTTCGGATATCAAATTGATTTTTTCAGATGTTATGTCCCCGAATAAAGGGATATAGCACATTTTATCGGACAGAGGGATAAAGGGCCCGGATAGTTTGTTTAATCGCATGAGCACGTCTTCGAGTTTTTCCTTTTGCTCGAGCAATTCAAAATCTGTGTGTGCCAGTCTTTCTTGCAATTCTATAATTTTATCAAGATATAATTGATTGTTCTTTTCCTTGGAGACAAAAAGAATATGCATTCTTCCGTTTGAATCATCTGATAAATATAGATCAAATAAGGCCAACGAGGACTCCTTCGTATGAACATTCACTTCTAATTGTTGCGTACTTTCATTCGATAAGCTTGCTTTGACAAGCTTGTTCATACTTTCATCATCAATAATCCCTGAAATATCTGAGGTGTCTAAATTAAATAGATTAGATGACAGGGAATTGTATTGCAGAATTTTTCCATTATAGTCTACTATTATATAGGGAAGTGGTAGTGGTGTGTCAATACATTGCATTTTTAGTCTCTCCTATAGAATAATCTTTTAGCCACGTCTCTATATCCGATAAATCCGTTACGATGATGGGATCTCCGCTTGAGTACGTTTTTAAATCATATTTATTGCCCAATCTGCTGCCAATAAGGATTTTCGGAGGCAGAGGTAATTCCTTGAAGCTGTCTGTATATGATTTCAACTTTGGTAAATGGGTGACAATGGTCAAGGAAAGTCCGATGACATCAGGTTTCCATTCAGTGGCAGTATGTAGCGCATATTCAAGAGGAAGATTCGGTCCGAAATATTTGGTTTCCCAGCCATTTTCCTTGAATAATTGTGCTGCCATTTTTAAGCCAATATAATGTTGCTCTCCTTCTATACAAAGAAACATTGCTTTTTTAGTATAAGGTGTTGGGTTCAGATTATGCTCAAACGCCAATCTGGATAAAACAAAATCGCAGGTGGCTGTCGCTATATGTTCATCGGCTACTGTAATCTCATTATTTTCCCATAAGTCCCCAATTCGCTGCATGGCAGGTGTTAGGAGTTGATCATAGATATCTAAAGTTGAAAGATGTTTAAGAGATTTAATATAATCCCAGGCTTTATTGTAATTGCCAGAAAGTAAGATGCTAGTGAAATCGATAATCGATTGCATATAGTTATGCCTCCTCTTTGGCTTTTTCGCACTCAAGGATGTCTATGGCATCTGTTAAAAATGATAGGTACATTTTCTTTTTTATATCTGGCATATCAGAAATTTGCTCCAACTCTTCTTTTATGATCACGAAATTATCCAACAGTGTTTGTGTCTTCATTCCGTATTTTTGCAGAATCCCATTTAACCAGAATGTATAATCCGTAAATACTTTTGCATTATCTAATTCAAAGGCCGTTTGTAGATGATCAAGATGGTGTTTATTATCTGCCTGGCATTTGTCTTTTCCTTTATCACCATAGCGTTCCTGTAAGGATGGGTCGAGTGCATAGATTCGTTTTGTCACTTGTTCAATGAATAGAGTTGTATTCATTACTTGCAGACTACCTTATATTTTGTCACTGTAGGTATAACACCGGCTAATTCTTGATCAGGATACTTTTTTTCTAATTCGTGAATCTCTTTGAATTGGCTGCTCCTCACCCAGTTAAGATAATCCTCTTTCTCTTCAAATATCAATTGAACGATCAATTCATCAGGATGTTTCTCATTCTGTAAGAGGAAAAAATCAATGAATCCGGGAGCCTGATCGACTTTCCGGGAACGGTTTCTATAAATCTTTATAACTTCCTCGCTTTTTTCTCCTGGTACCTTAAATGTAGAAAATACGCTAAAGATAGTAACACTCCCTTTTAATTCAAAGATTTTCACTACATTCTTTTAAAATTATATAAAATAGAGTCCTTTTCATAAATACAAAATATTAAGAAAAAAGAGTCCATATTATGATGAACTCTTGATAGAATTTGTTAATTTGTTGATTTGTTGATTTACCTTATTAATCTGTTACAGATGGTTTGATTTGTTTCATATTCACCTTATCAAAAGTTGAACCTTCCTGTCCATTGACAGGGGGAGGGTTGAAAAGGAACAAAAAAGAAAAAGCTCGTAATATAAGCGAGTGTAGACGGGATTCTTTATGTGGATGGGCGTAAATGGTCGCAAGAATGGCATCATCCGACCATTGAGTTGAAAGATGAAGCCTTGCCGGAGTGGCATACTATTTTTCGAGTTTAGCTATGAGAGCATTAGAGCAACTGAATGAAGCTGAATGCTAGATGATGAATCGAGCATGACCCTGTTTCGTTACTAGCAGGGTCGTGTTTTTTATTATTTTCAGATTGAAAAAGAGTTTTCCAATAAAGACATGGCAATATTAATAAAATCATTTGCATCTCCTAAGCTAATTCGATCGTCCATTTTTTATAAATATAATGTCTTCTATATCTTATGTTAAAATCCAGTCTAGCATTTTATTATTATCCGAAATATTCCACCTTTAGAAGTATAAGTTTACTCCGACAAACTATTTAGTAAAATCAAACAGTATTTAAGTTAATGCCATTTTTATTTACTAGAATGATACCTGAATGAACGTAACACCACCTCTTCCTACCGATTTTTCAATTTAAATCATAAATAGTTTGGCACTTTTGTGTCCGTAATAGACTATTTGTGTTTTTTGGTAGCCATATTATCCAATCTTTAATGGATATTTATTTGTTTTTATACTATTGTGTAAGTATGGAAGGAAAAATTTTCATGTGAATGCGGTCTAACTCGCTTTTTGATCACAGATAATGTGATAGTATGAGCAAAATTCCGTAAACAAATAGAGTAAGAGTAAATAATTCATTGAGGGGTGTAAGTATGATTTATTCATGGGAAACAAGCACAACCGAAATAAAAGATTATGTCTATAAGGTTTTAGAGCAAATAAAAGAAAGTCTTCAAGATAATTTTAAAGGGGTCTATGTTCATGGTTCATTAGCTATGGATGGATTTAATCCGCAGTCCAGTGACATCGATCTTATCGTAGTGACTGAAAATCCACTAACCTTTGAGGCTAAAAAGGAGTTAGTTAATTATTTTCTATCCAATTCCGGAAAACCATTTCCGATTGAAGTCAGTTTTTTAAACAAAGATCAACTAAAGAATTGGCAGCATCCTTGTCCGTATGATTTCCATTACAGTGAATATTGGAGAGAAAAGTATGAAGAGGATGCAGACTACTATCTTAATAAAGCAGACTTAAAAGATCCAGATTTAGCTGCCCATATCACGATTCTTCATAGACGTGGGATTTGCCTTGAGGGTCCTCCAATTGAAGAAGTTTTCCCGCTAGTTCCCCAAAGTGATTATCTATCATCCGTAATGGAAGATTATCGGGAGTGTCTTGTTAACTTAGAGAAGGATCCAAAGTATTGTGTGTTAAATATGGTTAGGGTGTATTGGTATGTAAAAGCAGGAATCATTACTTCTAAACAAGAAGCGGGTGAGTGGGCAATAAATACACTGCCTAAAATGGTAGCTGAAACGGTACAAAAGGTTATGGATGGCAACAGGCCGGAGGAAAAGGAACTGCAGGAATTTAGAGAGTACATTGATACTAAGTTGACTCAGTAAGTCAATTAATGCTGCTATATAAAAAATCTATCAGTATAGAAAGTATAACCGTGTATTTTAAATGATGGTATAAAAGGAAAGATAGCTCTTTTTGAAAAGCCTTTAATTTAGGCTTTTTTTATTTGTCTGCATGTATAATGGAGTCCGCAATGAATCAAAATTTGCAATCTATCTACAAGAGATTGAAATGCCAAGTTTATTTTTCACTAATTTGTAAACATTTCATCCATCCTTAAAAAAAACATAACCTCCTAACTACCCCTTCAGATACCATGATTTCCGCATGTTTCACAAGCTTAATCCCATATCTCTAATTGTATATTAATATAACTATTGTAAATAATTACATTAGTTTAAATTGTGTAAAAATTGATAATATAATGATGTAAATAGTTTATTAGAATAGTTATTATTTTCACTATTATTCTAGTAAATAATATAAATGAAGGGAGATGTTCTGCGAAATTATTTCAATAGGGCTTTAAAAGCTGCTCCAAAAACTTCATAAGGGTGTGTGAATCATGAGATCGACTCGGAGTAGGTACTACATGAAAAAACGTACGAGAAAAAGAGCATTCTCAATTCTGACATTGCTTTTTCTTCTTGTTCAAACGATTTTAACTCCGGTAACTCAGTATGTTAATGCTGACAGTACAACTGTTGAAATCAGTTTCGACAATCCATCTGCTCAAGTAGGAGATATACTAACAGCGACACTTACTGACAGTGGAGAAGATTCTGGTACATTAACATTCTCTGTACCAACTGGTTTGAGTATTAAGGAATTTACTGAAGGTCAAGACAATATTGAAATCAGTAATAAAGATGCTCAATCCTTAAGTTTTACTTGGAAAGAAGAAAGTAATCAAGTTGTGAAAGTGCAGGTATCAGCAGATGCAGCTGGTGACTACATGCCACAACTAACTTCTCAGAACGGAGGTACTCAATCTGTTGCGATTCAGGTCACATCACCAGAACCAGAAGTGACAACTGATGAAACAACAGAAGGTACAACTGAGGAAGAAGGAGTAACAGCGGAAGAGAGTACCCCAGATTCAACTGAGGGTGAAGAATCAACAACTGAAGATGAAGGGGTGGAGGAAGATTCTACTGATAATGAATCAGTAACTCCTCCGGAAGAGAATGACGAGGAATATCCTGTTACTTTATTACAAGAGAACGACGAAAAAGAATCAGAGGATGTAAAAGATAGTAAAGCATCCACTAGTAAAGAAAAAGCTGTGAATGAAGTAGAGCCAGCAGCGGATTTTCCTTTTAACCGTGGAGAATCTACGGCATCTGATGCCAAGCTAAATACTACTGGTGATTTAAACCTACCAATTACAATTCGCGACTTTCCTGCGGATGGTGTTTTATTTGAATCAAAACTTCCTAGTTATCCTGATAATGGGGTAGTGACGGGATTTGTGAAAGGGGATATTGGTTCCGGGAAGAAGCCGGAATACACTGATAAAATAGTTTCATATACAAAAAAGTTAATGTATAGTGAAAACACTGATGCAGAAATAATGACAAAACTCAAAGAATTATTTACTGTTTCAGATCCAAATAGGGTACGTAATAAATCTTTACCGCTAAAATTAAATAGTGATGGGAAGACATATTCGTATAACAGTGACGCATTCTACCCAATTGATAATGATGCACTGGGGAATGAAGGAAGGAACCATAACTACCACTTTACCTTGGAGATGCATACATCTTTTACGTATTTAGGTGGAGAGGTATTTGAATTTAACGGTGATGATGATGTGTGGGTATTTATCAATGGTAAGCTAGCTATGGATTTAGGTGGTATTCATAATCAAGAAAAAGGAAGCATTACCTTAAATGCGGAAACGGCTCAAAAACTTGGGTTGGAGTTAGGTGGAACATATGATTTTGACTTTTTCTATATGGAACGCCACACTACTGAATCTCACTTGAAAATTACAACTTCCATAGCCTTTCCAAACATTCAAACCTCGAAATCTGTAAGTCAATCAGAAGCTAAATTAGGTGATACGCTTGATTATACGGTTACTGCCAAAAATATTGGTAAAGCAGATGCACCTGAAGTAGTGATAACTGACGTTTTAGATGAGGGGCTTGAATTTGTTGAAGGTTCTGTTCTTATCAATGAAAATGAACCCACAGAAGAACAAACAGTGACATTTATTGGGAGAACATTGACGGTAAATATTGGTCAGCTTAATAGTGATTCAGAAGTTACTGTTTCCTTTAAAGCTAAAGTAAAAGATAATATAACAACTCCTGGTAATAAATATGTTATTTATAACAAAGCCGATGTAAAAGATGTACAAAATAATAAAACATCTACTACTAATACAGTAAAAACGGATGTGGACATAACAACAGTTAACGGTACCAAAACATGGAATGATAGCAACAACCAAGATGGTAAGCGTCCAGGATCCATCACGGTGAATCTGTTGGCGAATGGCGAGAAAGTTGATAGCGCAACGGTTACAGAGGAAAGTAACTGGACATACAGCTTCGAGAATCTTCCGAAATATGAGGCTGGCGAAGAAATCGTCTATACCGTGAGTGAGGAAGCCGTTGCGGGTTATACATCATCCGTTGATGGCTATAACATCACGAACACTTATACACCTGAGGTAACAGAAGTCTCCGGTACCAAAACATGGGAAGATGCGGAAAACCAAGACGGAGTACGCCCTGATTCCATCACTGTAAACCTATTGGCTGACGGCAAGAAAGTTGATAGCGCAACAGTTACTGAGGAAGATAACTGGTCATATCGTTTCACTGAACTTCCGAAATATGCAGCTGGCATGGAAATTGTCTACACCGTGAGTGAGGAAGCTGTTACGGGTTATACACCAACCTATGATGGCTATAACATCACCAATACCCATACACCTGAGGTAACAGAAGTCTCCGGTACCAAAACATGGGAAGATGCGGAGAACCAAGACGGAGTACGCCCTGATTCCATCACCGTAAACCTATTGGCTGATGGTGAGAAAGTTGATAGCGCAACGGTTACAGAGGAAAGTAACTGGACATACAGCTTCGAGAATCTTCCGAAATATGAGGCTGGCGAAGAAATCGTCTATACCGTGAGTGAGGAAGCCGTTGCGGGTTATACATCATCCGTTGATGGCTATAACATCACGAACACTTATACACCTGAGGTAACAGAAGTCTCCGGTACCAAAACATGGGAAGATGCGGAAGATCAAGATGGTAAGCGTCCTGAAAGCATCACCGTGAACCTATTGGCTGACGGCGAGAAAGTTGATAGCGCAACGGTAACTGAGGAAGATAACTGGGCATACAGCTTCACGGGTCTACCGAAGTATGCGGCAGGTGAAGAAATCGTCTATACCGTGAGTGAGGAAGCCGTTGAAGGTTATACACCAACCTATGATGGCTATAACATCATCAATACCCATACACCTGAGGTAACAGAAGTCTCCGGTACCAAAACATGGGAAGATGCGGAAGATCAAGATGGTAAGCGTCCTGAAAGCATCACCGTGAACCTATTGGCTGACGGCGA